>DCFP01000036.1 GCA_002319925.1 Holophagaceae bacterium UBA1801 | reverse complement strand
CGGGGAACCCGTGGTAGCCCTTGAAATTGGGTACGCCGCCCTGCTTGCGGATGTAGGTCTCGGCGACCTTGTCCAGGTCCAGCAGGGAGACGCCCGGCTTGACGGCCCGGGCCGCCACCCGCAGGGCGTTCGCCGCCAGGCGCCCGGCCTCCCGCAGCTTCTCGATCTCCCTTCGGCTCTTGTAACGGATCTGGTCACGGATCGGCACAGCAGGCTCCCTGCCTCCAGTCTACCGCGCGAGGATAGAATCCAAGGGAAAGGGAGCGAGCATGAACCGTCGGACGGCCGCCTAGCCGTGGCCTACACCCGCGAGGAACTGGACTGGATCGAGGCCGAGTGGGCCTATCAACTCCATGGGCGATCGGCTTTTCTGAGCCGCGAGGATTTCGCCCAGCTCATGGGCTGGGATGAACGAAGCATTCCTGCCGAATGCATCGTGAACGCCATGGAGACCTATTTCGAGCGCCGTGCCAAGCGTCCGAAACCCCGGACCTTCGTGGCCCTTTCCCATCTGGCCAAGGATGTGGACAAGATCATGAAACTGCGGGAAGCCTTGCGCCGCGCGGAGGCGGAAGCCCCACGGCTCGAAGGCTGGGACCGCGTGCAGGAACCCCTGCGCTCGGATCCGAAGGCCCGGGCTGTCTTCGAGACCTGGCGACGCTTCCAGGCATCGGCGCCGCTGCCCGATTCACCGGGCTTCCTGGAC
The DNA here is from genome assembly GCA_002319925.1 of Holophagaceae bacterium UBA1801. Taxonomy (GTDB): domain Bacteria; phylum Acidobacteriota; class Holophagae; order Holophagales; family Holophagaceae; genus UBA1801. Next base: position 27,676 of record DCFP01000036.1, on the reverse strand, counting down.
CACTTCGACGCGGAGCGGAAGGCCTTCCTGGAGATGGTGAAGACCGCTGAATCCGCGCTCGGTCCGAGAGTCGATCCGATTGCTGCAGGTTTGCGGGAGCGCCTGATCGAATCCAAGCTGCAGGAAGGTTCCTTCGTCTGGAAACGGGCCTGGGAACACCACTGGAGCCGTCTCGTCTGCGAGGCCTGGGGCATCCCTTCCTGAAACTCAGCCCCATCACTTCGGCCGATCGGACCATTCCCGCGCTGTCCTGGTGATCGCTTCCAGCACGGGCACCAAGGTGGGGAATCCGTCGGCCCCCGCGCGGGTAGCGGCGTAGATGTGGCGGCTGGGCCGCTGGCTTCCCGCGAGGGACCGCAGCACGACGCCCCTGGGCAGTTCGGAGGGCAAGGCCAACTGCGGCACCAGTGATACGCCACATCCCGCCGCCACCAGAGCGAAGGTCGAGGGCCAGCTTCCAGTACGGTGCCGGATCTCCGGACTGAATCCGGCGCTGGTGCATGCCGCGAGCGCCGTTTCCCGGCAGGGTCCGGTGGAGCCGCCCATGATCCACGGGTGATCCGCCAATTCCTTGAGCCGGAGCGTCTTCCTTTGCGCGAGGGGATGCCGGGAGGGCAGGGCCACCAGAAAGGGATCGTGGAGCAGATCCCGGCGGCCGTAGCGCGGGTCCTGCCGGCGGGGGCCACCGGGGTAATCCACGGTGAGGATCAGATCCAGATCGCCGGCGTTCAGCCGCGTGAAGCACTCCGGAGCCTCCACTTCCAGTACGGACACATCGAGCCGCGGATGTGTCTTCCGCAGTTTGATCAGGGCCGGGGCGATCAAATGGATGATGACCGTGGCGAAACCGCCGATGGCGACCCGGCCCACCAGGCCTTCGTGGAAGGCGGCGAGATCCGCGCGAGCCCGCTCCATCTGCGCATCCACGAGGGCGGCATGATCGAGGAGGAGGCCTGCCTGGGGTGTCAGGCGCACGCCCCGCCCCTGGGGTGTCAGCAGGGGAATTCCCGTCTCGCGGCTGAGGTTGGTGATCTGCTGGGAGACCGCCGAAGGCGTGAGGTGCAACGCCTCCGCGGTGGCGGCCACCGTTCCGCGCGCTTGCAGCTCGCGCAGGACACGCAGGCGCCGGAGGTCGATCGTGAAGTCAAGACTGAATGGTTTCATTCGAATAGTTTAATTGGACATGAAGAATGCTTCCAGCGCAGGATGAAATTCCGGGGCGGATTCCCCCAGAGGGAGGAGCGACATGGCTCGGACAACCAACGGAAATGCGCACGCGGCGAAGATCGCGATCATAGGCGACTACCATCCGGATTACCCGGTCCACCGTCACACGGAAGAGGCCCTGGGCCACCTGCCGACACCGTTATCCTTCGAATGGATTCCCACGGAACAGCTCGCCACCGGCGCGGCAGAGAAGCTCGAGCATTACGATGGCCTTCTGATCGCCCCTGGCAGCCCCTACCGGAGCGAAGAAGGCGCCCTTGCAGCTATCCGCTTCAGCCGGGAGAACGCGGTGCCACTGGTGGGGACCTGCGGAGGATTCCAGCATCTGGTCGTGGAGTTCGCTCGCAATGTCCTGGGAATCCTGGACGCGGGTCATGCCGAGACCCAACCCCATGCTCCGCGTCTCGCCGTCACGCCCCTGGCCTGCAGTCTTGCGGGCCAGTCGCATCCGGTCCGGTTTGTGGCGGGCTCCCAGGTGGCGGCGATGTATGGCACGGATCAAGCTGTGGAGCCGTTCTTCTGCAGCTATGGTCTCAACCCCGAGTTCCGCCCCCGGCTGGAGGCCCAAGGGCTCGTGGTCAGCGGCTTCGATCTGAATGGCGAGGTGCGAATCCTGGAATATCCCCGTCATCCCTTCTTCATCGGCACCCTCTACGTGCCGCAGGCGCGCTCCACGCAGGAGAATCCGCATCCTCTCCTCCGCGGGTTTGCCGCCGCCGCTTCCGAACGGGCCCGTGTCCGGATCCAGCAACCCGCGCCCGTTCCCGGGGAGTGAACATGGAAGCCACCGCGCGCATTCCGATGCACGTCCACCATTGCTACTGGGAACTCGATCTCAACTGCGCGACCACTGTGTTGAAGATCCTGGCGGAAGGTGATGCGATGAATCTCTCTCCACAACTGCTGGACGCCGCTCTTGGCCTCCACGGCGCCGGGGGTTATGGCGCCCAGTGCGGACTGGTGGAAGGCTCCTTGATGTTCATCGGTTTGTGGGGGAGCAAGCGGGGCTGGGGTCCAGCGCAAGTGGCCGCCGCATGCCGGTCCTTCGCTGATGCGTTCGAGAACCGTTTCGGCTCCCTGCAGTGCCGCATTCTGCGGCCCCAAGGCTTCACGCCGGAGAATCCACCTCACCTCTGCGAACGCCTGACGTGTGAAGCCGCCGCCTTCACAACCACATTCATCCACTCGCTGGCAGGACGTTGAGTGGATCCGGCCCGCCTCAGCAAGGAACCTAACTATCGGAGTAATCATGGACGACTCGCTGGATCTCTACATCCTGTGGACCAACGCCGACCCCATCACGGCTGAGAAGATGGTGTGCATGTACGCCTTCAACAGCCTGAAACACGGCTGGTGGGAGAACGTCACCGTCATCATCTGGGGCGCCACGGCCAAACTCGTGGCGGAGAATACCGACGTGCAGAAAGGCATCCGGAACCTTCTTGAGGCGGAGGTGCACGTCACCGCATGCAAGGCCTGCGCGGACCAGCTGGGTGTGACATCCACGCTGGAAGGACTCGGAATCGAGGTGAAGTATTGGGGCGAGCCGCTCACGCAAGTCCTGAAGTCCGGAGCGAAGCTGCTGACGATATGATGGTGGCTCGGAGCCGCCATGCTGATTTCCATCATCATCGCCAACCCCAAGCCGAGGAGCTTCTGCCATGCCCTGGCGCTCACGGCAGCCAGCGCGTGCCAGAGCCTCGGGCACGAGGTGCGCTTTCATGACCTCTATCTGGAAGCCTTCGATCCGGTCATGGATGAGCGGGAACTCCGGATGCGCCGTTCGGAAAGCCCGCTGGTGGAAGGCCACTGCGCGGAAGCGGCGGAGGCAGAGGCTTTCATCGTGGTGCATCCCAACTGGTGGGGGCAACCACCGGCGATCCTGAAGGGCTGGGTGGACCGGGTGCTCCGGGCTGACGTCGCCTATCGTTTCAGCGAAGGTGATGCTGGCACCGGTATTCCACGCGGACTCCTCAAGGCCAGGACCGCCATCGTGCTCAACACCTCGGACACGCCCATGGAACGCGAGCGGGCCGTCTTCGGCGATCCCCTTGAAACGCTCTGGGGCAAGTGCATCTTCGGCTACTGTGGCGTTCCTGGCTTCGTGCATCAAACCTACAGCGTGGTCGCCAACAGCACAGCGGAGGAACGCAAGGTTTGGCTGGAGCATGCGCGGGAAGCGGTGATCAAGGCCCTCCCGCACTAGTCATGCCCCTGAGAAGAAGGGGAATCTACCTCTCCATCGCCCTCATCTGTTTCCTGGCCTGCTGGCTGATCGCCACACACGGAGCCGGACTGCGCTTCGTGCGCGGGTTCCTGGGTGATTGCCTGGTGGTGGTCCTGATGTATTTCCTGGCGAAGACCCTTCAGGAATTCAGGCCCTTGCTCCTGGCGATAGGCATGTTCCTGGTGGCCTGCGGCGTGGAATGGCTCCAGTATTTGAACCTGGCTGACCATCTGCACCTGGCGCCCGGAAGCTGGCAGCGGATCGTGCTGGGTGCCAGCTTCGATCCCAGGGATTTCCTGGCCTATTTCCTCGGCGCGCTGATGGCGTTCCTCCTGGATTCCCGGCTTGGCGGCCTCGTCCGCAAGCCCTGATCGGGACGGGTGCCTTACACTGGAAGCCAGAGGGAGCATGGCCTTGGCGAACGGATACAACGATTTCAGAGTCACGATGTCGGGGGGCGCGCCGGGACAACTATCCACAGCCCGGGGCAAGGGAGCCATCGCTTCGGCGTCCCAGCAGGCCTCGGAGATGGCCATCCGGGTGCTCCAGGATGGCGGCAACGCCTTCGATGCCGCCTTCGTGACAGCCTTCGCGCTCTGCGTCTGTCATCCCCAGGCCGGCAACATCGGGGGCGGCGGCTATCTGCTCTTCAAGGAAAAGGGTTCGAAACCCAAGGTCTTCAATTACCGCGAGCAGGCGCCAAGAAGCGCCACTCGCGAGGCTTTCCTGCTGCCGGACAGCTCTCCCGATCCCGACAGGACGGCGTACGGACCCGCCTCCGTCTGCGTCCCGGGCACGGTGAAGGCCTTCTTCGAACTGCAGCGGAGATACGGGAAATTGAAGGCGAAGGACCTGTTGATGGGTGTCGCCCTGCTTGCGGACAAGGGTGCTTACGTCACCCAGTACGAAGCCGACTGCCTGAACCGCCTCGCCCCCAAGCTGGCCGCTTCGCCTGAAGCCAAGCGCATCTACGTGCGGTCAGAGCCTTTCAAGGCCGGGGACATTCTCCCGAATCCCACCTTGGCGAAGACCTTTCGGCTCCTGGCGCAGGAAGGTGAGCGGGCCTTCTACGAAGGCAGGATCGCGGAGCTGCTCGTCGCGGATCTCGCGGCCCACGGCGGTTTCGTGAGCGCCGAGGATCTCGCGGACTACGCCATTCGCGAAGTGGAACCGATCTCCCTCGAGATGGATGGGCGCCAGGTCTGGACCGTGCCTCCCGAAGGAGGCGGCGCGATGCTGCTGGAGATCCTGGGCATCCTGAATCGCGAAGCTTTTCGGTCGCTGGCCTACGGCAGTCCGGCCTACTACCACCATCTCGCCCAGGCCTGCAAAATGGCCTTCATCGATCGCATGGATTACCTCGGCGATATCGATCTCAGCCGCAGCGAGGTTTTCCAGCGATTGCTGGCGCCTGGGAATCTGGATCGGCTGTTCAGCCGGATCGATCCCAGCCGCGATACGCCAACGGATGTGCTGGCCGTGCGCGCGGGTTCGGGCAGCGATTCGGGCAAGAACACGACCCACTTCGCCATCACCGATGCCGAAGGGAACGCAGTGTCCAATTCCTACACCATGAACCTGCGCTACGGTTCCAAGTGGGCCGTGGAGGGAGCGGGTTTCCTGCTCAACGGCAGCATCGATTCCTTCTCCTTCGTGGAAGGCAAGGAGAACTACTTCGGCGTCATCGGCAGCGCTCCCAATCTCTTTGCGCCCAGCAAGCGCCCCGCCAGCAACATGGCGCCGGCCCTGGTGACGAAGGGTGATCACGTGGAGATGGTGCTGGGAACACCCGGCGGTCCCACGATTCCGACCACCCTTGCGAACATCCTCCTGGCGACGATCCTCCACAAGGTCGATCCTGAAATGGCGATCCGGGCGAGCCGGCTCCATCACCAGGGCTGGCCCGACGCCCTCTCCCACGAACCCGGCTTCGATCGCCCGGAACTGCTCACCGCACTTGCGGGAGTCGGCTACACACTCAAGGACAAGCACGAGCTCATCGCCGATGTACAAGGCGTCTTCGATGACGGGGGCGCTTACCGTGCCATTAGCGACTACCGGCGGGAAGGGCGGGCAGAGGCGCTAGGGTAGTCCATCGTCAAAAGCAGAACACGAATTTCACGAATCGAAACAAATCCTCACGAAGACTTTTGTGTGAATTCGTTCGCATTCGCGCGATTCGTGGTTTGCTCTTGCCTACACCGTTGCCACAGCCCCTGTCAGAGCCCCATGGCACCACCGCAGAAGCCGCTCGGTGGTCTCCCAGGAGATGCACGCGTCCGTGATGGAGACACCGTACTGCAGCTCTGCGGGATTCGCTAGGATGGGCTGGCTGCCTTCCTCCAGGTAGCTTTCGAGCATGGCGCCGATGAGGGAGCGGGTCCCGCCGATCCGCTGCTGGACGACGCTCCGGAGCACATCTTCCTGCAGGGCATGCTGCTTGGTGGAGTTGGCGTGGCTGCAGTCCACCATGAGCACCGGCGGCAGGCCTGCCTGGATGAGCTTCTTCTCCGCGGCGCGGATGCTGGCGGCGTCGAAATTGGTCTTGGTGCGGCCGCCCCGCAGAACCACGTGGCCATTGGGATTGCCGGTGGTGCGCACGATGCTCGTGAATCCGTCCTGGTCGATGCCGAGGAAGCTGTGGGGCGCTCGCGCGGACTGCATGGCGTCCAGGGCTACCTGCAGCGTGCCGTCCGTGGCGTTCTTGTAGCCCACGGGCATGGAGAGGCCGCTGGCGAGCTCGCGATGGGTCTGGGATTCCGTGGTGCGCGCGCCGATGGCGGCCCAGGAGAGTAGATCGTCGATGTACTGGGGCACGATGGGGTCCAGGAATTCCGTGGCCGTGGGCAGGCCCATGTCCGTGATCGCGAGCAGCAGCCGCCGCGCCTGTCTCAGGCCGGTGTCGATGTCGTGGCTGCCGTCCAGATGGGGATCGTTGATGAGACCCTTCCAGCCGATGGTGGTGCGGGGCTTTTCGAAATAGACCCGCATCACGAGCTCCATCTGGTCCGCCAGTTCGAGGCGGAGCGCACTCAGCCGCCGGGCATACTCCACGGCGCCTTCGATGTCGTGGATGGAGCAGGGCCCCACGACGACCAGCAGCCGGGGATCTTCCTGCTTCAGGATGCGAGTGATGGCTTCGCGGCTCTCGGCTACGGTGCTGTTCGAAGCCTCTGTGATGGGCAGTTCCCGCTTCAGCGCTCGCGGAGCCGAAAGCCGGATGAAATCTCTGACGTGGAGGTCCTGGGTCTTGAACATGGGTTTCATTTTACAGGTTGATGGAAAACACCAAAAGGCGGCTTCGGAAACGATAAGGATTTGTCATCGTGTCATTGTCTCCACTTGGACCGGCGTACAGTGGTCTCGGGAGAGGGAGTGATGACGGCGCCGAAGCTTGATCAGATCAATGTGCGGATCCTCGAGGAGCTGCAGCGGAACGCGCGCATCACCAACCAGGAACTGGCCGAGAAGGTAGCCCTCTCGCCCAGCGCGTGCTTGGCGCGGGTCAAGAAGCTCGAAGCCGACGGCATCCTGCCGCGCTTCATGGCGGACATCGCCCTGGAGAAGGTCGAACGCATCCTGGAATCCTTCATCGAGGTCACCCTGGAGAACCACACCCGCAGCGAATCGGCGCGCTTCCTCAAGGCTGTGGATGACCATCCCCACATGGTGTCCTGCCATCGGGTGAGCGGGCACTTCGACTACCTGATCCACGTGGTGGCCCGGGACATGCCCCAGCTCCGCGAGATCGCGGACTATCTGCTTTCCGGTGGCCTGGGTGTGGCCAAGATCGCCACCATCCCGATCCTCGAGGAGATCAAACCCTTCGTGGGTTATCCCCTGAAGGATCTGCTGAGGGATCCTGAAGGTGCCAGCTCCTCCGAGTGACAGACGCAGATGTTGCGGTTTGGAGTGGCCAATACCGCGCATCCTGCGGCGGAGGGCAGAACCTTCGTCTGCATCTGCGGAATGATTTGATCCAGACTGGCTCCGGAGGATGCCATGACCCGCGCCTATCCCATCGACCTCGTCCGCCAGCAGTTCCCGGCGCTCCGGCGCACCCACAACGGCCGGCCTGTGGCCTATTTCGATGGCCCCGGCGGCAGCCAGGTGGTGAGCACCTGCATTGACGCCATGGCTGACTACATGCGGAAGGGCGGGGCCAACCTCCACGGCCAGTTCGCCTCCAGCGTCGAGACCGAGGCCCACATCCACGACGCCCGCTGTGCCATGGCGGATCTGCTGAATGTGAACCCAGGGGAGATCGCCTTCGGCGCCAACGCCACGACGCTGCTCTTCCAACTGGCCCGCGCCATCGGCCGCGACTGGAAGCCCGGCGACGAGATCGTGGTGACGGAGCTCGATCATCGCGGCAACGTGGATCCCTGGGTCACCCTGGCCAAGGACAAGGGCGTGACGGTGCGCTGGATCAAGGTGAACCTGGCGACCTTCACGCTGGAACTGGATGATCTCAACACGATCATCAATGAGAAGACGCGCCTGGTGGCCGTGGGCTTGGCCTCCAACGCCGTGGGCACCGTGAACGATGTGGCTAAGGTCGCTGCTCGCGCTAGGCAGGTGGGCGCCCTGGTGGCCGTGGACGCGGTGCAGGCCGTGCCGCACTTCTCCGTGGATGTGCGGGCTCTGGGCGCGGACATTCTCTCCTGCTCTTCCTACAAGTTCTTCGGGCCCCACATCGGCATCGTGGCGATCCGGTCAGCGGTATTCGAACCGCTGGAAGTATACAAGCTGGTGCCTGCGCCGGCGGAAGCGCCAGACAAGTTGGAGACGGGAACCCTCAACCACGAAGGGCTGGCTGGCATCAAGCCCGCGGTGGAATTCATCGCCGCCCTGGGCGAGGGAAACACCCGCCGGGAGCGGATCGTCTCTGGTTACGAACAGATGGAGATCCACGAGAACCGGCTGGCGGAAAAGATCCGTGTGGCCTTCGCGAACCTGCGCCGCATCCGGCTCTACCAGGCGCCATCCGCGGTCCAGAAGACGCCCACCGTGGCCCTCACCGTCGAAGGCATGGCGCCCTCGGAGGTCTGCCAGCGCATCATCGAAAGCTCCTCGATCTTCGTCGCCGATGGCAACTTCTACGCGTGGACCTTGGCGGAGAAGCTGGGCATCAATCCAACGGGCGCCTGGGTGCGGGCGGGTCTTTCCCCCTACAACAACGAAGAGGAAGTGGACCGTTTCATCGAGGCAATGACGCAGCTCGCGAAGTGATTAAAACGGCTCGGTGGTCTTGACGGCCTTCACATAGACGATGGATAGGGCAGCAAGAAAGCGGTGTAAACGTGCACCGAGAACCGCAATCGTGACCAGATCCCGCCGTGGCTGGCCCAATGCCTTGCTTTCATGGACTCAACAGAGGCCCACCACGGGGGCCTCTGTTGATATTCTCACCCCAGGATTTGAGAAACGCTTTCACGCTCATGGCGATGGCGGAGTTCGAGGCTTCTGCGAAGGTAGGTTCCGTGCCAGCGCTCGTGGCGTCAAAGCCTTATGACGTTTCCGGCACGGAGATCATGGGTTCTGGACATGAGGAAATTGAGAGGCTGTTGAGCAGCTCTCGATAGACTCTTATAAAGCGCCAAAGTGTGATCGACGGATTGCATGCAGTGCTGCCCACCAGGAAGCCTTCTTGATGAGTGAACAAATTTCATGAAACGAATGGCCATCTATGCCCATTTCGATGCTCAGAACGAAATCAAACCTTACGTCCTCCACACCCTGGAAGGCCTGCGCGCCCATTGCCAGCAAATCCATTTCATCAGCACCGCGCAGCTGGCGGAATCGGAACGGATCAAACTCGCGAACACATGCAATGAAGTCATCCTGCGGGAGAACCGGGGCTTGGATTTCAGCATGTGGCAGCAGGCCCTCAGGTCTGTTGATGCGTCCTTCTGGGATGAGCTTCTCCTGCTGAACAGCAGTGTTTACGGCCCAGTGACGGCGCTTCAGCCGATATTCGAGATCGCGGATAAAGAGCCTTGGGACTTCTGGGGCCTGACGGACAGCTTTGACATTGATTACCATCTGCAGAGCTACTTCATGGCTTTCCGTGCCGATTTGCTGGGCTCTGAAACATTTGCGGAATTCTGGCGGGGTGTCCTCCCCTATCAGAGCAAGCACCAGGTCATCCGCAGTTACGAGGTAGGTCTCACACAATATTTCCTGGAAGCCGGATTTCAGGGCGGTGTCATCTACCCTTACGAGTATTTGTACCAGCGCCATGCCAGCCGGGTTCGCTGGCCCAAGAATAGTTTGCTTCATCCCACGAATACCGCAGTGGCCTATGCCGAGCCCCTGCTGGAACTGGGCATGCCCTTCGTCAAGGTAGACCTGCTCCGGAATAATCCCTTGAAGATGGATCTGGCGCCCGTGCGGGAATTCCTGGCTCGCGCGAACTATCCCGATGATTTCATCCTTCCGGAACTATCCGGAACCGACTCTCCAGGCCTGCAGACTTTCCCTCAGGAGACTTGCGAGATCTGTGGGTTTCCCGGGCAAATACTGCATAAATCCCGGCGCGATGCCCTGGCGGATGCAAAGGAAAGCTGGGATATCGTTCGATGCAGGAACGCCCGTTGCCGCCTGCTTTGGATGGATCCCATGCCTGTGGAGCATGAGATCGACTGGTCATCCATCGGAACGCCGCTCCTTCCACGGGGTCATGTCTATCAAAGAACCCAAAAGACCCTCCGCATGTTCTACAAACGCATGCTCCGCCGGATGAAATTGAGAGCCCAGCGCGAGGACCAGTGCCGATGCGAACTGGGTTCAGCTTCGGAGGGAACCGCGCCACGCGTGCTCGACATGGACTGTCTGGACGGAGAGCGCCTTCGTGTCTTTCGGAACATGGGGTGGGTGGCTGAGGGATATACCGACAACGTCTGGATGTCTGGAGCCATGAGCCGGGATGGATTCACCATGTTCTCAGGCGATTTGGAAAACATCCCCTTGGGACGCTACCAGGCCATCGTGCTGGGAAATCGGATCCAGCAGGTTCAGCATCCCAGACAATTGCTTCAGGCATGCCATTCCCTGCTGGGCCCAGGCGGCACGCTGCATTTGGAGACGCCCAATGCCTCAGGTCTCAGCCACCACTACTTCGGGCGCAACTGGCAGGGCATGGACGTGCCCAGACACCGCTACGCTTTCAATCCGCGGAACCTGGCCGCGCTGCTTGAGCAGGTAGGCTTCGAACGGATCAGCGTCTCCACCACCCCTGTCCATGCCGAGGTGCTTGCCCAGGAGAGCCGCTACCTCCAGCGTCGAGGCTGCAGCTGGCCCTGCCACATCCCTTTTTCTGAAAGAGGGGGACTGACCGCTCTGGCCTACCAGATCCTGGTTCTGCTCCTTCACCGGTGGTTCCCCGGCAGAGGCGATACCTGCATCGCGACCGCACGGAAAGCTTGATCGTTCCTAAAGAGTGTGTTTCACAAATCCCGTGTGCCGCGACGGCGGCTATCCGCATGATCCAGCAAGGAAAAGGGCGCGCGACGCAGTGCGTCGCCATATCGCCCTTTTCCGCAGCGCGATGTGGGTCTTTGCACAATCTGATTACCAAGAATGTTCAGCACGGGATTGGAAAACCCTAACGCGGAGGCGCAGAGGACAGCGGAGGATCGCGGAGAAAGAAGAGCTCAGCCATCCATTGGACAGCCTCCTCCGCGAGCCTCCTTCTTTCTCCGCGCCTCCGCGTTGGGCTCTTCGCTACCGCTTCCGAATCGCCTGCGCAGTGCTTGTTTTACCTATCCTGACTTCTATCTCTGGCTCTTTCATGAGCGGTTTTCCATCGGGAAGCACTACCTCGAACCCACGGTGCAAGTGGCCTTCTATCTAGCAGGCCTGCTGGTCTTCGTTTAGGGGAATCGCCGCTTCCATGCTTGGCCTTGGGAAGATGAGAGGTTTGTGCTGGAATGACACAAGCTATCCCCATGATTATGGAGCCCACCTACATGCCAGACACTGAGGCCCAGGCCTACCCACTCTCCTCCACCCAGATGGGCATGCTGTTTCACAGCGATTTGGCCCGAGGGGAGGGGGTCTATACCCAGCAGCACACCCTCGATATGCCGGAGGCGGTCGATCCAGACATGCTCCAGCAGGCGTTTCAGGGTGTCCTGACTCGCCATGATCTGTTTCGGACCTCCTTTCCAGAGGATGCTTCCGGAACGCCCTACCAGGTGGTTCACGCGAGGGTTACCCTTCCCTGGGCTTTTCAGGACTGGCGCGCCCAGGCACCGGAGTGGCACGGAAAGGCTTGGGAAGCCCTGCTGGAAGTCGATCGTAGGCGGGTTTGGGACCGAGCGTCGGCGCCCCTCATGCGCTGCACTCTAGTGCGCCTGGGTGAAAATCACTGGCGGCTGTTGTGGAGCCATCATCATGCGCTGGCAGATGGTGGAGCCCACGTCATAGCGCTGTCCGAGCTGGCTCGGATCTACAGGAGCCTCCGCCGCCGTGAACAGCTCGAACTCCCGCCGCCCGTCCCTTTCCGCGACTTCATCCGCTGGTTAGGCGAGCGGGATCGCCATGCGGACGAGGCCCACTGGAAGGGGCTTCTCCAAGGATTCACCGAACCGACAGAGGTGGGGGAATTGCGGAAGGACGCACCGTTCCACCACCAGACCGTGGTCCTTCAACTTGACTCCCAACTCGCCCGCCAGATCACTTCCTTCCTGGCAGCTCACGACCTCACCCACAACACGCTTGTAATGGGTGCATGGGCGATGCTGCTCAGCCGGATGACAGACTGCGAGGATGTGGTCTTCGGTGCCACACTCACCACCAAGTGGTCCAGGATGCATGAAGCGCATGCCGCGTTGGGACTCTTCATCAATGTGCTACCCCTTCGCGTTGCCGTGTCTCCAGAGGCGGAAGTCGTTTCCTGGCTCCAGGATCTGCGTGCCCAGTGGAAGGCACTGCGCCACCATGAGCGTACTCCCCTGGTTGAAGTCCAGCGCTGCAGCGGCGTTCCGGCCGGGCAGCCGCTGTTCAAGACCTTGGTCATGTTCGATTGGGCAAGTGGCGAGGAGGGCGTGGCGCAGCATCTGCCTGCTGACTGTTCCTGGAGCGCCAAGCTCAAGGAGACACTCGACACGCCCCTGACGCTGGCGGTCTACGGAACGCGCCAGCCCACCGTGAAGATCGGCTTCGACACGCGGTATTTCCTCCTGGAGGACATTACCCGCATGCTTGGGCATTTCCAGATGCTACTCGGCGGTCTGAGCGCAGGAGCCGGGCAGCGCTTGCAAGACCTCTCCATGCTTACCGCGCAGGAGCGCCAGACCCTGCTCTTCGATTGGAACGCCACGTCTTGTCTGTTTCCGCAGGAGGCCTGCATCCACCAGCTGTTCGAAGCCTGGGCCAGAAGCTCGCCGGCCAGGGTAGCCGTGGTGTTCGAAGGTCGTTCTCTCACTTATTGCGAACTGGATGCGCGAGCGGACCGGTTGGCCCACTACCTGCGGGGGCTCGGCGTCGGTCCCGGGGTGCTGGTAGGCATCGCCGTGGAGCGCTCGTTGGAGTTGGTAGTGGGCCTGCTGGCGATCCTGAAGGCGGGTGGCGCTTTCGTGCCCTTGAACCCCGATGATCCTGCGGAACGCCTGGCTTCCATGCTGGCCCAGGCCAAGGTGTCGGTACTGCTCACCCAGGAACGGCTACTGCCCGACCTGCCCGGTGGGAGCTATCAGGTGTTCTGTTTGGACCGGGACTGGTCCTCCCTCTCTTCTTGCCCTGTGCCTCCGATGGCCTCACCAGTGCATGCAGAAGATCTGGCCTACGTCATTTTTACCTCGGGTTCAACGGGTCGGCCCAAGGGCGTCATGATTTCCCACCGCAATGTGCTGGGCTTCCTCCACGCCTACCAGAGCGTGACCCAGGATTCGTCGGGACGGGTCGGCACCAACGTTGCACCCTTTAATTTCGATACCTCCGTGGAGGAGTTCTGGAGCTGCCTTTGCTTCGGAGGGACCGTCCACATTGTCCGTCCTGAGCACAGTACGGATGCTGCCTACTTTGCCCGGTATCTGGTGGACCACGGCATCACGACAACCTACATCGTGCCCGCCATGCTCATGGAAGTGGCTGCCCACCTGGCTGCCGATGCTGGACGATTGCGTCTCAAGTGTCTGCTCACGGGGCTCCACGCCAAGAAAGAGCGCGCCCTGCAAGTTTGGAGAGACTTGGTGCCGGGCTTGCGAATCATGAACGCCTACGGACCCACGGAGACGACGTACGGTGCCACGGCCTTCGAGTTCCAGCAAGCATCGGATCTGGATCGGGATGTGCCCATCGGTGTGCCCTTCCCGGGATACCAGACATACATTCTGGATGCCCGGCTCCAACCCGTTCCTGTGGGTGTGGTCGGTGAATTGGTCGTCGGTGGCATTGGTATTGCTCGGGGCTACCTGGGCCAACCGGAACTCACGGAGCGAGCCTTCGTGGAAGACCCTTTCGGTTCCTTACCGGGGGCGCGGCTCTATCGAACCGGCGATCGCTGCCGGTATCGAGCGAACGGGGTTATTGAGTTTCTTGGCCGCACCGACCAGCAGGTGAAGATTCGCGGCTACCGGGTTGAATTGGGGGAGATTGAGGACACCTTGGCCCGCTTGCCCGCCCTGCGGGAGTGTTCTGTGGTGGCCCTCCCCGATGCCTACGGCGGGCTCCGACTGGTGGCCTATTTGGTTGGCAATCCTCTACCGTCCCTTGCTGAACTTCGCAGTTTCCTCAAGATGTCGCTGCCTGAATACATGATTCCCACCGCCTTCGTGCCCCTTGATGCCCTTCCCCGCACCACGGCGGGCAAAGTGGACCGGCGGTCACTGCCAATTCCTGACCAAGCGGGGCTGAACCAGGGCCATCCCTACGTCGCACCACGCACGCCTACCGAGCACCTCCTGGTGGCGATCTGGGAGGAAGTGCTGAAGGTGGAGCGCGTGGGCATCCACGACGATTTCTTCGAACTCGGTGGTCATTCGTTGCTCGCCTTCAAGGTAATCTCACTGCTCCGGGTACGTGGGGGAGGCGTAGATCTGCCCATACGTTGGATCTTCGAGTCGCCGACCCCTGCCACCTTGGCCCAACGGATCAACGATGTGAACGAGGGTGATGCTGCGGAACCTGGGCTTTTCACCGTGCGGCCGGGAACAGGCCAAGCGGCATCTGGCGACTCTGTGGTGCTGGGGGACCTCCTCGACAAGCAATGGCAGTACGTTAGGAGTTGGAAGGGAAAACGCTCCAACCCGGAGTCGTTCATCGTCACTCTTAACGAAGCGGGCAGATACCCGGGACTGTTCTGGTGCTTGCAGGGCTATCGTGAACTGGAGCAGCTCGCCAAGTATCTTGGGTCCAAAAGACCCGTGCACGGGATGCGTTCGGGCTACCTCATCATGGAATATACGGACGAGAACGTCTCTGCACTCGCGGCGCACTATGCCTCTGAGATGGTCATCGTGCAACCTGCTGGTCCCTTCCTGCTCGGTGGCAATTGTCAGGGCGGCACCATCGCTCATCGCATCGCGCAAAGATTGTGCGAGCTGGGCCGCACGGTGTCTTTGCTCATTTTGATGGAGCAGGGGGCCTTTCCTCCGCACGATGGACCGGTCTCGCTCATCTTCGGGCGGGATAGTGAGCAAAATCCATATGGGCGTGGGGGTGATCCGGCGGAGGTCTTTCGCGATGCCTATCCTGCGGGGTTTACGGTGGATATCATCACGGGTGCGCACGGTCAGTTCTTCGAGAAGCCCAATATCAAGTCCTTGGCCAAGGCCTTGCAGCAAAGGTTGCCTTCCTCCCGGTAGACACGTTCGGCATAGCTCTAATGTGCTTGGCGTCGAACATCGCTTATTAAAGTGCTTGACTGTTACCCCCAACTTTTCAAATGGTCTGCAGATCTTGTGAGAGACCACCTCAAAGATGCCTGGATTCGGACCACGCAGTTCCTCGTCAGGCTCGTCGGTAGTAATACCGCTTCCCCCTCCCTCACTTTCCTTGATCTCCTCGCCCGGCGCTCCCAGCGCGGCGCACGCGATTTTTTAGACACACTCTCAGGGGACCAAGTAGGCCTTCACCTCGCAGCCATGGCACACGTCCGGGTAGTCACCAGTCAGCACCCGACTCCGGAATTCTCGGTAATCCGGCTGGTTCCAAATCTCCAGGAGTGGAGTGTGCCGCACATCACCGAAGGAGACATTGCGTGCGGAGGTCCGGTAGCCGGGTGCCATGAGATGGCATGGGAAGACCCGTCCAGGTATCAGGACCACCGCTCTTTCCATGAAGTAGCAGACCTCGGTGGCGCATTTGGAGAGGGGAGGCGTGCTCACGTTGACCTGCATCCGGCTTCCCGTTTCATGGGCCTGCAGGAAGAGGTCCTGGAGCGCTTCGGCGCCGAATGCTTTCAGGTTACCGGTGGTGGAGTCCGTGCAGTAGCTGAAGGTGACGTTTTCCACTCCCAGCTGGGCAGCCAATTCGACGAAGGCTGGTATTTCGTGGATGTTCTGTTCAAGGAGGACAAAATTCAGCATGAATCGAGGCTTGGTCCGGCCGGAGTCCTTGCGGTACTGGATGCAGCGGTGAATGTTGGCCGTGACCCGATCGAAGCTGGCTCCCACGCGGATGGATTCATAGAGCTCTTTGGAAGCCGCATCCACGGAAAAGTAGAGGAAGTCGATGCCTGTGTCCAGCAGCCGCTCAGCCGTCCGCTGGTCGAGAAGCGTGGCGTTGGTGGTCAGCCCGACCTCGCCCTCGGCAGCCATCTTCGCTTTGATCCGCGGGATCAGGTCGAAGATGCCGGGGTAAAGCATGGGCTCTCCTTGGCCCTGCAGCAAAGCCGACACGAAATGCGGCCCAGCTTCCAGCATGGCGTCGAGCGCATCAGTGGGGACATCCATGTCCACGATTTCGTGGGTGCCCTGCCTGGGACACATGGTGCACTGGAGATTGCAGCGGTCGGTCACGGGAATGCAGATCTGTTTCAAAGGGAGGTCCAAACCCTTGGTGGCCATGATCACGGGCAGGGATTGCAGTGCCAGGAGCTGTGGTGGTTCTGCGGCTTTGTTCCAGATGGAGACATGAAGATGACAGTAGCCTTCCTCATCGACCAATCCCTGCCAGGCCAGCGGGAAGACTTTCCCAGTTTTTGGCAGACCAAGGGTCCGGGCGGCCAAATCGAACAGGATCTCCGTGCGCGCATCCTGGATCTCCACCAGGGGAATGTCCCAGAAGCCATAGTGCCGTTTCATGTGGGATGGAGATATCAAGGGATAGAGATCGAACCTGACGAAATGCTGGGCGGAACCTTTAAGGCCTTCGTCGAGGAGTGAGAGCAGACCTTTCGTCGGTTCCTGGATCAGCAGGGGAAGGGTGAAATTGAACAGTGGGCTCATTTTTAGGCTCTTTCTCGTTCACCGCAGGACGTCTTGATCCAGCGTGCCATCAAACAGCCCGGATAACCACGCAGGAAATCACCCATGGTGGAGAACGCACACTCGGCTGCCACCGCCAAGCTGGCGGCGGCCAAGATATCTACCCGGGTGCTCTCGAGATCTCGCCGATGCAGGCGAGAACGCAAAGGTATCGATGGTGCCCGCTTTGGGAGGAGGCGCTGCGTGGTTTACCCCGATGCCTTGAGGCATGATGGATGTCTGCACACACTAAGCCAACCATGATCCGCCTTTCTAAGTTATTTCCTGAATCACCCACCGTGCACCGCTACTTGGATGGGTTGAGTGGTCTGGAGATCGGTGGCAGTGCGCATAACGCGTTCGGCGTGGACACGCTCAACGTTGACTTCACGGATGACCTGAACACCGTTTACAAGCGGGCAGAAGTGCAGCTTTGCGGAGAGGCCATGACGGTCGAAATCATGGCGCCCGGCGATGCCATTCCGCTGCCAGACAAGAGCGTGGACTTTGTGCTTTCGTCGCACGTGATCGAGCACATCTGGGATCCCATCGGGGCCATCCAGGAATGGCGTCGCCTGGCCCGGAAATATGTCATCGTGGTCTGCCCCCAACGGCACGCCCTTGGCAGCGATGCCGACAAGCCTTTGTCGGACTACCATGAACTTCATCAGCGCCATGTCGGGGAGATCCCCCCGCCGGCGAAGGATACACATGAACACTATTCCCGCTGGACTGCGCGGACATTCCTGCAGATGTGCGAACGCAACGGATTCAGGGTGCTGGAGGCCGTGGATCCGGATGACAAGGTGGGGAACGGCTTCCTGTTCGTGCTGGACGCCTCGGATGGAGAAGGAGAATCCGTGACCTTTCTCTTGTACTCAAAACAAGAATTGCCGACCAAGCCCTCGGAAGATCCGACACAGCATTGGACGGTCACGGAGGGACCGGGAATCACACGGTTCAATTGCCTGCCTTGGGCGCCCTATTGTCCGGATAGCATGATCCCAGAGAAGGTGGGGCAGCTCTTTGGGTTGGCCTACCTCGTACCTTTCCAAGCGGGGCTTGGGCTTGAGTTGAGGCTGCGCGTGACCATTCCCGAAGGGATGACATGCCGGTTCGAGATCAGCGGCTTCACTACGCGATACCAGCGAGCCTTCGCGGTGGTGGATGCCTCCGGCAAGTGTGTGGATATCGGGGATGAGTTGCTGGCTTGTGAGGTGGATCGTGAACCTACTGGAAGCTTTGAACTGCGTGTGAGGTTCCGTTCTCCACTAACCACCAGCGAGTGGGTCTATGTCTTTTTCAATGCGGCGGGGACGGCCATCAGTTGGCCGCGAGTTCTGGGATTGGCTCTGCATTCGCTGGATGCGAATCCGAACCATCGCCTGTTCGAGAGCGCCGTTGAGGTTGGAGAGTCGACCTGGTTCGCCGTGCAGGCGGCTTTCTTTTTCCGCAACTACTTTCACTTCGAATTCGAGTTGCATCGGCCCGGCGCTGAGCTGGTGAGTTTGGCGTTGATCCCGCCCGTGGAGGTGACAGGCGTGCGCTGGACGACCGGCGCCGCGGTCGCCCACGATGGCCAAGGCTTGACCCCGGAGCGGACCTCATACCCGCTTCGCGCACCGGCCCTGATGGAACAGTTCGGACCACAAATGGCCAGCGCAGGACACTGTGTCCACGGATTGCTCGCGGAGTTCACGGACCTTCAGTACCTGGGCAGCTCGCAGACGGATGAGCTGAGGAACTTCCGGATCCGCGCACGCTTTTCAGACGCGACCGAGATGGAGCTGCCGCTCTGCCCGGATCATCTTCCATCCTGGCCGGCCCGCTGGGAGCAGATCATGAAACACCTGAAGCCGATGGGTGGGGGAAGGTTCCTGGAAGTGGGTGGACGAGGCGAAAATTCCGAGGCCGTGCGGGCGAAACTCGGTCCCGAATGGGAGTATGTGGCCCTTGATATCCACCCGGGGCCCAACGTCGATCTGGTGGGGGATGCCCATCGCCTGTCGGAATTGCTGCCGCCCAGGAGTGTGAAAGTTGTCTATTCGTTTAGTGCCATGGAGCACTTCTTGGCCCCCTGGCGGTTCGTGGTCGAGGCGAACCGGGTGATGTGCATGGGTGGCCTGTTCATCGCAGGGGTGCCCGTTTCCTGGCCCTTGCATGCGGAGCCTTGGGATTTTTGGCGCATGTCGGATCACGCCTGGCCAGCCCTCCTCAATGCGAACACAGGGTTTGAGCTGTTGGAGACTGGCGTATATGGCCGTTCTTCCATCCTGCCCTTCCTTCCGGCCCATAAGGGACGCATTCGCGCCCAGTACGACCCCGCCTATGAAACGACTTTCGCCATCGCCCGCAAGATTGGTGAATCGACCGCTCAGCGGGAAGCCTATGATGTCAATTGGATGGCAGACCGGTACGAACGCGAAATACCTTTGTAGATGCGGTGACGGCCGTCCATGAACCGGAAGGCAAGGTAATCAGAGCCGTTCTTGAGCCTCGACGACTTTCCCATAAGAGCCATTCAGTGCGGCAAGGAAGGCTGCATGGACGTGTTCCGGCGGAACCTGGAGACCGCCGTACGTCTGCGCAGGGGCCGCGCAGGCATCGGAAATCACGGTGCACTCAAATCCCAGATCGCAGGCCGCGCGCGTGGTGGCGTCGATGCACATGTGGGTCATCATGCCTGCGATGACGAGCCGCTTGGCTCCAACGCTCCGCAGCGTTTCGAGGAGTTCGGTCTCACGGAAGGAGTTGGGGAAGTGCTTCACGACCACGGGCTCGCCCTTGGCAGGGAACACCTTCACGTGGATTTCGGCGCCAGTTGTATTTGGCAGGAAGAAGGTGGAACCCGGACGGATGGCGATGTGCTGGACATGAACCACGGGTTTGTTCTGCCTGCGGAAGCTGGTGAGCAGGGAGGCGGCAACCTCTGCCACCGCAGGGCTTCCCGGCACTTCGTAGGCTCCTCCCGGGAAGTAGTCGTTCTGGATATCCACCAGCACCAGGGCTTCTGCGCTCTTCATGTCTTCGCTCATGTTCGCCTCCGAATGCTCCAAAGGTAGCTCCACAGCACCTCTTCGGACAGGGACATCCGGCAAAAAAAACTGGCCGATCGGCAATCCTCAACGTTGGGCGCGGAACTCGCGCCGGAATGCCGCGGGCGTGAAATGGATCGCCTCCTTGAACACCCGTGAGAAGTGGCTGGGGTCCGTGTAGCCCACCCGCTCGGCGATGCGGTCGATGGGCAAAGTAGTTTCCGTCAGCAGCGTCTTGGCGGTGAACAAACGGAGCTCGCGGAGATAGGCGGCGAGCGTCCTTCCCATGGCTTTTGAGAACTGCGCCTGCAGCGTCGTCCGGTTGGTGGCGAATTCCTTGGCCAAGGAATCGATGGTCAATGGCTCGGGGTAGCGGGTCTGCAATGCGAGCAGAACCTGCTCCACCAGCGGTGGGAGCTGGCCCTCGCGCACCGGCGACTCCCTCTGCCCAGTGAAAATGTGGCCCGCCAGGAAGAGCAGTTCGATGAGCTCCGAGCGCGTTCGGCAGGGCCAATAGGGCGCTCGCAGCTCTCCAATTTCGCGCCTCAGTCGCGTCAGCCGCTGGCGGATCGCCTGCTCCATGGTTGGGGAAAGGGGCACGGCCACCGGACTTCCGCGGCGCAGAAAGGGTTCGACCCAAAAGAGATCCAGTTGACTGGAGAGGGGCAGGCCTTTCAATGAACCCGTGCGCAGGGACTCGATGGTCAGCGCATCGTTCACCATCTCCGGAAGAAAGAGAACCGCCGAGAATTCTCGTGAACCTTCAGATTGGATATCCGCATCGTCATCCAACCAGATCAAGGACGGCGCAGAAACGAGGCTTCGAGCCTCACCACGCCGAATCGCAATGGAACCCTCGGCAAGAATGAGCAGCTTGAGACATGGAAGGACCAAGGCTTCCGCGGCATCACGGCCCTCGGCGAATCCCAAGGGCAATTTGAAGTTGGGGTGATGTGGATTCTCGAAGCGCTGAAAATACCGGTTCATGGGTGATTCTTTGGAGCTCTGCCGATTCTGGGGCAAGATCGGAATGCATGGTCCCACAGCGTCTGGTTTATGCCCATCCCGAAGGAGCCGTTCCATTGGATAACACCGCCAGTTATGTTCAGGAAATTCCCGGTCATTCTTTCATTCCGGAATCCGAGATCGACGATCGTCTGCACCGCCTGCAAGCCCGCATGCTGGAGGTGGCGCTCCACGGCGCCCTCATCTTCGAACCCGTGGACCTCCTCTACTACACCGGCACCATTCCTAGCGGTGTGCTCTTCGTACCTTCCGAAGGAGAACCCGCCCTTTTCGTGCGCCGCAGTTTCGAGCGCGCGCGGCGGGAATCGCCCATCAAGAACATCGTGCCCTTCACCTCCTTCAAGGAGATCCTGGCCGCCCTGCAGAAGCGCTCCCTGCCTTTCAGCATGCTGGGCATCGACGAATTCGCCACCACGCTCAGCTACTTCAAACTGTTGAAGAAGAATTTTGTGAACGCACGATTCGCGGATATCGGGCACGAATTGCGGCGGATCCGTGCGGTCAAGTCGCCCTACGAAATCGGCAAACTCAAGCAGGCGGGCGAGATCTCGCGCACGGTCACGGCCCTCATCCCTGAACTGCTGGTACCGGGCATTTCCGAATGGGAACTGGCACTGAAACTTTTCCACGAGACCGCCATGCTCGGGAAGAACTGTCTGTCCCGGCTGGCCTTCAACAGCGGCGAGTGCTTCATGGGGACGGTCTGTTTCGGCGATAGTTCCAACAGCCCATCGGCCTTCGACGGGCCTGATGGCATTCCCGGCAAATCACCCGCCTGTCCCTGCGGCGGCAGCGACCGGACCCTCAAGCGCGGCGATCTGGTGTTCGTCGATATGCTGTTTCCCTGCGACGAATACTACGTGGACAAGACCCGGGTATTTTCCCTGGGCCAGCCTGACGAATCCGTGCAACACGCCCATCGCATCTGCCTCGACGTGCAGCACGCCGTCCGGGAGCGGCTGAAGCCGGGTGCCATTCCATCTCAGATTTACGAAGACGTCATAGAAACAATCATAAAGCCCAATGCCTTCGAGACTGATTTCATGGGCTTCGGCGGCAACCAGGTGAAGTTCCTGGGTCATGGTGTGGGCATGGTCATCAACGAAGGTCCCGTCATCGCCCGGAAATCGGATGAACCCCTGGAAGAGAACATGGTCCTGGCCGTAGAACCGAAGAAGGCCCTCGTGGGCATCGGCATGGTGGGCGTGGAGAACACCTTCCAGGTCACCTCGGGCGGTGGACTGAACCTCACGGAGGACAACGATCAGATCGTGGTGATTTAGTTAGAAACCTGATTGTTCAATTTCCCTGCCGCATCCAGGATTTGTTGAATTTGTTCCTTTAAAAAGGGGAGTCTCATGACGGTCCGGCCGGACCCGGGCGAATAGAACCTTCCAACGCTGGCGGCGGCGACCTGGAGCAATCCTGCTGCAGCACCTATGGAAAAATCCACGGTGATGGCCAGATTCGGGAGGTCGCTGTAGGCGATGTAGGAGCCGCGCAGTGTGTAACAGAGACTGTTCCAATAGAGTGATTCGCCTCCACAATAGACAGAGGTGTTACTTAGGAAGATGGAGCCCCCTGTTTGCAGCATGCGGTATGTGCAACGGCGCGTCCATATGCGGATCGCAAGGGCAGATGGCAAGGCAAGACCAAATCCTAACCCACTGAAGAAAATGAGATCGTGGGTCGCACGAGGTCCCCACGCATCTGAATACTCGTACCCGCCATAAATAAGGCCCCCAGCAGTGAGCACGAGGAACAAGGCGTTGGCGGCGGTATATCGCGGAGCCATGCGCTGCTTGACCCATTTCTCCCATTCCGCAGCGGGAAGCCGCCACTTCACGAGGATATCGCCAGCTTGGTAGCTGGCGAGAGCACGGTCCAAGCGGCGACCTTGATAGAAAAAAATCCCTGCTGCCGGAATAAGGCAGATAGAGGCGACCACCATCATCATCGTGATCGCCATGATCCACGGGGAGCCGTGTATGACCCCAACCCCATGTGTTTCGGAACTCTGGATATCCAGATAGATGGCAAGGCAGCCGAGGGCCAGGAATGGAAACCCAAAAAGAGCGCAGTAAAGCGCTCGGTAGTTGAAAGGATTGCGCAGAACGGGAGGTTCCGGAACATCGACCTTGCGCGGCCGGACCCAAAGCAGTTCCAGGATCCGGAAGCCCGCATCCATGCGTGCCTCGACACAATCCCACACCCGCTGCAGATGACCGGGACTGGGTTTCTCAACACGATAAATAGGCACACCGGCACGCAGTGCAGCCGCATCCTTTTTCTGAATTTCCTGGATCTGAGCCGCCTCGGATTCCAAGAGATACCGCCCCAGTTCCCCGGACCAGATGCCGACATTCCGTCCGTGACATGCAGGGCATTCCGATGCCTGCATGCTTGAGACGCCGCAATCGCGGCAGCGGTATCCCATATCGATCATGATGACTCCGAACGATCATTATAAAAAATTAAACCATCTTGCGAAAGGCCGCCCCTTCTGGGCTTTCTGCACAACTCCACCCCACAGGTTCATCAGATTTCTTGACGTCAGGAAGAGGTCTGTCATTCTCGGGAGCAATACTCTGGATCGCGTTCCATCCACACCAGGTGGCGCAGTAAGCCCAGAGCCATAACGCAGCCGCCATCGGGACGCCACGTTCCCACCATCGGTGCATCGATGGCCCTTCAAAGGGGGACAGGCCATGTCCAGCGACACCCTTACCGTCATCGACAACCGTACCGGAGCGAGCTACGAGCTGCCTATCGTGCAGGGCACCGTGAAGGCCATGGACCTGCGCCGCATCAAGACGGGAGACGAAGACTTCGGCCTGATGAGCTTCGATCCGGGACTCACGAACACGGCTTCTTCTCGCAGTTCCATCACCTACATCGACGGTGAGAAAGGCATCTTGCGGTACCGCGGGTACCCCATCGAACAACTGGCCGCGAAGAGCACCTACCTGGAGACGGCGTACCTCGTGATCTTCGGCGAGCTGCCCACGGCGGATCATCTGGCGAGGTGGCAGCACGACATCAGTCGCCACAGCCTGCTGCACACCAACATCCAGCACCTCATCGAGACCTTCCGCTTCAATGCCCATCCCATGAGCGTCTTCATCAGCGCCATCGCCTCGCTGTCGACGCTCTATCCCGACGCGCGGCAAGTCACGGATCCCGTCAACCGGCGCCTGCAGGTGGAGCGCATGATCGCCAAGGCGGCCACCATCGCGGCCTTCACCTACCGGCACAACCAGGGCTGGCCCTTCATCTATCCCGATGACGGCCTCAGTTTCATCGGCAATTTCCTGAAGATGATGTTCCGCATGACGGAGGTGGAATACGTGCCCAACCCCGTGCTGGAGCGGGCGCTCAACATCCTCTGGATCCTCCACGCGGACCACGAGCAGAATTGCGGCACCAACGCCATGCGGGTCATCGGTTCCTCCCAGGCGGACCCTTATTCCGCGCTGGCGGGCGCCGCCGCGGCCCTCTACGGACCGTTGCATGGCGCGGCCAACGAGGCCGTGCTGCGGATGCTGGAGCAGATCGGCAGGCCCGAGAACGTGCCCGCGTTCCTCGCCAAGGTAAAGAACGGCGAGGGGGAGCGGCTCATGGGCTTCGGGCACCGGATCTACAAGAACTACGACCCCCGTTGCCGCATCATCAAGCAGACCGCCGAAGAGGTCTTCCAGGTGACGGGCCGGAACCCCTTGCTGGACGTAGCTCTGGAATTGGAGCGCATCGCTCTCCAGGACGACTACTTCATCTCACGCAAGCTCTACCCCAACGTGGACTTCTACTCGGGTCTCATCTACCGTGCCATGAACCTGCCCGCCTCCATGTTCACCGTGATGTTCGCCGTGCCCCGCACCTGCGGCTGGGTGGCCCACTGGATGGAGATGGTGGGCGACCCCGAGCAGAAGATCTCGCGCCCGAGGCAGATCTACACAGGTTCCGAGATGCGGGGATATGTGCCGATGGAGCAGCGTGGCTGAGGGAGCAAGGAGCAGCGTTCAGGGAGCAGGAAAAGAAAAGGAGGTGCCGCAGGCGCCGCCCGACTTCAACTGCTCCCTGCAAGGATGCGAGCGATGGCGTGCTGGGCGACTTCGGAATAGCGGGCTTCGCCGCACAGGAGTTGACCCATGCGGTGGATTGCGCCTGATTCCCGGACTACGAAGCGGTAGGCCACCGCGGGCATGCTGTAGAAGAGCTTGGCTACGCGGCGTGCCCAGCGCATCTCGGAACCCCACTCTTCGTGAATACGCCGCGTGTAGGATTCCAAGGCTCTGTCCTTTCCCGACAGGGCGTCATGCACGCTGTGGGCCGCGACGAAGCCGGAGAAGATCGAAGGCCGGATACCCTCTGCCGTGAAGGGGTCCGCCAGACAGGCGGCCTCGCCAGCGATCAGTGCGTTCTGCGTGTGCAGGACCTGATCGCCGTCCCACAATTTGATGGGATGGCCAGCGATGGACATTCCGCTGGGAATGATGCCGAAGGTCGGTGCATAGACTTCCAGCGCCTCGTGGAGATTGCGCTTCTGTCTACCGCGGAATATGCCTGCCCCCATGGACCAGCCATCGGCTTTCGGAAAGGCCCAGAGATAGCCGTTCGGAATGGTTCCAAAGTCCAGGTGAGCGGTGTGGCTGTCCTTCATTTCGCAATGGGCCTCGCCCTCCAGGGCTCCGGCCAGAGTGTGCTTCATGGCCGGGAATCCCAGCATCTTCGCTGTTTTCCCTAAGGCTCCATCGGCGGCGATCACGTATTTCCCCTCAAAGTCACCCATGGGCGTCTCAACGATCCAGCGATGATTCGCCCAGCGAAAACCGGTGGCCGCATTGGCGTCCTTCAACTCCGCCCCCAGTGCCACGGCTTGATCCACGATGAGCTGATCGAAGCGCTCCCGGCGCACCATCCATATCGGTTCGCGCGTCCCGAAGTCCCCTTCCACGGGGGATCCCATCTCCCAGGTGAAGCGCAATCGCGTCACCTGGGTGGAGGCGGCAGGCGCAAGATCAAAGGGCAGCCATCGGGAAACCTCTGGTGATACACCGCCGCCGCAGGGTTTCACGCGCGGGAGTGGGGCCTTTTCGATGAGCAGGACGCGGCGGCCGAGGCGTGCCAGATGATAGGCGGCCGTGGCGCCCGCGGGCCCCGCGCCGATGATCAGACAGTCATGGATGGGCATCCCACCTAGCTCCGGCGGCGATCGATGACCGCAGACAGGACGAAGGCTGTGTTCGTGTCAGCCACGCCCGGTAGCGCGGAAAGCTGGGACCAGATGGCGTTCACCCGATCCTGGGATTCCGCTTCGATGTGCAGGATCAGATCGGAGTCGCCGCTCACCACGAAGCAGGAGGTGACCTCCGGAATCCTCGCGATGGCATCGGTGACATCGGTGCCGCGCATGCGATCCTTGCGGTAGACGCGGATGATGGCGCGGGTCTTGGGCTTGCTGACATTCCCCAGGTGGATGGTGTAGCCCGCGATGATCTTCTGCGCCTCGAGGCGATCGATGCGGTGGCGCACCGCATGGCGCGATAAATGGACCCGCTCGGCCAGAGTGGAAATGGGAATCCGCGCATCGGCGAGGAGTTCCTCGAGGATCTTGCGGTCGATGGGGTCCAGGGAAGTGGCGTTCATGGCTTTGATCGGTGAAGTTGACATTTTGGCAGGTCCACCGACCAAAGTGGCCAGGATCCTGCCCAACTTCGATCCTTATGGCAGGCTGCGCCGCGCCAATGGATCGATAGACTTAGGTCTTCAAACACTTGAGGTCACATCCATGCAGAACATCAGCACCCGCGGGGGCTGCGGCCCGGTTCCCTTCTCCCAGACTTTGCTGGGCGGCTTGGCTCCCGACGGCGGTCTTTTCCTGCCGGAGTCCTATCCGCAGGTGTCTTCCGAGGAGCTTGCCCGTTGGCGCGGGCTGAGCTATCCGGAGCTGGCCTTCGAGATCTTCCGGAAATTCGTTACTGATGTTGCTGAAGGGGATCTTTGGACGCTGGTCCAGAAGACCTACACGGCTGAGGTCTTCGGCAGCGAGGACATCACCCCGGTGAGGACCTTGGAACCGGGCCTCCACATTTTGGGCCTTTCGAATGGGCCCACCCTGGCCTTCAAGGATGTCGCCCTGCAGCTGCTGGGAAACCTGTTCGAGTACGCCCTGAACAAGACAGGCGAAGAACTGAATATTCTCGGCGCCACGTCAGGCGACACGGGCTCCGCTGCGGAATACGCCATGCGGGGCAAGAAGGGTATTCGCGTCTTCATGCTCTCGCCCAACGGCCGCATGAGCGCGTTCCAGCGGGCGCAGATGTACAGCCTGGCGGACCCGAACATCTTCAACCTGGCCATCGAAGGCATGTTCGACGATTGCCAGGCCATCGTGAAGGAGGTCTCCAACGATTCCGAATTCAAGGCCCAGCACCGCATCGGCACCGTGAACTCCATCAACTGGTCCCGGCTCATGGCCCAGGTGGTCTACTACTTCAAGGGCTACTTCGCCGTGACCCGCGGCAACGACCAGCAGGTCTCCTTTGCGGTGCCCTCGGGCAATTTCGGCAACATCTGCGCGGGCCACGTCGCCCGCTGCATGGGGTTGCCCATCAAGCGCTTGATCCTCGCCACCAACGAGAACGATGTGCTGGACGAGTTCTTCCGCACCGGTGTCTACGCGCCGAGATCGGCATCCAATACGCACGTGACGTCGAGCCCCTCCATGGACATCTCCAAGGCCTCCAACT
>DCFP01000162.1:36128-45719 GCA_002319925.1 Holophagaceae bacterium UBA1801 | reverse complement strand
CACCCAAGGCTGGGGCGATCTGGACGTCTCCGTGCTCGCCCGGCCCTGCCGCATCGATGCGGGGCTGGAGCCGGGCAATGGCATCCATTCATCCACTCCATCTTCCAACGGTGCGGCCGCGAACGCCTTCATCGGCTATCTGCCGGAGGGCGAGATCGAGCTGGAACTCAGCGAGGTCACCCACTTCGAGCTGATCCAGAACCGGGTCTGGGCCTGGGCGCGCGGAAAGCGCTACCGGACGGTCTGGAAGCACCTCGCGGAGGTGGAGCAAGCCTTCCCCTCCATCGCATTCCTCCGGCTGCACCGCCAGATCCTGATGCATTCGGAAGCAGCGCTGTCGGAGTCCCCGGAGGTCGCCTGGAACGATCCGCCCGCAGAAGAAACAGCACCTTCAGCTCCTGCCTCCGGACCAGGGCTGTATCCCTATCCTGCCTTGGACGGGGAGGAGCGTCTCACGCTCGATCTCACGGCAACTTCCCACTTCGAGCGGCTGCCGGATGGCGTGTGGGCCTGGGTTCAGGGCAAGCGATACTTGACCCAATGGAATGATCTGGTGGAAGTGGAATCGGCCTTCAATCACGTGATCCTGCTGCGGGCGCAGCGCAGCATCCTGCTGAACCCGGAGGCGGTGCTCAGCCTGACCCCGTTGTTCGGCGGGCGAACGAAGGTGAAGGTGAGTGGCGACCTGGAGCTCTCGGTCACGCGTTCGGCCACGCCCCGGCTCAAGGAATTGCTGGGTGTCTGAGCGGAGCGTGCGCCTGTCCGCGGGAATGCTGCAAGACAGGGGCACCGCGATGCATTCGAGTATCCTTGGCTCAACCAGGGAACGCCATGATGGGTCCGGATGAATTGATAGCTTTCTTCCCCGCCGCCGATGGAGAAACTCTGCAGATGGTATGCGGGCTGCTGGCTCCCTTCGATGGGCTGGTGAGGGTCCACTGCCGAGGCGTTGATCTGCAGCTGCCGGACCGGAATTCCCTTTGGCGCGGGCTGCAGTGTTGGGGCATGCTCACGGGCCGCCTCACCACCGACTTCTCGAAGTTCTGCCTCGCGGGCAATTGCCGGCAATGCGCGACGACCATCCGACGCGCGGGCGCGGAGCCGGAAGTGGTCCTAGCCTGCAAGGCCGAGCCCGAACCCGGGATGGAGATACTGGAGCTGGCGGAAGGCTTCGAACTGCGGACGTGAGCCGTTGAAGCGAGGGAAAACATGAATGACGTGAAGATCCATCGAGGTATGGCGAAACTCGGCGAGGTGTACATCTTCTACCGGGACACACGGACGCAAGGGCCGACCATTCTTTGTCTGCACGGACGATGGGGCAGGGGCGAGACCTGGGTGGACTTCATGAAGCACTATGGCGACGCCTATCGGGTGATCGCCCCGGACCAGCGCGGGCACGGGTTGAGTGGGAAACCACCCAGCACCTACTCGGCGGAGGAGATGGCCTCGGATATGGTGGGGCTCCTGCGATTCCTGGACCTCGATTCGGTGATCCTGGTGGGGCATTCCATGGGCGGGCGAATCGCGGGGCACATGGCGGCGCTGCATCCCTCCTTCGTGAAGGCTCTGGCGATCCTCGACAAAGCGGCCTCGGGCCCAACGACAGCGCAACCGATAGCGGAAGAGGATCCCCTCACCAAGGACTGGCCCATGCCCTTCGCAAGTCTGGCCGAGGCGCGGTCCTTCCTGCTGAAGACCATGGACTCCCAGCTGGCCTGCGACTACTTCATGAACAGTCTTGAAGAGACGGTGGAAGGCTATCGCATGATGTTCAGTTCCCGAGCCATGGCCGCCAACATCGCCCACGAAGGCGATTGGTTCCACTTGCTGTCCAGAATCACGTGCCCGGTGCTGCTGGTCCGCTCCAGCAGCCACGAGGCGGTCTCCGACGAGGACCTGGAGCGGATGCGATCCCTCCTGCCGGATTGCGCCTGCCGCGACATGTCCCAGCCGGATCACAACGTCCACCTGAGCGATCTCGCAGAGTTCTACCGCTGCTTTGATGGCTTCCTGGAGAGGATTGGTGCTTCTCCTGCGTCCCAAGGTTGAAACCGCGAAAGACGCGAAAATGAACCCCATGGCCTGCGGCAGGCTTGGCCGATGGTCGTGCCCTCCGTGTCTCCGTGGTGCGTCCATTAGAAACCTGGAGAGTTAGAAACCTGTTCTATCGAAGCGCCTTTTCTCGATCGTGCCCGCCCCGTTTCAGATTCAGGACTGCGGGATCTCCGGGAAGTAGGTCTGCATGCAATCGGGGCAGACGCCGTGGGAGAAGGCGGCCCGGGTGCGGGCTTCGACGTAGGCCTCGATCCGGTTCCAGTAGCCGCTGTCGTCGCGCACCTTGCGACAGTAGCTGCAGATGGGCAGCAGTCCGCTCAGCTCACGGACTTCGTCCAGCGCTTTCTGGAGATCGTGGATCAGGTTCTCCCGCTCCGCCTCCACCCGGCGGGCTTCGGTGATATCACGGAAGAACCGGAGCATGGCCGGGCCATCGTCCAGTTCCAGGTAGCAGGCTTCCGTGGCCGTCAGGAAGCAGCCGCCATCGGCGCGCAGCGCCCGGAAGATGAAGGTCTTGCCCGGGGTTTCTCCCTGCCTCACTTGCTGCTGATGCATCTGGAAGATGCCCAGCTCTTCGGGGTGCACGCACTGAAGGATGGATCTGGATTCCAATTCGCCGAACTCGGCGAATCCGAACAACGTAAGCCAGGTCCGATTGACGTGCAGGAACTGGCCATTGCGGGTCATGGAAACCGCCACGGGCGCCTGGTCCACGAGGCTGCGGAATCGCGCCTCGCTGCGCTGCAGGGCCTGCTCGGCGTGCTTGCGCTGCGTGATGTCCTGGAAGAAGGCGGCCGATCCATTGAAGTTGCCTTCACCACCGCGATCCGGGATCGCCGTCACCCACAGGAAGCGCTCCTCGCCGCTTAGCAGTTGGATTCGCAGCTCGTACGAATCGCCCAGCCCCTCCTTACGCTCTGCATTCTTTTGGCGGATGAGTTCCTTCTGATCGGCGGGAAGGAATTCCAGAAGACTGCGCCCGAGGAGGCCGCCAGGCGGAACGCCGAAGGTTGTTTCCGCCGCTGGATTGGTGGCCGTGAAGACCTCGTTGGCATCCACCAGGCAGAAACCCGCGCCGAATTGGCTGAGCAGAATGGCCAGTTTGACCGGATCCTGGGCAAGGGAACCCATGGGGTGGGCATTGGAGTGATTGTGGGAGGGCTCGGGCACGGGCAGCCTTTGCAAAGGTCCTAACAATATATGCCGGTATACGCCGGTTGTCGCTGTCATGGCGGGACCTGGCAGGAACCCCGAGCCGAGCGCTGCGGACCGATCCGGCGGATCAATATTCCATGGTCGATCAATCCACGAGACCTGAAGCGAGCGAAGGACGAATTGCCCTATCATGGCTCAGCGCGAGTGCGCCGGCGGCCCCATGACGAAAATCGAGGTAAATAGAGCGCTGTTGATCGCGTTGGGCGTCGTGGGGACGCTGGGAGTCCTCGGGTTCGTGTTCATGCTCGGGCGAGAATCGGCAAGCCGGGTCAACTCCGTTTCCGCCGTCCAGGAACCTGCGCCTGGGGCTACGGCGAAATCGGATGATCGCCCTTCTTCGGCGCCGGCATCTCCCGATTTCCCAGCTTCAGAATCGCCTGAATCCGGTCCGGCAACCGCTCCGCGCGAGACCCCGATGACCATGGATGCTCAACGCGCGGCGGTGGCGGCCTATTTCCAGGCGATCGATCATCTGCAGCCGGATGAGCTGGGGGGCAGCGCCGAAGACAAGGCGCAGGAGATCGTCACCGCGCTGATCAAGGGCGATGCCTCCGGGCTCGATGGCCTCATCCGGCAGTCGGAAGCGGCCAAGCAGCGTCTTGCCGCGATCGTTCCCCCCGCGCCCTGCGCCAGGTTCCACCAGGAGTGCCAGGCGAATCTGGATGAAAGCCTCGGCATGCTGCGCAGCATAAAACAATCCATCAGTGCCTCCGACCCGAAGGCGCTGGAGGGATTGACGCAAAGCATCTACGCCCTTCGAGCTCGCGCGGAGGCCATGCAGCGGGAGGAGAAGGACCTGGGGCAGCGGTACGGGCTTTCCAAGTGATGCCGTAGATCAATTGCGGATGGCTGGGACAAAGACCTAAAGGAACTGGCTCGTGCCCCGCCCGCGATACCTACGTTTCAGCGATTGAACATGTGCGGCCCTGCGCGTAGGCTGCACTGCAGACATCTCGATATACAGGGGGGCATATGTCCTGGTACTACGCCGAGGGCCAGAACCAACGGGGGCCGGTGGAACTGGACGAGCTGGTGCAGCTCATCAAGGGTGGCAAACTGCCGAAGGATGTGCAGGTCTGGACGGAAGGCCAGGCGACCTGGATCGAGGCCACGAAAGTGCCTCTCCTCGTGGAGCGGATTGGCGCTGCGGCCGTGCCCGTGCCCGTGCCTGTGCCCACGTCCCAGACCCCTCCAGTTCCCCAGGACCTGCCGCGCCACGCCAGCGAACGCGTGCGGGAGATGGCGGGCACGAAGGACAAGCCTGGTCTCTTCACCAGCGATCTGACCGTGAACGAATTCCTCCTCGTCAAGCAGGCGGGCTTCGAGCCGCTGGGGCTGGTGGTGGGCTCGTCCATCTACCACATCGGTTTCCAGCAGAGCAACTGGAACCAGAACCAGGAGATGGTGGTGCTGAGCCAGGCCATGTACCACGCCCGGGATCTGGCCATGACGCGCATGGAAGAGGAAGCCGATGCCCTCGGGGCCGACGGCATCGTCGGGGTGCGCCTCGACGTGGGCCGCTACGAGTGGGGGCCGGATCTCGCGGAGTTCGTGGCCATCGGCACCGCCGTCCGGAGCCGCGACGGCCAGAGCCACCGCACCGTGGAGGGCAAGCCCTTCACCAGCGACCTCTCGGGGCAGGATCTCTATGTGCTGCGACAGGCCGGGTACGCGCCCGTTGGTCTCGTCATGGGCAACTGCGTCTACCACGTCGCCCACCAGACCCTGCGCCAGCTATGGAAGACCGTCAACCAGAACACGGAGATGACGAACTTCACCCAGGCGCTCTACGATGCGCGGGAACTGGCCATGGAGCGCATGCAGCACGAAGCCACGAGACTGAAGGCGGAAGGCGTCGTGGGCGTCAACATCCATGAGCGCAGCCACGGCTGGGGTAGCCACGTCATCGAGTACTTCGCCCTTGGCACCGCCGTGGCCTCCCGCGGTGAAGCCAAGGAATCCGCGGCGCCCGCGCTGAATCTTCTCCTGAACGACAAGTAGAGTTACGCGTTCGCCAATCGCTGCAGTGCGGCTAGTGAGCGGCTGTTCTCGGCGGCATACTCGGACAGGGTGGCGCTGAGAGAGGCGAGCCATTCGTCCACGGGCAGTTGCGTGGTCTTCACTACGATCCCGCGCACCACTTCCGCACGCTCGGCCAGAATGCCATTGGATGCGTGCTTCAGGCGGAAGCACGTGTTGCCCGCGGTCAGCTCGAAGGCGGATAAGCGCTTCGCGGAAAGGAACCCGCCGCTCCACTCCACGCGCGACAGATCCGGAAAGGCCTCGTGGAGGCGCTTCGCAACGCTGTTCAACAACTCGTCGGTGGGCTGACCCTCCGTGCGCAGCGCCGAGAACAGCCGCGCCGGATCGATGGCGCGCCGGGCCATGGATCCGCAACGGGTGCAGCTCACCTCGCGCCCATCCGCCGAAATCACCAGCGGCGCACCGCAGTTGCTGCACTTCTCGAAAGCCTGCGCCATGTAGCCTCCTGGCCGGATCGGATTCCATGGTTTCATGGGTCATGCCAGATAGGGTTGGAAACTCCCAAGGGAATTGACAGGACTTTGGAGTGGTAAACATTTTCCGGTTGACCTGATAATCAAACTTATAGTATCAAATTGATCTGATAAGTTTTGAACGTGAGGAGTTCCTTGGTGCGTTTGACGACACGGAGTGAATACGCGCTGCTCGCGCTCATCTACTTGGCGCGCTACGACTCTTCGGAATTCATCACCGTGGACACCATCGCCAAGGCCCAGGACATCCCCCGCGCGTATTTGGAACAAATTCTCCGCGCGCTGAAGCAGGCCCGGCTCGTCACGAGCACCAAGGGGCAGCATGGCGGCTTCCGGCTGGCCCGGGGGGCGGACGAGATCACCATCGCCGAGATCATCCGGCTCTTCGACGGCGCCCTGGCGCCGACCCTGTCCGTGAGCGAGTACTTCTACGAGGTCACGCCCATCCAGAAGGAAACCAAGATCCTCGACATCTTCCAGGACATCCGGGACTACGTCGCCAAGAAGCTCGAAGAGGCCACCATCGCGGATGTGATCTAAGAAATTTTTTTTACATTCTTATACTACTAAATTGATCCGGAAAGGAGACTAAATTGATTCGCGATATCACAGTGATGGGGGGCCACGGCAGGCTCGGTAGGCCCGATCTGGTCCGGAAGATCCAGTTCAACATGGGCGACGTCATCAGCATCGTCGGCCCCACGGGCTCAGGCAAGACAACGCTGATCAACGACATCGAGCTGTTCGCCAACGGGAACACGCCCTCGGGAAGGCAGGTGCTGTTCAACGGCGTGCCCGCTCCCATCGAATACCGCGACGATCCCTCCCGGAACCCCATCGCGCTCATCACGCAGCACACGACCTTTCTTTCAGACATGCCAGTGGATGCCTTTCTCACCACCCACGCAAAGGTGCGCGGCGGCAACCCCGAGGACATCACGAGGCTCGCCCAGGAGGCCATCGATTTCGCCAATGAGCTGACGGGCGAACCGCTCGCCGCCGAATCGCGCATGACCGAACTCTCGGGTGGCCAGACACGGGCGCTGTTGATCGCCGATGCTGCCATCATCTGCTCCACGCCGATCGTACTGTTGGACGAAGTGGAGAACGCCGGCATCCACCGGACCCGTGCCATCGAGCTGCTGCGGCGCTACCGGAAGATCTTCGTGTTCGTCACCCACGATCCGCGCATCGCGCTCCTGTCGGATGCGCGCATCGTCATGAAGGGCGGACGCATCATGGACTTCATCGTCACCGATGAGCACGAACGCGCATTTTCCATCAAGGTGGCGCGCCTGGACGATGCCCTTGCCTCGCTGCGGGACCAGCTGCGGAACGGCTTGCGCCTTTGTGGAACGGAACTGGAGGGCGTGCGATGAAGCTTGTGATTTGTGCCGGGCCCGCGACGACGGGAAAGACCTCCGTGCTGCGCCACGCCGCCCGGAAGCTGCTGGAACAAGGCAAGCAGGTCGCCTTCTTCAAGCTCGATGTGCAGTTCGCGGAAGAGGACGAAGAACTGGCCCGCGAACTGGGAATCCCCACGCGCAAGGTCTATTCGGGTGAACTCTGCCCCGACCATTGCGGCGTGATGGTGCTAGGCGACGCCATGGAATGGGCCGAGCGGGAAGGGGCCAAGGTCCTGCTGGTGGAGACGGCGGGACTCTGCCTGCGCTGTTCGCCCTACGTGGACCACGGTCTGGGCGTGGTCGTCCTCGAGGCCACCTCGGGCATGAACCTGCCCTTGAAGATCGGTCCCATGCTTTCTCTCGCCGACGTGGCCGTGGTCACCAAGGTGGACCGTGTCTCTCAGGCGGAGCGCGAGGTCTTCCGGGCACGCATCATGGATGTCGCTCCCGACGTGACCATCCGCGAGGTCAACGCCCTCCACGGCATCGGCATCGATCCGCTGGTGGACCGCATCCTGGCCACGCCAGATGCCGAGCTACCCATGCAGCTCCGGGGCAACCCGCCGGTGGGCACCTGCACCATCTGCGTGGGCAAGAAGGACATCGGCTGGCAGGCCCACTTCGGTGTCGTTCGGACCCTGGAGAACCAGGTCTTCTACCGGGGGGAATGACCGATGAGCGAGCGCCTCGTCTACCTGGACAACGCCGCCACCACGCCCCTGGACCCGCGGGTGCGCGAGGCCATGGATCCGCTGCATGGCACGCTGGCGGGGAACCCATCCAGCCTGCATCGGGCTGGAAGAGCGGCCCGGGCGGCGGTGGAAGGGGCACGCAAGCAGGTCGCCGATCTGCTTGGCGCGAAGCCGGACGAGGTGATCTTCACTGCGAGCGGAACCGAAGCCAACAACCTGGCTCTCGTTGGCGTGATGGCGCCCGAAGGGATTCCCCTGGGGCACTTGATTACCAGTCGCATCGAGCATCCTTCCGTGCTCGAGGTTTGCCGCTCCCTTGAACGGCGGGGCGCATCCGTGACCTACCTGCCCGTGGATGCCAACGGCCTGGTTGAACCGGCCGATCTGGCCTCCGCGCTCCGCCCGGACACGCGGCTCGTCTCCGTCATGGCGGCCAACAATGTCGTTGGCACGGTCCAGCCCATCACCGATTTGTGCCGCATTGCCCATGGCGCCGGGGCACTGTTCCATACCGATGCCGTGCAGGCCATCGGCAAAATACCCCTGCATGCTGGAGACATGGGGATGGATCTCCTGTCTATGTCCGCGCACAAGCTGAACGGACCTCAGGGCGTTGGCGCGCTCTTTATCCGTTCGGGCGTCCCGCTTGCGCCATTGATTCACGGCGGAGGTCAGGAGAAGGGCCTCCGTTCGGCCACGGAAAACGTGGCTGGAATCGCGGGATTCGGTGCCGCCGCGGAGATTGCGAAACGAGAACGTGCCAAGGAATCCGCCCGGCTCGTGACTTTGCGCGAACGTCTACTGGAGGAACTTGGGCGGCACATTCCCAATCTCTACTTGATCGGCGATCGGTACCGGCGCCTCCCCGGCCACCTCTGCCTGGGTTTGGCCGGACGCGAGGGCGAGGCGATCAAGCTCATGCTCGATCTCGATGAGCGCGGCATCGCTGTTTCCTCCGGCAGCGCCTGCAGTGCGCATCATCGCAGCGAGCCTTCGCACGTGCTCAGTGCCATGGGTTTCGACCCCATCACGGCGCGAGGATCCCTGCGCGTCACCCTCGGTCGCTTCACCTCGGAGGAGGATATCGACCTGCTCCTCCAGGCCCTTCCTGAAGTCGCGGCCAGCGTTCATTCCTAGGACAACCTGAAAGGATCCATCATGCAGTCACCGATCGATGTCAAACTCCCCGGCCTGGATTGCGGCCTTTGCGGTTCCGCCACCTGCAACGAATTCGAGGCGCGCCTGGTGAAGCATCCAGAACTCCTCAAGCGCTGCATCCACCTGGATACCAAGTCGAGCATGCGCGCGCACACGGACGCGGCGCCCGCGCACTGCGGAAATGCAGCTTGCGCCGCCAACCCGGCCGGAGGAATCGTCGTCAGCTCGGACCTGCAACCGCAGGGAGAGCGTTCCTACCGCGATAGCCTGGGCCGCGAGTACGATTTCGTCCTCGAGCATTTCCCCGAAGACCCGGGACCCAGGGAAATCATCATCCCGCACAACCCCATGCTCACCCGCGAGATGGACATCCGCATCGGCGATGTGCTGATCGGCCGCCCCCTGGGCATGAGCTGCGGATGCCCCATCACTCACTGCGGGCAGGTCATGGAAGTGGACCAGCGGACAGGCGTGCTCACCTGGTGCGTCACCGGCCCCTTGCGCCCCAGGCAGGAGGGCTACAAGGATCTCGGCTACTACATCGCC
>DCFP01000162.1:20553-35783 GCA_002319925.1 Holophagaceae bacterium UBA1801 | reverse complement strand
ATGTGCATGCTCCAGTGGCGGCACAGCGGCCTGGTCAACTACCTCAACCGATCAGCCGAAGGGCTGCAGGTGCGGCTTGAAGGATTGTGGATCGGGTGAGAAGAGCGGAGCCCCGGTTCACGGAAGATCGAGCCGGTATTTCCGGATGTACCGCACGAGCAGTCCGCGGTGTTGCTGAAGAAAATCCTTGTAGTCCTCGGCGATGCCCGAGTCGGCGGCGTCCAGCAGAATGAAAGGCTCCAGCAGTCCTTCACTGTCCATCGCTTTCAGGGTGGCGCAGGATTTGGCGAAGGGATCTTCAGGACCCGCGCCTTTCAGATCATCGGCCAGCCGGATGGTCATCCGGATGGCCGAGGCTTCTTCAGCCAGGGAATGGCGATAGGTTCCGCCCGCCGCCACGGGGTGATCCTTGATCCACTGCGTGCGGGCCAGGGCATAGCCTTGCGACAACGTGCCGCTTTTCAAATCAGCGACGATGGAAACGTTGCCGCCTTTCGTTTCGGTGGAGACCTTGGGAAGCGTCAGCGGTGATTTCTGGACTTCGCGGTTGAGGTCCGAGGCGTAGTTCTTCAGGCCGGACCAGGCGAGCTTGTTCCTGGGTTCAGTGAGGACGGCTGCAAGGTACTTCCCGAGGGCCTCGTCGTGCTTTCCCAGGAAGGAGAGGGCATCCCCGCAGTAGCGGTAAGCGGTTTCCACGTCGGGATTCAGCGCGATGGCGCGCTCGTACCAGACGACGGCCTGGCCATAGTCCTTCCAGCTGAAATAGACATCCCCGCTGTAGAGCGTCGCGGCATAGTTCTTCGGATTGAGGGCCAGGGCAGCCTGGTAGTTCTTCAAGGCTTCCTGCATATCGCCCTTGCTGAAGGCCTGCTCGGCCTTCTGGAGAATGGCATCCACAGCCTTGTCCGGATCCATCGAGGTGTTCTTAGTGATGGTTCCGTCCTCGTGCACGAGGCTCAGGACGGATTCGTTGAGGGGCTCCTCGCAACCCAGACTCTTCGCTTTGAGTGCATAGACCCTGGCTTGCCGGCCAAGCTCCTGGGCCTTGGCCGCGTCGTCTTCGTTGCTCGCCTGGAGGTACAGCGTGAGCGCGCAGTCGAAATTCAGTTTAGGATCGTCAGGGTTGACGATCAGCAATCGCTTGTAGATCGCCGCCGCCTCGCTGAACCGGAACTGTTTCCGGAGGGCATTGGCATCAGCCGCAGTGCCAATGCCAGCCGGGTTCGAGGGTGGCGCCTGCGGGGGCAACGAGTCCACCGTTGAAAGCGGGAGCAGCGCAGCAAGGATGAGATTACCGAGGCCCATGAGCATAAGGTAGTTCCCTCGCCAAACACCGCAAGAAGGAATATGGACGATGGATGACCGAAAATCCTGGGCTGTCGCTACGTCATTCATCCGCCTGTGGAAACGTGCAGGGACCAGCTGCTGGGTTGAGCATGTCTGAATTCGGACGCGCTACACGGGTCCTGCGCGATGATCGTCCCTTCATCCGGAGAAACAGATCCTTGCTCATCTGGTTCCTACTGGACCTGAGTCACCCATGAGGTCGTGGGCGCGGTTCGTTGAATGAATTCCGCGTGCTATTGCGGAACCAGTTCCACTCGCCGGTTCTTGGCGCGCCCTTCTTCCGTGGTGTTCACGGCGATGGGCGCCAGGTAGGCGACCCCATTGGCAGTCAGGCGATTGGCGGTGATGCCGTAGTTCTTCACCAGCGCGGCCACGACGGCATCCGCCCGCCGCTTGGAGAGCCCCAGGTTCGATTCCAGCCCGCCGACGTTGTCCGTGTGCCCCACGACGTGGAGCTTCGCACTGGGATTCTCCTTCAGGAACTTCGCGATCTCGTCCAGCGCCGGCTTCGATTCGGGCTTGATATCGGCCTTGTTCGTGTCGAAGTAGATGCCGTATAGAGCCACGCGGCCCGTGGAGGCGATCGCCTTGGACATATCGCTGGCGCTGACGACGACCATGTTCTGGGTCATGGGCTTGGATTCGATGATGTCCACGCTGATGTAGGCGCCCTTCTTGGCCTTGTAGGTGCCCTCGTCCTTGGGCCACTCCACGGCGGTGAGGTAGACGTAGACGTCCCCCTCGGGTCTCTGGAGCTTGGCGCTGGTGACCCGGATGCCCTTCTCGTCAGCGGCGTAGAAAATGTAGTAACTGCGATTGGTCTTGATTTCCGTGCCCGCGTAGGCCGCGAGGTAGTTGGTCCAGGCCTTGGCGGCGGGATCCTTAGTGGAGTCATAGAGGATCTGGAACCCCTTGGACTTCAGCTCGTTCTGATAGTTCCGGATCAACTCCGTAGAGCTGGTGTCGCCAGCGGACTCGTACCAGATGCGCGTCAAACTTCCCTCGATCCTCAGTGGCGCGCTGGCGAAGATCCGCTGCTTGGCTCCAAGGTCGTAGCTCTTGAAGGTGGACGTCTGAAGATCGAATTCCTCGAAGCGTTTCACGTCGTAGGAGACGATCTGGGAACCTCCGAACCGTTTCAGGAGCGGATGATCCTTGGCCCCAGCCAAGTCCTGGGCCTGGGCCGGGAACCAGACCATTGCGGCCGCTCCAAGCAGCAGCAGGTGACGCAGCCACCGTGAGGATTGGAATGAGTCAAGGCTCCAGGACATGACGGAGACTCCCATGGGAGAAGACAACTTTGTCTAGGTGTGGAATGGATGGGCCCATTATCGAGAACCGATCATTGCGGGTCAAATCATGGTATCCCCTTGATGGCATCCGAATGCGGCCGGGTCTCCCGGTAGAAACGTTCGAGAAAGGCCGGATTGCGTTCCTGGAACAGCTGGTTGCCAACGTCATCGGCCACCTGGATGGACAACTGTTCGTGGAAGCACACGAGGCCGTCCGTGCGATCAATGGCGCCCGTGCGGGCGTGGTTGATGCAGCAGCACCAGTTCATGCACCGGGAGCGGTACGCGCAGGTCTTGCATTCGGGATTTCGGTTGCCCCGCTGGACGAGAACGCACTCGCACCACTGGGGATTGAAACCATTGAAGACATCGCCGAGGGAATACTGGGTATCCACGTCCGCACCGATCATGCGCTCGCAGGGATAGATCCGGCCCGAGGGCGCGACCGCGATTTCCCGCTCGCCATAGCTGCAACGGTCATGATGTTCGTAGCCGCCTTTCAGACCGGTGACGATCTTGGTGTCCATAAAGTTCAGGTAGATGGGGCGATCGGAGCGATAGGCAGCGAGATAAAGATCCCCCAGTGTTGCGAAGGCGCTCTGCCATTGGACCAAGGCCTCCTCAGGCCAGGACGCGTGGAAGTTGGGGTTGAGCGAAATGGATCGCACGCCCTTCTCCCGTACCAGGAACCGCACGCCCTCTGCGCAGTGGGAAATGTTCGCGGGGTCGAGGACCGTGATGACCTCGACATCGGGAAAGACTTCGAGGCTCCGCTCGAGCCCGCGCAGGCAGGCCTCGAAGGACGAGGTCCCATCGGCATGGCGGCGGGTGATGTCGTGCATGGCTCGGTTGCCATCGATGGAAAGCCCGAGATGGAACCGGTGATTCCGCAGCCACCGCAATCGATCGGGGTCGAGCAGGATCCCGTTGGTGGTGAGGGTCGGCATCAGCTGAATGGAACGCTCAGCCGCCAGGGCCTCCGCCTGTTCCGTGCACCAGGTGAGCAGATCCCATTCGAGCAGCGGTTCTCCGCCAAAGAATCCGAGCTGCACCCTTGATTCCCGGACTGCGAATGCCATGTCGAGAGCCCGGGCAGCCGTCTCCCGCGACATCGCAACGGCCCGCTTCTCGCCTGTATAGCAATAGGTGCAGCGCAGATTGCAGGCGTGCGTCAGCGAGAGCGTGAGATCCATCCGTCTCACTCCGATTGTGGAGGAGCCGGTCGAGGTGGTACGCCCCCCAGGGGCTTTGGCACTTCGGTGGCGGGGGGAGGATCGGCGGGAACGGACGTGGGTTCCTCGGATGCGGGGGGATCGGGGACTTTCACCTTTCCCCTGAGGTGCGGAATTTTCGGTTGGGGTTTCTTGATGGACTTCGGGTGAGGTGGCTCGGGGGTCCGCATTGAGGGCGGCAGTTCCGGTGGAGGGAGCTGTGAGGTTCCGATCAATCCACGGACACGAGTGCCATCCAGGCCGCGGATGGGCTCCTCCAGGGCCTGGTCCCGGTTCGCAGCGGACGACTGCCCGCGACATCCAGGCAGTAGAACTCCTCCCACCACGAGACTGGCTGTCATGGCCACGGTGCCGACGTATTTTTGGTGCTGGGACCAGTATTCCTGGTAGGTCGGGTAGCTCTGCGAAGGCTGCTTCCGACGGGTGTTGAGCTTCATCGGAAGGCTCCCCTATTGGTCGAATGGTTCATTGTATGCTCCGCGTTGCGGGATTGAACAGGTTGGAATTGACCGCGCTTCCGCTCGCAATAAATCACGATTTTGAAGCGACGGAAAGCACGCAACTTGGGTTTCTGGCATAAAATACAAAGCAAACCCGAATTGAACCCCTTGCGATCCGCTCACGGCGGAGCCCAGTTCCCAGAATGATCCGGAGGTCGGTCATGGAAGCCCGGTTGTCGTTGCATTCCGAGACGTGTTCCTCGGAAGACTTGCAGGAGATGGCCATCGAACTCTCCCGCGCGCTCGTTTCCGAGCCCGGCATCCAGGTGCTGGAGGAATCGGTCTCGTCCAGGAAAGGGGCGAAGG
Source organism: Holophagaceae bacterium UBA1801 (assembly GCA_002319925.1). Classification (GTDB taxonomy): domain Bacteria; phylum Acidobacteriota; class Holophagae; order Holophagales; family Holophagaceae; genus UBA1801. The sequence continues at coordinate 31,106 of DCFP01000162.1, read as the reverse complement.
GCGACCCGATCACGATCGGGACGATCCTGCTCTCCCTCATCACCAGCGGTGCCGCGGTGGCGATGGTCAATGTCGTCAAATCGCTGATCGACCGCGATCACACCCTGAAAATCAAAATCAAGACGGAAAAGGAGGAGATCGAGGTTGATTCGAACAGCCTGAAGGCAGGGCAGGTGGACAGGATCCTGAAGGTGCTCGAGCGCGCCTCCCGCTGAATCCCATGAACGCAAAGCGAAGAGCCTTTCTCATCGCCAGTAGCCGGTTCGAAGCCGAGCCGCAGTTGTCCCCCTTGATCGGTCCGGAAAACGACGTGGATGCGATGCAGGAGGTACTGCAGTCGCCCGGCGCCGGGAATTTCGATGACGTCATCGTCCTGAAGAACAAGCCCAGTCAGGAAGTACGGGTCGCGCTGAACCAGGCGATCCGCAACGCGGCGAGCGACGATCTCCTGCTGATCTATTTCTCGGGTCACGGCAAGCTCGATTTCCGTGGACGGCTGTGCCTCACCATGGCCGACACGCAGTTGTCCGTGCTCGAATCGACCTCCATCCGCATGACCGAGATCAAGGACTTCCTGGATGTGGGCCGGTGCCGGAAAGTGGTGTTGATTCTCGACTGCTGCTATTCCGGCGCCGTGGGCAAGTCGTTCACGCGGGGCTCGGTGGACGACCAGATGCAGATCACCGCCGAGAACTGCGGCATGGCCATCCTCACCGCGTCCACGGCCCTGGAAACGGCCATGGAAAAGGAGGACGGTGCCTGTGGCGTTTTCACGCGTCATCTGGTCGATGGGATCAAGTCGGGCGAAGCGGATCGCGATGGGGATGGCGTCATCACCCTGGACGAGTGGTACGACTACGTGCACGAGAAGGTCCTGGCCGAGGGACGGCAGCGCCCGCAGAAATGGGATCTGAGATGCGAAGGCCGCCTGGAAATTGCATTTTCAGGACGGGACTTCTGGGAGGAAAAGCGAGGCAAGATCCGCGATCTGGTGCTGGACCTGGCCCGGGACAAACGCATGCCGGACCGACTGGTCTCCGCCGCCCTTGCAGCCATCAGCGTGGCCAAGACGGAGCGCAGCGATGGCCAGCAGAAACTTTGCGCCCTCCTCGAAGGCCTCGAAACACAGAAGGTCACTTGGGATGATTTTCTCTTTGCTGCAGTAGGATCCATTTCCGAGGCTCCAAAGCCACCGCCTCCACCACCCCCTCCGCTTCCGCCTCCTCCGCCTGCCCTCAAGCCTGTGTTGCAACTTTCCGCCCGAGAGATCAATTTCGGTGAGGTCAAACGCGAAGCCCAGCCCCGGCGGGAACTGAAGATCAGGAATACCGGCGAAGGTGAGCTGATGTGGTCGTTCAGCGTCGAAGGAGAACCTTTTCTCGCCATCGATAAATTCACTTCGCTCGAGAAAGAGACCTGGGGGTTGGTGCTGAGGATCCTGCCAGACCTCGGTTTGGGGAGGAAACGCGAAACCCTTCACATCCACAGCAACGGCGGCGAAGCCTCGGTGGAAGCCCTTGCGCAAATAATCAGCGAACCGCCACCACCGCCACCGACCTTGATCCATCCCGGCCGCTGGTTGATCGAGATGTCTGCCTACGGAATGGTCTCCTCCCGCTTCGTGCTGGACCTCTTCCCGAACGGGGTGTTGCAGGGCAGCCAGGAACTGTGGGGCATCCAGGCCCCGCTGACCGGGGGCTGGTCTTTCGATCCGAACAACAATCTCCTGGAAATGAACCTGGTTGCGAATGTGATGGGCATGCCGTCGTCCGACGTGGTTGCGATCCGCCTCACCGGCGCGCAAGGCGGACGGGTGAGCGGCGTCGATCAGATGATGCGTTCCTACGTGCTGGCTCCGATGGTTTGAATTGCTCCAGGCGATCCGCCTGTTCAGGGTGGTCCCGCCAACACGGGGCTGGGACCGGATCCTTGGGCAGACCCTGCCATGCTCCAAGGAGCCGGTGGTTGAGGCCCGTGACCTTCAGGGTTAAGAGGTGGTAACAAAACGTTCACGGCGCGGCGACGAGCCCAGGCGGGAGGCACCGCAAGGAAAAGCCCGCAGGGCGATGCGGATCATTGCACCCATTTAGGCCCACATCAAGTGGACCTAAATGATGCAAAGATCGTTCAAGGGCTTTGACGCCGCGGGGCGCCCGTCTGGGCTCGTCCCTCCGGGCTGGTGGCGGCGGGCGTCGCCATGCTGCGTCACGCTCCTTAGCGATAGGCCCACTATCGCTTGCGTCGCCTTCCTTGCCTGCCTCGCCCGGAAACAACGCATGCGTTGTTTCCAGCGCCGCATCGCGCAGGTTTTGTTACCACCTCTAAGGCCCAAGCGGAAAAGGGACGATGGGAGAGGGAAGCGTGGGATCCCATGCGCATGCAGCGGTCCAGCTCATCTGGAATCGATCGTGAGGATGGTCATGAACCCGGAAGTTCCCCATCTGATGCTGGAATCACGCGGGAACGCGCGCTTCGATCTGCAGAACCCGACCACCTTCGGGCGGCTCGCAGAGAACCTCCTGCGCCTGGATGATCCTGGCTGCTCGGGGCGCCATGCGGTGATCCGCCTCCAGGCTGGATATTGGATCCTGGAGGATCTGGGCAGCACCAACGGCACGTGGGTCAATGACCAGCAGATCCAAAAGCCCCAAGCGCTGAAGGAGGGCGACCGAATCCAGGCCGGTGGCCAGGTGCTGCGCGTATCGGGTTTCGCGGGCCACTGTCGCGCCTGCGGACTCGAACTGCCCAGGGGAGCCGCCTTCTGTCCCGGATGTGGCCAGTCCCTGGCGCCAGCCGTGCCAGCCCGGACAGTCGCCATGCCCCCCAGTTCCGCCGCCCAAGCCGCTCCGACTCCGTCCACGATTCCGGCTCCTCCGCCACCCATCGCCGCTCCGGTTCCCCTGCCTCTGCCGCAGTCGGATCGACAGTCGATCCTTGATTCCATCGCCGCGAAGCTTGCCGTGATGGGCCTCCAGCTTGGAACCGCGCCCGATGCCGATGCCGTCATCCAGGCCGAATTCGTGGATGCTTCCTGGGAAACCGGGACGAAACGGATCCAGTACCAAGCGTCAGCCTTCCTGGATGAAGGGGCCCGCACCCTGTATTTCTGGGAACTCACCAAGGAAACCAGCTCGGGGGTTTCCTTCAACGCCGGGGGCGAGGCTTCCTTCCAGTCGGGCAAAACACTGTTCCGCAAGGTCAAATGCGTGGGGTTCGGACCCGATGGCAAGACCTACGAATTCACCTTCGATCTGGGCGCCATCGTGAAGGCGTTCAAGGAATCCGCCGCGACCTTCGGCTGGAAGTTCAAGACCGTGCTGCGGCGGGGGAAGGCGACCTACGCCGCAGCGAAGGCAGGCAGTGGCCCTGCGGCCGAGCCGGGCGCGAAAGCGAAGGGCCAATCGACTCTCCTCTACTGGATTCTCTTCGCGTTGCTGCTGGTCTCCGACGCCCTCCTGATGATCGTCGGCAGGGGTGCCGTGTTCTATGCCATCACCATCGGGCTGCTGGTCCTGGCACTGGTCCTCAAGGCCTTCATCTCGAAAGGAATCCTGAAGCCACTCCTGTTCTTCGGAGTTGCGTGGATCATCACCCTCATCGGATTCGCCACCGGAGGCATGGGCTCCAAAGGCAAGGAGGCGACGCCCATCAGCAGCGGTACCACGACGCTGCAGAGCAGCGGCGTGAGCGTGGCCTTGCCCGCTTGGTCGCTGCCGGAGGGCTCCCAGCTCCAGGTGAAGCCGGACGCGAATCCTCCGGATGTGCCCAAGGATTCCGGCATTGTCTTCCAGTCCTACGAAATCCAGCTGCCCGCGAATGCCAATCTGGGCGGCGTCGCGGAGATCCAGCTCCCCTTCGACAAGGGCCTCCTCTCCCCGGGCGTGCTGCCGGAGGATGGTGTGGGTGCGGCCTACTATGATCCCCGTGGCCACTCGTGGCAGCCGGTCCCGTGCACTGTGGACGGCGAGAAGGGTTTCGTGACCATCTACACGGACCACTTTTCGAAGTACGCGGCCGTCATCCTGAAGGACGGCCGCAAGAAGCTGAGCGATACGCTGCCCCGGTTCGATTCTGCGCCCATGGCGCTCTACTCGGAGAGCGAACTGGCTCAGATCGTGAACGAGGGAGCCTCAGGCGCAGTAGAGAGTCCGACCGCCCTCGAAAAAGGCTGGGCCCAGTTCAACAAGGCCTACGGCCTCACGGGCGCCGGTTCAACGGTTTTGGAAGCGGGCGTCGGCACCGAGACCCTGAAGAACGTGAACAAGCTCATGAACGAAGCGGGGCTGGGCTTCGCGCTGGCCCAGCTGGTCCTGGACATCTCCAATGGAGACAAGAACGCTGCTGTGGTGAACTTCACCAAGAGCGGCGCCTTCTACTCGGTTTCCAAGTGGGGCGGGGATGCGCTGGGGTTGGCCTCCGCCGGTGTGACCTTCATGGACCTGGCTCTCACGGAGTTCGGCGAGGCGGCGCTGGACAAGAATCTGCAGAAATGGGACGGCGCCTATCGACACTACTATGCGACGGAACCCAAGGTCATGCGTACGGCTGCGGATTGGTTCAAGATCGTTGCCGCCCTGCACAAGCAGTCCAGCAGCGCGGCGGATTTCAAGGGACGGTTGGATGCCGAAGTGGACACGTACTGCGACGCGTTCTGGAAGGATGCCGAAGCCTACGCGCAGGTGGCCGAGAGCACTCCGGGCATCGCCGGATTCGACGCCGGCGGTGAGGCCGCGGCGGGTCCCAGGAAGATCAGCGGAAACTTCAAAGCGTACCTCTACCAGAACACCTTGAAGACCGTCCTGAATCATTACATGCGAAAACTCTGGTTCCTGCAGCTCCGCAAGGCCGAGGCCGACTACGAAAAGCTCAAGGAGGAAATGAACAAGGTCTACAATGTCACTGTCCGGCTGCAGAACGCCGGGTCTGTCAGGAACCTCCAGGCCTGTACGGTACGCTTCATCAACCAGCAGGGCCAGGTCGTGCACGGTCAGAGCTTCGATGGCAGCGGGCAAGCGGGCGTGCGCATGTCCTTGCTGGGTTTCCTGAGAGCCGGCGGCCCCACCACCATCGAGGTTTCCGTCCCCGCCCAGGACAGCACACCGCCGTTGAACACGCGGCTGAACTACCAGCTGACGAGAACGGATACGGTGCTCGTGGTTCCCTACGCGCCCGTGCCAGAAGCGCGAAGACCCGAAGCGCCGAAACCGGCCCCCAGATTGCCCGAGCCGCCCAAAAGCAATCCGGTCCAGCAAGTACCGGTGCCGCAGAAACCACCTGCGCCACCACCCGCACCCGAGAAGAAATACGACTACCAGGCGGCTCTCGCCAAGTGGACAGCGGATTACAAAGCGCTGGCGTCGAGCAAGAACCACCGCGACGAATACTGGGGGCAGGACCACGTCTACACCCTCGAATTCACGGTGGCGCCCCACTTGGTCATGGATGGTCCCTCCCCCGGCGTTTATGGTGCCCACCAGATCTGGGACGCCTGGACCTTCTACACCGGCGACAACAAAGGCAAATCGGGCCGGTCCACCGTCAACTCCTTCGCCGAAGGAGTGCCCGGTGGTGGCCTGTACCTCAGCCTGGGCGAGCTTCGCGCCAAGTACCCGCAGTTCGGGAGGTAGGCGAAGAATGCGAAAATCCTGAAAGTGATCGGACCCGTTCCATCATACCGATTCACCGAAAGATGGACAGATGCTCAATCATCTGAATTGTGATCAGATGGATCAAGATCCGTCTGAAACGAGTGTGTTCATCTGAGGTTGTTGTGATTATTCCGCGAAGAACCCTGCGCATTCTGCGATCCAAGGCTGTGTCGATGGCTTTGGTTCTCTCCTTGCCGCTGGCGGTGTTGCCTCTTCTCGCCAATGGAGGCGTCTACGGAGAGACCTCCCGCGGGCTGGAATTCCACAAGGAATTCCGGGTGGCGATGGCCAAGGAACGGTTGACGATCAGCCTCGAGAAGATCCGCGTGGAATACGTCTTCCGCAACGACAGCGACCAGGATGTCGTGACCGACATCCTTTTCCCGGCCGCCAGCTACGACTGTGATGATGAATCGGGCGATACCAGTGGTCCCCGCGTCGGGACGGGTTTCCAGGTCTGGTGCGAGGGGAAACCGGCGGCCGTCACCATTCAATGCGAAGCCGTCAAGCGCGCGGAAGAGCCCAGCGAGAATGATCGGAATCCCTACATGGACTGGGGAGGAAAGAAGGTCACGGCACTCTTGAAACCCCTGGGTCTCGCGGAATCGGATTTTGGCGCGTCCAATCTCTACAAACTGAAACCCGCGGACATCGTGCGCTTGTGGAAGCATGGCCTCACACCGGTGGTGCCACTGGAAAAGTATCCGAGGCCCGACGCTCCCGAAAGTGAATGGCTTCGGGTTGCCGCCAAGGCCATCGAACTCGGAGCCGGCGAGGACAGGCAGTCTCCAGCGGACTTGGTGAAGGCGTGGAAGGCCAGCCCGAGCAGTTTTGAAATGCCTCAGGAACCTTTCCCTGATGAAAATGCGCCCCAATCCGAATGGCTGGCCCTGGCGGACCGCGCCCTGCGGACGGGCATGTTCAGGCCGAACTGGTCGATCTACGAGAACTACAAATGGAAACAGGTTTTTCCCGCAAAGAAGAGCGTGAGTATCGTCATCGAATACACACCCATTCCCCTGCGGGAAGACGCCCGATACATCGTTGATTCTCCGTATATCTACGAGGGACTGCCGAACCTCGAGGGCACCAAGCGATCCCTGCGGCAGGAAGTGATGGCCCAGGCGAGACAGCTGGGGCGACCCGTCAGCGGGGATGCTCTGGAGGAGGAAGAACGGATTGATTCCCCATGGGTCGAGTACGTCCTGACGACCGCCAATACCTGGAAGGGACCCATCGAGGATTTCGAGCTGATCGTGGAGGGTGGTCCCAGGATACCCGCGAGCTTCGCGTGGCCCAGGCCGGTCGAACGCATTGGCCGCAACTGCTATCGCGTTCGCATCAAGAATTTCCAGCCCAAGCGCAACCTCGTGATCCGGTTCTTTGAATTGTGATGCCTATGACCTCATGCTCGCGAATATTCATATTCGGACTGATGTGCGCTACTGCGTTCGCCGGAAACCTGCTGGAAATCCAGCCTAGGGCTCAGGTTCACGTGAGCCATTTAGTTATCGCGGTAGGCGAGGTGTGGGCACCGGACAAGGTCAGCCTGGAGTTCGAGGTGGAGTCCATGGATCCGCAGGTTCCCCTCAAGCTGCAGGCGGAAGGTTCGAACACCGATTTCATTGAAGTCCCCGACTTCAAGACACCAGAGGTGAAGGCTATCGCACGAATCGCCAACCGCGATGTCACGGAGCTCATGCACAAACATGGCCTCGATGACATCCTCTGGGGCAACGCATCAGATCCGGGTCAGATCTCGGATGAGCTTCGCAGGTGCGGTTCCGGGGACATCCGCGCGATGGTGAAGGAGGGACTGCTCTCGGCTGGCGCCCTTCGCCCGCAATGGACTCTCTCCAGGCAAGTGAAGATGACCCTTCCGCCCGGGAAGTCCCACGCGGTCCGTCTGCGGCTCGATCCAGGGTGGAAGGAATCCTTGTTCCATGACTGGAGTGCCTTGGCCGGGAGTCTTCCCGAAAATGTGAAACAGGGAACGCTCTGGCAGTGGATAGAAAAGGCAGCCTCCGAACTGCCGCCTCCGGACACCCGGCTCCACCAGCCTTCGATCAGCACCTTCATGATTGACACTGGATTCTGGAAGGGAGCCGGGAAGGAGCCCGATTCCATTGAAGTCCGCTGGCTGTCTGAAGGAAGTTATCCGCTGCTGGGCGGCGTCAAGGGAACCGCGATGGGTGGTGTGTTCCGCGGATCGATGAAAGCCGTGGGAGCGCCGCAAGGCCCGATCCATTTTTACTGGATTATGCCTTGACGACGAATGCATGGCGTCCACAAGCACGGAGCAGATGCCCAGGCGTCGTGAAAAGAAAAACGCGTTGTTCCTGTGTTCTCGACACCGCTGGCAGTTTGTCCTTGTCGATCGTGATTCCGCCATATCTGTACCGGATGGCATCTTTGATCTGTACCTGTTGCAAGGGTTCCTCGGGAAGGAAGCTTATGTTCATCCCGCTGCGATCGAGGATGGCTGCTGTCTGTACCGAGGTCCCGGGGGATTGATTCCAGAGACGTTCCCGCTCGATCAATCGTTCTAATTTGTGCGACTCGGCACCACGAGGCTCAGAAGACGGCAGAGGAAGTTCCATGAAACGTCAGCTAATCTCCTTGATCGCGGTTCCCATTGGTATTGCTTTTGGCGGTCACTCCCTCTCCCACGCGGCGATCCCCAGCATCACCACGCAGCCCACCGATCAGACCGTCAATGCTCCCGCGCCGGCGCAGTTTTCCGTCACTGCGACCGGGACGCCCGCACCGCAGTACCAGTGGCAGGTTTCGACAAACCAGGGAACCACCTGGAGCAACGTGCAGACCGGGACTGGGGGGCTCAAATCCACCTACACCACCATTGCAACCGCGCTGACTTTTCACGGACGCCAATACCGGGTCATCGTCCACAACGCGGACGGCAGGGTCATCAGCGATGCTGCGACATTGACCGTCAAGACGTGGCCGAGCATCACCATCCAGCCCCAGAACAAGACCGTGCTTGTGCCCGCGAAGGCGTCATTCGCGGTGCAGGCCGTCGGGAATCCGCTCCCGGCCTATCAATGGCAGGTTTCCGTGAATCAGGGCAAGGAATGGAATGACCTCGCGGGAGAGACGAATCCGACGTATGTCCTGGATCCGACCCATCTGGAGGACCAGGGGAAACAGTTCCGCGTGGCCGTAACCAACGAGCGAGGAAGCGTCTTCAGCCGGGCGGCCGTCCTGACCATCAAGGCAGCTCCCGTCATCACCCTTCAGCCCGCTGACGCGGATGTCCATGCTCCGGCCAAGGCGCAATTCAAGGCTGCGGCCACCGGCGCCCCTGCACCGACCTGCCAATGGCAGGCCTCGGCTGATGGCGGGAAGACCTGGAACAACGTCGCCTCCGGCACCGGCGGCACTACCCCGACTTACACGACCAGCGCCACGGCCCTGGCCATGCAGGGCCGCAACTACCGGATGGTCGCGAGCAACGCCGTCGGCAGGGCCATCAGCCAGTCCGCCACGCTGACAGTCCAATCCCCGCCGATCATTATCAAGCAACCGGTTGGAAAAACGGTGCTTGCACCCGCCAAGGCCGTCTTCTCCGTCAGCGTCGCCGGATATCCGGTTCCAGCCTGCCAGTGGCAGACCTCCAGCGACGGTAGCAGCTGGGACGATGTAACTAGCGGCACGGGCGGTAACACCACCACCTACACCATCGATACCACCTCGTTGACGGATAACGGCAGGAAGTTCCGTGCCGTCCTGACCAACGTCAACGGGACCTTGATCAGCACGAGCGTTTCACTGATCGTCCATGCGGCGCCCCAGATCACGGTCCAGCCCGTGGGCTGCTCCGTTCTCGCGGGTCAGCATGCCAGTTTCAGCGTCACTGCCACTGGAACCGCACCGCTGAGCTACCAGTGGAGGAAAAACGGTGTGGGCATTTCCGGCGCCATCTCCAATCACTATCAGACACCTGCCACGACCCTCGCGGATCAAGGCGCAAACTACAGCGTCGTGGTCAGCAACGCCTACGGGATGGCGATTTCCAGTCCAGCGACGCTGAACGTTCAGGCGCCGCCGAGCATTTCCGTCTTCAAGGCCACCCCAGCGTCCATCACGGCCGGACAATCGACCCAGCTGAGCTGGACCGTGGCACGGGCCACCCTGCTATCCATCGAACCTGGCCTCGGGGATGTCACCGGGCAGACCACACTGACCATCTTCCCGTCGGTCAACACCACGTACGTTTTGACAGCCACCAACGCCTTGGGCCATGTCACGGCTCAAGCCATGGTCGTAGTCCATCCGGTCGTCGCACCGGCCATCACCACGCAACCGCAAAACAAGCTGATCACCACCGGCCAGACAGCCACCTTCACGGTCGTTGCCAGCGGGACTTCTCCACTGCACTACCAATGGCAGAAGAACGGCGCGGATATCATTAATGCCCAGGAGGCCAGCTACACCACGCCCGTGGCGTCCCTCGGCGACAATGGCGCCACCTACCGCGTCGTCGTGGACAACACGGCTGGCCAGGTTCAGAGCGCGCCTGCGACCTTGCAGGTGATGGCCAAGGTGGGTACCTGGGTGACCGATTTGCCTCCCCTCGTGCCGAACCCGATTCCACTGGCGGATGTTTCCGCCCCCACCACCATCATCGATACGCAAAGCGGGGGCAGCGACAAAACCGATGCGCAACTCGCCAACGCGTTGCAGGCCGCGCTGAACAAGGGCGGCGTGATCATCTTCGATGCCCATGGCGTGCCGCGCACCATCAGGCTTACCAAGCAGCTCTACATTCCCGTCCAGGGCACTGAAAGCAATGGATGGAACAACAGCGCTCCCGTGGTGCTCGATGGAGGAGATCTCATCACCTTGGATGGCGGCTCGGACACGTCGGGTAACGGCGGCTCCCGT
>DCFP01000162.1:10528-20305 GCA_002319925.1 Holophagaceae bacterium UBA1801 | reverse complement strand
AGGGTAACGGCGGCTCCCGTATCCTGGAGAAGGCTTGGCTGGTGGATTTCACAGTGCAGCGAATGGACTTCGCCAACGCGAACGCGAGCCATGTCACCAGCGGCCGCACCGATGACGACAAGAGCGGCGGCGCCATCAATGTCGAGAACTGGGATGGTGCCCTCACGGTCATCGACTGCCGCTTCACCAACTGCCGAGCCGTTGCCTCGGGACCCGATGTGGGCGGCGGAGCAGTTCATTGCCCCGGACAGAAGTGGGCGCGGTTCGATCAATGCACCTTCGAGGATTGCAGTGGATCCAATGGCGGCGCCATCGACAGCCTCGGCAGCGAATTGTGGCTGCTGGACTGCGTGTTCAGTGGATGCAAAGCCACGGGCACCGGGGGCGGCGCGGACGCGGGCCCGAATGGGAAGGGCGGGATCGGCGGGGCGGTCTACATCGATGGCATCAGCAACAACTCCGCCCACGCGATCCTGCGCGTGGAGAACAGCCGCTTCCTCGACAACGGTGCCAACGATCACGGCGGAGCGATCTTCCTCTACACCTACGAGAACTCCGGTTCGCGATCCTTGATCAATGCATGCACCTTCCATCACAACCGCATCCTGAGCGCCAGCCCGAAGGTCGGATTCTCCGGGGCCATCTATTCCCAGAACAGTGAGTTGACGGTGGTCTCCAGCACCTTCGATGCCAATACCTCCGTCTCCATGGGTGGGGCCATCTGGCATTCATCCACGACCACCAGCCGCATCGCCGATTGCACCTTCTCCGCCAACGTCTCCGGGAATTTCGGGTCTGCGCTTCAGTTGAATGGCCCCATGTACGTTTCGAACACGACGCTCACCGACAACGTCTGCAGCGGGACCTGGGGCGGTGCCGTTCGCAGCGGGACGCCGGCCAACACATGGCTGAAGAACTGCATCCTCGCCAACAATCTGTGCGCGACGCCCGAGATCGGTAATGTTTCGGACACCTATCAGGAGGGCGGCGGCAACTATCAGTGGCCCTCCGGAACTGGCCAGAAGAAAGCCACGAGCAGCGTGACCTTCGCAGATACGCTCCTGGGGCCGCTTGCCGACAATGGCGGACCCACCTTCACGCGTCTGCCCGCGCCGGGAAGCCCTGCGGTGAACGGTGGAACAAACACGCTATGTCCCCCCCTGGACCAGCGAGGCCTTCCGCGGGTCGGGAACTGCGATGCGGGATCGGCAGAACTCCAGTGAATCGATGGGTCCTTGACACTGAGCGCCCAGGGAACGATCCTGGCTCAACGGGTTTCTGATGACTTCCTTCCTCCTCAATCAGAATAATAATCGGCTCCTTCGCGCGGATCGCGCGTGGGCCGGGAAGGTTGCACCCTAGACACAACCAGTTCCCTGACCACCCCCGATTCGCTAAGGCGGATCGGGGGTTCTGCTTTTTCCCCCTTTTTCCGGAGTCCTCCCATGTGCGGCATCCTGGCCATCCTCGACATCGATCCTTCCCGCTGCAATGCAGCCGAGCTGCGGCGCCAGGCCATCGCGCAGGGGCGGAAGCTGCGCCATCGCGGACCCGACTGGAGCGGCGTCTACCACGACGAGCACGCCATCCTGGTCCACGAGCGCCTTTCCATCGTGGATGTGGAGCACGGTGCCCAGCCCCTCGTGGATACCCTCACGGGCGCGGTGCTGGCCGTCAACGGCGAGATCTACAACCACAAGGAGCTGGAGAAGGAGCTGCGGGAGCGCCATGACTTCCAGACCGCTTCCGATTGTGAGGTGCTGCTCTACCTCTACGACGAGATGGAGCCGCGCGCCTGGCTCAACAAGATCAACGGCATCTTCGCCTTCGTCATCTACGATCCGCGAAAGGGAAGCTACTTCATCGCCCGGGATCCCATCGGCGTGAACCCGCTGTATGTGGGCTGGGACCGCTTCGAGAACCTGCACGTGGCGTCGGAAATGAAGGCTCTGGCGGGCCATTGCGAGCGCATCCGCGAGGTTCCGCCGGGACACTTCTTCCGCGGCGATCAGGCGGACCTGGGCTTCCAGCGCTACTACGACCCCGAGTGGGCGCGCGAAAGTTTCGACGACTTCCGGCCCTACGATGCCATGGAGCTGCGCGAGGCCCTGCAGGCCGCCGTAAAGCGCCAGCTCATGTGCGATGTGCCCTACGGTGTGCTCATCTCAGGCGGTGTGGATTCCTCCGTGATATCCGCCGTGGCCTCGCGCTTTCGCGAAGGGCGCGTGGAGGAGGACGGCCAGAGCCCCAGCTGGTGGCCGCGAATCCACAGCTTCTCCGTGGGCCTCAAAGGCGCGCCGGATCTCGCGCCTGCGAAGCAGGTGGCCGACCACATCGGTTCCATCCATCACGAGTTGCACTTCACGCAGAACGAAGGGTTGGACGCCCTCTCGGAGGTCATCTACCACCTGGAGACCTTCGATATCACCACCGTGCGGGCCTCCACGCCGATGTATCTCATGATGCGGAAGATCCACGCCATGGGCATCAAGATGATTCTCTCGGGCGAAGGGGCCGACGAAGTCTTCGGCGGCTACCTCTATTTCCACAAGGCCCCCAGTGGCAAGGAACTGCACGCGGAAACCGTGCGCAAGCTCTCGAAGCTGCATCTCTACGACTGCCTGCGAGCCAACAAGTCCTGCATGGCCTGGAGCGTGGAGGCCCGTGTGCCCTTCCTGGACGTGGCCTTCCTGGACGTGGCCATGCGCATGGATCCGGAAGCGAAACTTCCGTACCGCGCACCAAGGCCGAAGCCCATCGAGAAGTATCCACTGCGCCAGGCCTTCGATGGCTGGATTCCTGATGCCATTCTCTGGCGTCAGAAGGAGCAGTTCAGCGACGGCGTGGGCTACGGCTGGATCGACGGCCTCAAGGCCTACGCCGAGAAGGAAGTCTCCGACGGCATGATGCGCGGCGCCACCGAACGCTTCCCCGTGAAGACCCCTGAGACCAAGGAGGCCTATCTCTACCGCAGCCTCTTCGAGCAGCACTTCCCGTCGGCCAGCGCCGTGAACTGCGTCCCCTTCGAGCGCAGCGTGGCCTGCAGCACGCCCATCGCCCTGGAATGGGACGCCGCGTTCAAGAACCTGGTGGACCCCAGTGGCCGGGCCGTTCGGGATGTGCATGACGCGGGGATCGGGAAGGGATAGGAGCCGCGTCAGAATGAACTGTGCAGTTCAGTTCATTCTGCTGCGGCACCTTATGCCGGTGGATTGCCCGACTGATCAAGTTGTTTTTGCGCAACGGCTTAGTCAGTCAACCAGGATTAGTCGGACCCTGTTTTCGCGGTGGTCAGCGATCTTTCGAAGACAGGGTTCCAAGATTCTCCCGCGCCAAGGAACAACTAACCTGGGTGCTTTGCGATCATGCTTTCCGCTGCGGCAACAATGGCTTCGCGCGGATCGCGCGGCGTCCAGCCGAGCACACGCAGGGCCTTCTCGTTGGACGTCTTCTTGGAATAACCGAGATCCGGAACGATCATCCGGAACCGCGCGGAGAACGGCGCGCCGAGGCGCACGACGAGATCGGGAATCGAGCGCGTCGGTACGCGATCCGCTACCGTGCCAAGCTTCGCCCGGATGGTTGCGCCGATCTCCTTCATCGCGATCGCTGGCCCATTCGAGAGAAGAAACCGCTCGCCAGCGGCTTGCGGCGACACCATCGCGAGGACGTGAGCAGAGGCCACGTCCCGCGCATCGACGATCGGAATGAACAGGTTGGGAAAGCCGGGCATCCTCTCGTCCAGCATCATCGCGATGAGGTGGTTGGCGCCGGAGATCTCCTGCCCCATGACCGGCCCCATCACCGCAACGGGGAGCATGCTGGCGAGTTCCATCGCTCCACCCTCGGTAGCCATGAAGTCCCACGCGGCGCGTTCCGCAAGGGTCTTGCTCCTGCCGTAGGCATCGACCCCGGGGCCATCGAGCAAGGTCCAGTCCTTTTCAGTGAAGGTGTGGTCATCGTGCGGATGCCCCCAGCTGACGGCGTGGAACGCCGACGTGAGCACCACGCGTTTCACGCCCGCATCACGCGCCGCCCGGAGCACACGCAGAGTTCCCTCGCGGGCGGGGACGATCAGATCGTCCGGGTTACCAACAAAACCGGGCTTCACCGGAGACGCGACGTGGAGAACGAAGTCGATATCGGCCATGGCATCTTGCCAACCGTCGTCGTGGGTGAGATCGGCCGCAACGAAGCTGAGGTTGCCGCCATTCACCATCCCTGCTTCGGAGAGAACCGCACGAACCGAACCTTCCTTGGCGAGGGACCGCACGGTAGCGCGGACGGGAAAGCCCTGCTCGAGCAGGTGCAGAATGCAGTGCCCGGCAATGAATCCGGATCCACCCGTAACGAGAACGCGGGCAGAGTTGATATCGAGAGAGCCTGCAAGACTCATGTTTCCTCCTTATGATTGATGTGGCGATCCTGGCTTCGGGCGCCTTATCCCTGCGGTCGGTTCTGCCGCTCCCGCCAGCGCAGGGGCGTAGTTCTTTCCCAGGCACGGAAGGCCCGGGCGAAGGAGTTCGGTTCGTCGAAGCCGAGCAGCATCGAGATGGCAATCGGATCAAGATCGGTGTTGGCGAGGAGCCGTATCGAGGTCGCGCGCCTCACGATTGCGAGCTGCTCCTGGAAGCTGGTTCCGCTTTCCTCGAGGCGGCGCTGAAGGGTGCGCGCGCTGGCGGCGATTCGGCGCGCCACACCCGAGAGACTGGCTCGGCGCCCTTCGCTGAGCTGCCTGGCAATGGCCACGCGCACCTCGCCGACCAGGGCTGGGTATCCCTCTCCGGAGCCGAGCCTATCCTCGAGTCCAGTAATGACGCGAGAGAAGGCTCCACCATCAGCCGTGACAAATGGTACGTCGAGCGCGCTGCGCTCGAATACCAGCGCATCGTGCAGCGTGCCGAAGACGATGGGGCATCCGAAGTGGCTTTGCAGGAGTTCCTGGTCCATGGGACGGCGCGCCAGTTCAAGGCGGATCGGCTGGACGCGCCCGGCTGTCCCGCGCCACGCGAGCTCGCGCAGCGCAGCCGTGGTCGTGTCGACCAGCAGCCGCGGAACCTCACGCGTCGCCTGCAGCCAGCGATAGCGCACGATCGCTTCGTCACGCGCCACCTCCAGTTCGACGCGTTCCGGGCAGGTCAGTCGCTTGTAGCGCGCGAGGGCAGAGAGCGCGTCGCGGAAGTCCGGTGCATGCAACGCGACCAGCGAGGCCACCCCGTAGCCGCCATCGATGCCTGCAGCACCGAAGCGCAGTCCTGCAGCCCGGTCGTGAGTGAGTTCTTCCGCTGCGGCCCACAGGCGGAAGAACTCATCCGTGCTGAACGAGCCCGATGGCGTCACCCCGGCTCGTTCGCACAGGTTCTCCGGGGAAGAGAGACCTGTTCGTGCAAGTACGTTTAGTGACAGGGTGAACGTCTGGAGAACTGACATGCCCCGATGATAGGCAGGGCCGCCATCACCAACAAATCCGATCACGCCAAAGTGAGATGGAACCAACTGACGCTGGCAGGTCAGCCCATGGCCCGCTGGATTCTGCTTCCCGGATACCCATCGACCAAACGGACAAGCCAGGTGGGAGTGACGGGAGGCGAAGTCCCGCGGCTGAATGCCGGTGGGCGCCTGTTGCAACGGACCAGGAATCGCTACCGAGGTGCCTGCAACACGTGAAGCAAGGTGAAAGGCAAGCGATCAGAATTTGATGAGAAGCTTTGATTATATTGATTTGAGATTGTCAAAAAAAGATTAATTAGATTAAGAAAATCTTGAAATTCGTCGATACAGCTTGAATGTCGATGGAGGAACCGATGTTCAGGAACCGGTGGATGATCACGCAGTTCATGGTGGCGGGGCTGTGCCTGCCGATGTCCGCCCAGACTCAGAAAGATGCGATGGCCATGGTCAAGCAGGCGATCGAGTTCGCCAAGGCGCAGGGGACGGAGCAGGCGCTGGCGGAAGTCAGCAAGCCGGGCGGCCGATTCACCAAGGGTTCGCTGTACATCTTCGTCTACGATCTCAACGGCGTCGTGCGAGCCCATGGGCAGAATCCGGAGAACGTCGGCAAGGACATGATCAATGCCACGGATCCCGGCGGGTCATTCTACGTGAAGGAACGCATCGTCCTGGCCAAGGAGCAGGGAGAGGGCTGGCAGAACTACAAGTACACCAACCCCGTCTCCAAGCAGGTCGAGAACAAGGTCGCCTTCGTGGAGCTCTACGACAAACTCATCTTCGGTTGCGGCGTCTACAAGTAGCTGGGCAGATACACGACAACGATTCCGGTTCACGTGCCCATAGAAGATCTGGCTCGCGCGGAGACTGAAGGAACCCTCGCTTTCGCACAAGCACGGATCGCGTCTTGGCGGTTCTATTTTTTTGACAGTGATGCCGTACGAACAGGCGAGGGAATGAAATCCCTCCTCCGAGCTACATCTCCTTCACGAGCTCTACGCGGCGGTTCTTCGCTCGTCCATCGTCGGTGTCATTGGTGGCCACGGGCGATAGGGGGCCGACGCCGTAGCCCTTCAGTCGGGCGGGCGCGATCCCGTACTGGCTCACCAGCGCCTGCACCACGGCTTCGCCGCGGGCCTGTGAGAGCTTCATGTTGGACTCGATGGTGCCAACGAGATCCGTGTGGCCGACGATCTTGAGCTTCAGGGCCGGATCCTGCTTGAGCAGCTTGGCGATCTCGTCAAGGGCCGCCTTGGATTCCGGCTTCACGTCCGACTTGCCGGTGTCGAAGAAGATGCCGTACACAGCCACGTGGCCCGAGGTCTTCAGATCCCCGCCCATGGCCGCGGCATCCGCGACGATGTACTGCTCCATGGCCTTCTTCTCGATGATGCGCATCCAGATCAAGCCGTTGCCCTTCTCGACCTGCACCGTGGCTTCCTGGCCGTTCTTCGTGATCACGCCGTTCACCCACCAGTTCGGCACCTTGTGAAGGATCTTGCCGCCGGCCTTTAGGATGGCGTTCTCGTAGTTCTGGACGACCGCCACTCCGGAGGGCTGTTTCTTCGCGTCCGTGACGCGGTAGGTGATGAAGGTGAACTTGCCTTCCACGGGCACCTTCACCTTCGCATTCTCGGTCCAGAAGTCGTACTTCCCGAACTCCTCCATCTTGCAGTCGCTGATGAAGTAGCCGGGCATGCGGGTGGGGAAGAGGGGATGGTCCTTGCAGTCCTTGGCGTCGACCTGGGCGAGGATGGGCAGGGCGCAGATCAGCGCGGCAGAGCAGAGCAGGGCTCGTTTCATGGCAGCTCCGGGAGAAGTTGAATCACGAGGTGGACGGGAGATGGTCGTGGAACCTGCGCAACGTGGGACAGGGCATCTGGTTGGAATTGGATCGATGTGGGAAGTTTAGGCTATTTCGACGAGTTGAATAGCGCCCACGACGTCCAGGCCGTCATCCTCCGATCCGTTTTTGACAGCAAGATTCGGGTCGCTGGCCGCGAAAGGAAGCGCGATCTTTTCCTCCATCCAGGGAGGTCACATGGGCATCCACAGGAAAAGACGCGAAGCTGTCGATTCGTCGGCGAAAGGTCTGCAAGGGTCGAAAGCCGCGGAATTCCCTCCGACGATTCGTCGAAAGATGCATCTGAATCTTGACAGTTGTTTTGCCAGAGCGATGCTGACCATGGAAGTAGGGATTGTGAACGGAGGCTGGACATGGACGACATCGACCGCAAGATCGTGAACCTGCTCCTGGCCGATGGCCGCATGACCCACGAGCAGATCGCCAAGGAAGTGCATCTTTCTCGGCCGGCCGTGTTCGAACGGACGAAGCGTCTGGAGGCCAAAGGCATCATCCAGGGCTACTCGGCCCGCGTCGACTGGGAGGCCCTGGGCCTGCCGCTCACGGCCTTCGTCTGGATCCGCACCAACAACGTGGACTGCAACGATTCGGGGCGCCTGCTGGCCCAGGTGCAGTTCGACGGCGCCAAGCTCGAGGATCTCTACCGCGTTACCGGGGACTGGTGCATGTTCGCCCGCTACCGCGTGGCGAGCCCTTCAGTCCTGCAGCAGGTCCTGGACCGCATCCGCCTGGTTCCCGGCGTACAGAACACCCTGACCAGCATCGCACTCTCCGCCATCGAGGAGTCCCGTACCTGCAATGGCCATGCGATTCTTCCCGAGAAGACGCCGTCGGCCATATCCGTCACCTAGGGCCCTCAGGTCCTCCTCCATCTCTCAACGTTTCGCGGCCGTTCGTTCCGAAGGTCCGCCGGGCTGCGCCCTGCTTGGGCTGCCCGCCAAACATCTCTCGCAAAGGATCCCCCATGTTCGAAGTGCTCGTGCCTACTCATCCTGGCAAGTCCGGCCTCTTCCGGACGGACCTCAATCCCGCCGCCGGCGTTTCCGGGGCCGTGAGCCCCGACAAGGTGGCCGTCTTCGCCCACCTCGACGGCCAGGCCATCCGCTGCCTCTCGGGGCATCTCTGGGTGACCATCGAGAACGATCCCATGGACCACGTGCTGAGGCAGGGCTACCGCCTGATCGTGCCCACGGACGGCAAGGTGATCATCGGCGGCCGCGGCCGTTATTACATCTGACAGGGATGCTGTTGAATGCATCCGATACCACATAACCTTGGGCCCAGGCCCTGCCCACTCCCAAGAGGAGCGTGACGTGTCAAAGCAAAGCAAGATTCTGTTCATAGCCCTGGCGCTGATCTGGGGCATTCCCTACCTGCTCATCAAGGTCGCCATGGGCGGCCTCACACCCGCAAGCCTGGTCTTTCTGAGAACCGCCCTGGGCGCACTGCTGCTCCTGCCCTTCGTGCTCCTGCGCGGGAACCTGAAGGCAATCGTCGCGCGCTGGCGACCGCTTCTCCTTTACACAGTGGCGGAACTCGCCGTTCCCTGGGTGCTGCTCTCCGATGTGGAACGGCGCGTGGATAGTTCCCTGGCCGGGTTGATGGTGGCCAGCGTTCCCCTCGTGGGCGCTGTGCTGTCGCGGGCCACCGGAGGCCGTGACCGCACGCGCGGCCTTGAGACCGGCGGACTGGTCATGGGTTTCGCCGGTGTGGTGATCCTCCTGGGCTTCAACCTCGGCACCGGCGATCTCTGGGCTATCGGTGAAATGCTGCTCGTGGTCATCGGCTACGCTGTAGGCCCCATGGTCATTGCCCGGCGGCTCTCGGATCTGCCCGTGCTGGAAGTCGTGACGGCCTCCCTGGCCCTCTGCGCGCTGGTTTATGCGCCGATCGGGATCTACCAGCTGCCGAAGCATCTCCCAGCACCAGCGGTGGTGGGTTCGGTGATCGGGTTGGGCGTGCTCTGCACGGCGGTGGCCTTCATCGCCTTCTTCAAACTCATCGCCGATGTGGGCCCCACCCGGGCGACCGTGGTGGCCTACCTGAATCCCGCCGTGGCCGTTCTTGCGGGCGTCCTGCTCCTGGGCGAGTCCTTCACCGTTTCCACGGCGCTGGGATTCGTGCTGATCCTTGTGGGTGCCTGGTTCGCCACGGGCCGCGCCCGGCGCAAGAATGAGGAATGTCAGGAAGCGATCCTGCTGCCCGAACCGCCCCTGCAGGACTGATTCGCTTGGATACTGTTCTACTGGAGAGTTCATGAGTCTTCGCAGGGTCGCAGCGTTTTCGGATGGGGACAGGGGCGGGAATCCCGCCGGTGTCTGGATCGGCGAGGCCTTGCCCGCGGAAGCGGACATGCAGCGCATCGCCGCGGAGGTGGGATTTTCCGAAACCGCCTTCGCGGCGCCCCAGGGCAGCAAATGGCGCGTGCGCTACTTCTCCCCGGAATCGGAAGTGCCCTTTTGCGG
>DCFP01000162.1:9838-10271 GCA_002319925.1 Holophagaceae bacterium UBA1801 | reverse complement strand
CCCTTTTGCGGCCACGCCACCATCGGCCTGGGCGCCGTGCTTGCGATGGAACACGGGAATGGAACCTTCCCACTGGTCCTGAATTCCGCTGAGATCACCGTGGAAGGCCATCGCGAGGGGGCGCTCTTCAAGGCCGCCCTGCAATCCCCGCCCACTCGCAGTCGTGCCGCTGATCCGGAGCTGGTCGCAGCGGCCCTTGCGCTCTTCGGCTATGCGCCCGAGGATCTCGATCCGCGCATTCCCCCCGCCAGGATCCACGGCGGCGTCGATCATCTTCTGCTGGCGCTCCGCTCCCGGGAACGGTTGCGGGCCATGGCCTACGAACTGGATCGAGGCCGCGAATTCATGCGCGCCGCCCAGCTCGTCACCACCGCCTTGGTCGTGTCGGAATCGCCGAGACTCTTCCACGCCCGCAATCCCTTCGCCTCCCGCA
>DCFP01000162.1:6412-9583 GCA_002319925.1 Holophagaceae bacterium UBA1801 | reverse complement strand
TTGCGTCCGGCGGCGTCTACGAGGATCCCGCCACAGGGGCAGCCGCCGCGGCTTTCGCCGGTTATCTGCGCGACCTGCATTGGTCCCACGGCGGCGCCATCGACATCATTCAGGGCGAAGACATGGGCATGAAATCGCGGCTGAGAGCCGAGATTCCACCCGAGCCCGGCAGTTCCATCCGGGTCTCCGGGACAGCGCGGATCATTGGATCTGCCATTGATTAGATAGAACCGCCAAGACGCCAAAGACGACAGGAAAACGAAGGCTCTTCTCGGAATTCCGGGGAACGCTTCGCGAATAGGCAAAGTTCTTTGGGAAATGCTCTGGCTATTTATCCCTGCATCCCCTCCATCGGTGGCTAAGAAAGGCTTTTTCGCCACCGATGAAGGGAATGAAAGAAATCAACTGCGAACGGGCGTCAGAGCAATCGAGCTGATCGAGGGCCAATGGCGCATTCACAAGGCATTTCCGCTAGGTCTGCCGTTTCCCCATCACGGAAATCCACGAAAAACCAAAAGAAAGCAGTTTTGCTTGCCTTGGCATCCCTGGCGTTTTCGCGGGGAGATTCTTCCTATTGATTGCAATTCGCTTCAATCCTCGGGAATGAAGTGATTGCCCGAGGTCTTGAACTGGGCGATGGCCTGCTCGAGTTCCTTGTATTCCCGGCTCTTGAAGAAGGTGGCCTTCCGGAGGGCATCGAGTTCCGTCTCAGCCCCGCGGAGGTTGCCTTGCTGCAGGCGCATTTCCCCCAAGTATTCCAATGTTCCGAGGTGTTTGGGATTGATCGCCAGGGCGGCTTGATAGTGGCGTTCCGCCGCGGCCAGGTCGGGGGGATTGGAGCGGCGGGCGCAGTATCCCATCAAGTTGTTCCAATCGGCATCCCTCGGATCGGCGATCTTCTGCAGTTCCTCGATCGCATTGGGCCATCGCTTGGCCGCAATGTAACTCCGCACGGTGCCAAAGCGGTCGACGGGAATCGCCGGCATACTGCCGGAACTCACTCCCACGCCGGAACTTCCACTACTCGAACCGCTGCTGCTTGTTCCGCCATCGGCCATCATGGCTCCGGAGCCTGCGGCCAGCAAAGCTGCCGTGCATAGATAACTTCGAACTTTCATATTCATGGCGACTCCTTTCCTGCGCTTTAGCGCGTATCAATCCAGCCTCCCCGCTGCGCGTCGCAGCGCTGTGGGAAGGAACACGAATGCAGTGGGTCGTTCAGCCTTTGAACTTGGGATGCCCAGCGTTGCGGTCGGCGATGATCTGGTCGAGAGCCGCTTTCGCTTTGACAGCGTCCTTCTCTCCCGCGGCGCCTACGCCCCGGTAGGCCGCGAACAGGACATCTTCCCAGAGGCGAGCCCATTCCTGAGGGTCACCCTTGGGAGGAGCGGACTGCATGGCTTTCTGAGCATTCTGAGCGAATTGCAGAAAGCCGTTCGCCACCCCGATCCAGTCCCCCGCTTCCACCCCCTTAGTCACGGCGTCAACGGCAGCGACGTTGGAGTGCATCAATTCCTTGGTTGCCGCTGAGTCATAGGGCGAAACTTCAGAGGAAAAACCGAACATACCCCCCAGGGCCATCAATGTCGCGAGCGCCACGCTTCTCATGTCTTCCCCCCGAATGCTCATCAATTCCGAGATGGTTGATGTCGGTGGTCCATGGGTGGAACCACCGATGATGCCCGACAAGACGGGCCTAGTCCGCAGCGGACGGAATCACAAGGTCATCGCCGGAACCATCCGACAGGTTGCCTGTGGCATCCGCCCCGCGGTCATCAGCTGGTTCGACTTCGTTAGCGCCGCCATTGTCATCCCCAGGTTCGGTCACTCCGGCGCCTCCGCCATCACCGTTCGATTCCGCCATGCCATGATCGTCACTACCTTGGCTCCCACTCGATGAAGTGCCGCCTTTGTCGGAGGACCTGCCTTGACTGGAGGAACCCCCATCCTCGGAATGGCCAGATCCCTTGGAATCCCCGGAATGGCCGGATCCCCCGTCGGACCCTGAACTCACGAGCGTGTAGGTGATGCTCGGGAAGCCTCCTCCTATCGCGCTCAGATTGGACTGACCACCCATGAGAGCGCCCGAGGCCATCAACGTCGCGATTCCTAACAGCATTTTGGACATACGTCCTCCACATGAAGGTCCACCCTCCTGGCATCCGGCCATGGAGCGGACAAGGGTTGCGGTTCTGCGGATGTATCGGGACGGGGGTTGATATGTGGTTGAGTGTCAGGCCCCGACGCCGTAGCAAGAGCAGCGAACATGCCAACCTGCGGAAGATGATCGAAACCCTTGACAATCCGAGGAGTTGGCATCACTCGTCGGAACCTATGAGTGAAATTGACTCGGGAAAAATCGGGTGATATCACCCGTTGCGGGGCATTTCACCCACCCAAACCTCACCCTCGGTCGCCGCTAGCTCTCGCGGACTAGCCCGTGCTTCTCCATGCGATAACGCAGGGTATCCCGCGAGATGCCGAGCAGTTGTGCGGCCTTGGTGACATTCCATGCGGCGGTTTCGAGGGCCTGCAGAATCAGGTGATGCTCGGCCTCATCCAGCTTGAGCCCAGGCGCCGAAGGGCTGCTGGAGGAAGGCTGCGAAGGCTGGGCCGCCGTGACGGAGGCCACATCCTGCAAACCGTGGAAAGCCATCTGGCTGGCCTGGATTTCCGGTTCGCTCGCCAGAAGGACCGTCTGCTCCACCAGGTTCCGCAGTTCTCGGACATTGCCCGGCCAATGGTGCTTCAGCAACGCCTTTTCAGCCTCCGCGCTGAAGCGCAGCTCGCCCTTGCCGTAGCGGCGGGCCTGCTGGGCCAGGAAATGGCGGGCGAGAAGCAGGATGTCCGAGCCGCGCTCCCGCAGCGGAGAGAGGGCAAGTTGCACGATGCGCAGCCGGAAGTAGAGGTCGGAGCGGAAGCGGCCCTCGGTGATCAACTGCCGCAGCGGCTGGTGGGTCGCGGCGATGATGCGCACGTTCACCTTGCGGCCCCGCACACTGCCGATGGGCCGCACCGTCTTGTCCTCCAGCAATTTGAGCAGCTTCACTTGCAAGTCCAGGCTCATGTCGCCGATCTCGTCGAGGAACAGGGTCCCGCCGTCGGCCGCTTCCACGAGGCCTATCTTCTTGCCCTTGGCGTCCGTGAAGGCGCCTCGCTCGTGGCCGAACA
>DCFP01000162.1:0-6143 GCA_002319925.1 Holophagaceae bacterium UBA1801 | reverse complement strand
CGTGGCCGAACAGTTCGGATTCGAGGAGATGCGCCGGGATCGTTCCGCAGTTGAGTTCGATGAAGGGACCTGCCGCGCGCGGACCATCGTAGTGCAGCGACCGGGCCAGTACTTCCTTGCCGGTGCCCGTTTCGCCCGTGATCAACACGGCCGGGGGTTCATCGTCGCCCAGCGCCCGCTCCGCCGCCAGCAGACGGTCGACCGTGTGCTTCAGCTCCTGCATTGGGGCGGACTCACCGATCAGTTGCCGGATTCCACTGTCCCTGCTTTCCCGATCGCGGTAGTAGGAGAGTGCGTGGGCGGTCCTCTCCTCGCTGAACAGCTTTTCGATCAGCAGGCGCAGTTTCTCAAGCTCGACGGGTTTCGTCAGAAAGTCCGCGGCGCCCAGCTTCATGGCCTTGACCGCAAGATCCACACTGCCTTGGCCGGTGAGCATGACCACCTTGAGCATCGGGTCGATCTTGCGCAGGGCCGTCAGCATTCCCAGGCCGTCCATGTCGGGCAATTGATAGTCGAGCAGCACCACATCGGGCTTGAAGAGATCGAGCTGGCGCAGCCCTTCCTCGGCACTGAGGGCGGCCCGCACATCGTAGCCGGCGCGCTCGAAATAGATCCGGATGTTCTTGGCGAGGATCGTTTCGTCCTCAACGATCAGAAGCGCGTGACTCATGATCTCCGACCCTCCGCACCATCATCATGGACGCGGAGGTGGAGGCGCACCACCGTCCCTTTCCCAGGCTCGCTTTCGAACTCGATGGCACCGCCCAATCGCTCGATTCCCCTCCGCACGATCGGAAGGCCAAGCCCTAGCCCCTTTTGTTTGGTCGTGAAAAAGGGCTTGAAGACCTTGTCGGCGTTCACCGATGCCAGACCTGGCCCGTTGTCGGCCACCTCGACCACGATGCCTCCGGGAACCTCGGCCCTGGCGCGAAGCGCGATCTCGCCGCCCCCATGAAGGGCCTCCATGGCGTTGGAGATCAGGCTGCCGATCAATTGCCCAAGCAAGGCTTTCTCTCCTCTCACTGGCGGCAGATCCGGCGGCAGTTCGAGGCGGATCGAGGTCTTCTGCCGCTCGAGGTCGTGCCGGTAACCCTCCATGGATTCCTTCAACACGGCATTGATGTCCACGGCCTCCATCATGGTTCCGGTCGGTTTGGCGTAGGTGAGCAATTGGCGAATCCACCGCTCCAGCCGGTCGACCTGGGCCACGATGTCGCTGGTGTACTCCCGCGCGTCCGCCGACAAATCGCCGCTGAGAGTGAGTTCAGCGGAGGAGCGGATGGATGCCAGCGGGTTGCGGAGGCCGTGGGCGACGGCGGAGCTCATCTCTCCCACCACGGCCATGGCTTCCGCCTCGATCAGCTGCTCCCGCTGGCGTTCGATGATCCAGTGAGCCCGTCGCACGATCCAGAAGAGGGTTCCGTAAAGGAACACTCCGGCGGCGAAGGCGGCCACCCAGAGCAGACGCTGACCGGACCGAATAGCGTCGAAAAGTTCCCGGGGCGTCTTGTACACCTCGACGACGCCGATCACGCGGGTGCCGTGCTCGTCGAAAACGGGGATGTAGCTTTCGATGAAGGATCGTACCCCGGGGGAGAAATCCAGATGTTCGGACTTCAACATCCGGTCCCGGTCGATGACGCCACTGTTCACGATCAGCTCGGCGTTCAAGGCCTGGTCCAGCTCTTCGTTGGGATCGAATCGACGGCCGATGAGCAGCGGGTCGCTGGACCAGATCACCTGATGCTCGAGGGAGTAGATGTTGGTCCTGACCACGTCGGGCATCCGGGAGATGTGCGAGAAGATGTTGCCGATCATGGGATCCGTGGGATTCGTCCTGGCCTCGAAGAACGCGTAGGCATTCTCGGTTGCGATCAGGTTGCGCACAAAACCCGCCGTCAGTTCCGCCTCCTGGCGGACCATCCGTTTGGTCAAGAAGGCCGACAAGGCGACCGTGCAAAGAGTGGTCACGGCGGCCACCGAGAACAAGGCGGTCACGGAAAACCAGCGCATCAAGTTGAACCGAGCCTTCTCCACACGGGCGGATCTTTTTGCACCATCCGTCCGGAGGAAGGGAAGGCTCACTGAGTCACCTCGCAAATATGGATGCCAGGAACCCTGAAGATTCGCAAATCGAGTTCACCTATGGTGCGAAGCTCCCGTCACGGCTTCACCAGCTCGACCCGGCGGTTCTTGGCCCGTCCTTCATCAGTGTCGTTGGACGCCACCGGAGCGAGGGGTCCCACGCCATAGGCCTTCAGCCGTCCGGCGGCAATTCTATACTTGGTGACCAGGGCCTGCACGACCGCTTCCGCCCGGGCCTGGGACAGGCGCATGTTCAGGTCGATGGCGGCCACGTTGTCGGTGTGCCCAACCACGCTCAGCTTCAAGGCTGGCTGGGACTTCAGCATCTTCGCGATCTCGCCCAGGTTGGCTTCGGATTCAGGCTTGATCTCGGACTTGCCGGTATCGAAGTGGATGCCGTAGATCGCGATCCTGCCTTCCGTCTTGATGCCATTGGCGAAGGCCGCCGCGTCCGCCTGGACATCCTGGGCCATGGCGCCTTTTTCAACGATGTAGACCATGTAATGGGAGGTGATGTAGGCGTTCACGTGGACCCAGAACTCCTTGCCGTTCTTGGCCACCTTCAGGTAGATGTTGCCATCGTCATCCCGGGAGACCACGCTGCCGCCGATCTTGGTGATGGCGTTCTCGTAGTTCCGCTGGATCTGGATGCGGCCGGGCTCCTTGGCGCCGGGCTGCAGCATGTAGAGGACCTCGGAGTAGCGCCCTTCCACCTTCAGCTCCTGGCCCTTCACCTGGCCGAACCCGTGCGATTCGAACTCTCGGCTATCGCAGCGCTGGATGTAGAAGCCCGGCATCCGGTTGAACAAGGGGTTGTCCTTGCAATTGGCCGCGTCTGGCTCCTGGCCGAAACAGACGGCACGCGCCAGGAGGAGCAGCGATACGCAAACGGCACGGCGCAGGATCCGCAACATGGAAGCCTCCGTTGGCAGGGTTTCTGCAGCCAGTCTAGCCTGCGCGCCCCGGGAGCGGAACGGCACGCGTGCAGAGTGAAAAGTCCCTAGAAGACTGGGTGCTGGATGTGTGCATCCCTCCCGTCTTCTTCCTGTGGAGACATCCTCTTCGAAGGGATTTAGGGCCTCTGGTCCGTGCTGGGCTTCTCCCAGAGGTTGAGGTGACCATCCTGTGCATGCATGTCGATGGCGCGCAGTTCCGCTTCGGTGAAATCAAGCTTCTGCAGTGCGTCCACGTTCTCGCGGATCTGGGCGGCACTGCTGGCGCCGATGAGGGTGCTCGTCACGCGCGGATCCCGCAGGACCCAGGCGAGGGCCATCTGGGCGAGGCTCTGGCCGCGGGTCTTGGCGATTTCGTTGAGGGCCTTCACGCGGGCCAGGTTCTCCTCGGAGAGATGCGAAGGGAGCAGTGAATCGCCGCCGGGCCGGTTGACGCGGGCATCCTTGGGAATGCCATGCAGGTACTTGTCGGAAAGGAGCCCCTGGGCCAGGGCGGTGAAGGGGATGCAGCCGATGCCTTCCTGTCCCAGGCGATCCAGCAACCCTCCCTCGATCCAGCGGTTGAACATGTTGTAGGCGGGCTGATGGATGAGCAGCGGCACGCCCATGCCGCGGAGCAGCTCCGCTGCAGTTTTCGTCTTGGAGGCCGAGTAGGAGGAGATGCCCACGTAGAGCGCCTTTCCGGCGTGAACCGCCGAGGCGAGCGCGCCCATGGTTTCTTCCAGTGGCGTATCCGGATCGAAGCGATGGGAGTAGAAGATGTCCACGTAGTCAAGGCCCATTCGCTGCAGGCTCTGGTCCAGGCTCGCCAGGACATACTTCCGCGAGCCGCCGCCCTGGCCGTACGGGCCGGGCCACATGTCCCAGCCGGCCTTGGTGGAGATCAGGATCTCGTCGCGGTAGGGTGCCAGGTCCTCCTTGAGGATGCGGCCGAAGTTCACTTCCGCGCTGCCGTAGGGAGGGCCGTAGTTGTTGGCCAGGTCGAAGTGAGTGATGCCCATATCAAAGGCGGTGCGGACCATGGCCCGCTGGGTGTCGAAGGGAGTCGCATCGCCGAAGTTGTGCCAAAGCCCGAGGGAAAGGAGCGGCAGCTTCAGCCCGCTCCGGCCGCAGGCGCGGTAGATCATCGATCGGTAGCGGTGTTCGGATGCTAGATAACCCATGGTCGCAGTTCCTCCACGAAGGGTTGGATGCCCGCCCTCCCATGTTCGCGCCACGGCCAATGGCAAGCAATGAGGGCTTGGGTTCCCGGAAGGGTTCGACACCGGCTCTGCTCGAATTCCATTGACAGGGCGGACGCGCGAATCTAGCGTGTAGGCCGCCATACCTGCATTGTTGAGATCCGCATGCCACCCGAGGTGATGCCGTGTCATCCCTTCGGCATCGAGGTCAGAGGGGGAAACATGGAACTGCGTTCGCACGCCATTGATGGAAGAGCGATGCGCGTGTGGAAACCGATGCTCAGCCGAGTCGCCCTGATGATGGTGTTCTCCGCCTGCCTTTGCACTGGTCGGGCCGAGGCGTGGGAATTGGCTCAGGCCGCGCCTGTTCCGCTGTCTTCATCCAAACTCGGCGAGCCCGGCATCGTGGACGAGTACCGGACCGATCAGGGCGATTACGGGCTGCGAATCTCCTCTCCGGCTCTGGATGACAACCTCCTTGGTGACGAAGGAATCACGCGGATCAAGGTGCTCCTCCCGCCCTCGTACGAGTCCGGCAATCGACGTTATCCCGTGGTGTATTTCCTCGGCGGGTACGGAGAATCGATCGACCAATTTGGCAGCATGAAGGACGCGCTGAACCAGGCCTTCACCTCGAAGACCTCGCGGGAATTCATCGCCGTGAGCGCCGCCGGAATGGGTCCTCTGGGCGGATCGTTCTATGTGAACAGCCCGGCCACGGGACGTTGGGAGGACTTCATCGTCCGGGACCTCGTGGCCATCGTGGACGGCCGTTTCAGGACGATGGCGAACCCGGCATCCCGCGGCATTGCCGGCTTCTCGATGGGCGGCTTCGGTGCCTGGAACCTTGGCCTCGCCCACCCGGAAATCTACGCCGCCGTTTTCGCCTTCGGCCCCGGAGCCTTTGACGCCGAGGGACTGAAGAAGGCCATGGAGCAGTGGGACCCGGTCTTCAAGCGCGCCTACGGAGCCGCCTTCGCCCCGGACCCCAAGGGGCAGCGGCCCTATTCCCGCATTCCCGCCATGGATGGCACCCCGGCCGATGCCGCGGTCGCCGCCGCCTGGGGAAACGGTTTCGGAGGCATTCCCGCCAGGATCGAGCGGGCCACCGCCAAGAAGGAACGCCTCAAGGCCATCCACTTCGAGTACGGCTCTCGGGATGGCTATCACTGGATTCCCGAGGGCACCGCCTACCTCGCCGGGAAGCTCAAGGACGCCGGATTCACCGTGAGCACCACGATCCGCGACCTCGGACACGAGTATCGAGCGGAGCAGATTTCCGGGAGCTTCTGCAGCTTCTGGAACGCGAATCTGGTGTTCGCCCAGGATTAGTGGATCGAAACAAACAATGCTTATCGAACAGAGACCGGCGCTGTCTTGCCACGGAGAACTGGGAGAAGATTCGATCCTCAAAGAATCAAGGCGCCCTAAGACGCCTTGACTCCATCTGTGCTTGACGCAATGTTGCTATTCGAGATTGCTGATCTTCACGAAGACGTGCGTGTCAGTGCCGTCCACATCCTTGAACGCATCCCAGAGATACACGGCCGTGATCAGTACGGCTGGGTTGTCCGCTGTGGCGGGCAGGTAGCCGATCTGCACTTGACCCAGGTTGCTGATGGTCGCCAGGCTTTCGGTGACCGATCCGATGACCGTGATCTCCGGGGCGACGGTTGTCTCGTAGCCGTTGGAGGGACCGATAGAGCGCCAGGGGTTCGCGGTCATCCACACCGCCGGAACACGGGACGTGAGGGCGCTGGCGCCGATGACATTCGCCTGGAAGCCCGCGAGATCGCCCACTGGCAGCCCGTTGGCCTTGAGGGTCTTGAACTGGTTGATGATGGCCGTGTGGATATTCTCGGCGTTGGCTTTGGCGCTGTCATCGAAGGTGCCGGTCTGGGAATTCAGCACGCGCCACTGCACG
>DCFP01000143.1:4076-20888 GCA_002319925.1 Holophagaceae bacterium UBA1801 | reverse complement strand
GCGGACCGCATCGCCGCCAACGGTGATTTCGCGAACAAGGTGGGCACCTACGGATTGGCCGTCCAGGCGCGTCATCATGGCGTGCCTTTCCACCCCGTGGCGCCCTATTCCACCGTGGATCCCATGTGTCCGGACGGCGCTTCCATTCCCATCGAGATGAGGAACAGCGGCGAAGTGCGCGGGTACGGCGACCTTCGCTGGGCACCGAAGACCTCCGCGGTGTTCAACCCATCCTTCGACGTGACCCCGGTGAGTCTCATCACCAGCCTCGTCCTGGACCGCGGAATTCTCGAACGGGAGCAACTGAAGGCGCGGCCCTTCGCAATGTTATAGGGTCTGTTTTCAAAGCCCCGCGGCGCCGCGGCGGCGTCCAGCCACGTGATCCAGCAAGACAGCGGCCGCAGTGCGATGCGGATCTTTGCACAATTTAGGTCCACATCAAGTGGACCTAAATAATGCAAAGATCGTGCAAGGCCGCTTCGGCGGACCGCGCTAACGCAGCTGGGCGCGTGGCTGGCCGTCGCACCTCCCATGTATCGAAGGCTGCCAATGCAGTCTTCTCCCGCGGCAAAGCCGCGGACATGGGTCCCTGGCAGGGGCTGGCGGCTGTCGCCATACCGCGTCAGACTCCCTCAACAGGGGCCCACCCTGCCTTCGGTCGCCTTTCTTGCCTGGCTCCGCCGGAAGCGACGCATGCGTCGCTTCTGCGCGGCATTGCGCGACTTTGAAAACAGACCCTAGGCTCCCGCCACCATGCCCTTGGCCCAACCAAGGGGACCCGTGAAATGCACGGTGCCCTCGTCCCGCACGAGGCACCAGCAACCATGGTTGAAGGCGTACGGGGAATGGGAGGAGCCGGATTCCATGTGGATCCAGTCGCCGTTGGTGAGGCATCGGTCTTCGTGTTCCAGCTCACCTTCCAACACGAGCAGGCTCTCGCTGCCGATGTGAGTATGGCTGGCGAGGGAGAAATTCGGGGGCATGAACACAAGGGAAAGGCTTGGACCGCCACCCTGGGCCCAGAGCAGGGCTTTTCGGATGCCGCCGGGAAAGTGTTTCCACTTCCATTGCTTTGGCGAAGGCAATAGTTCGAGGACCTCTTCGGGAAGGAATGGTTCCGTCTTTGGAGCCGTGCCTTGCATCATCGCGGAATGCGTCATCGCCAGGAGCCGCAGGGGCAGATCCGCGAAAGAGGAAAGCATCCGCTGCGCCGTTTGCGGGACCGGGGATTCGGGAAGGAAACGCGGCCGCCTTGAGTCGTTCAGGTGACCGATCACATTGGCCAAAGCCGCTTCACCGATGGGCCTGAGTTCTTCCGTGTCCAACTGATCAAAGCGCTCGAAGAGCCTCGGGAGGGACATCAGCTCATCCAGGAGATGCTGGCAGCCGGGGCAAAGCCTCAGGTGCAGCCGCGTGAGGAGACGCTGATTCCATGGGATTTTCCGCTCAAGATACTCGGTCAGCAGCTCAGCCACTTCCTTGCATGTGAGCGGCTCGATCATGGACGGCCCCCGGGCGTGAAGGAGGAGAGGAAACCTCTCAGGCCGAGCCGGGCGCGGTGAAGGCGCTGGCGCACCAAGCCCCGGCTGATGCCCAGCTTGGCTGCCACTTCGTCCGTGTCCAGGCCTTCCAGGTCTCTCATGATGAATACTGCCCTCTGTTCGTCGGATAACCGGATTAGACCTTCCTTAACTTTTGCGCGGAATTGGTCCTGCTCCACCTTGTCTAAAGCAGTGGCCTCCTGCACCCAATCACGGAGACCTTCTTTGCTCATGAGATGCCCCTCGGGTGAAAAGTGAGGCATGAAATCTTCCAGGTTGTCTTCCCTCCGGCGGATTCTTGAACGGCGCAGCATCAGGGCTTCGTTGAGGCATACACGATAGGCCCACGTGGAAAACTTGCTCTTGCCCTGGAACCGGTGCAGCTCCGTGTGGAGGCTCAAAAGGGCCTCCTGCAGAGCATCCTGAGTGTCCAACGGATCCTGCAGGATGCGGTGGATGCCCGCCGTGAACAGCCCAAGATAGGGCTTTACCAGGTCGGAAAATGCTTCTCCATCTCCTTTGAGGGCCTTGGCGATCAGTTCGGCTTCTTCGGCTTGGTTCATGGAACCTTTAGACTAACCGGACGCGATCCCAAGGCGAACGGTGAATGGTGGAATCCATGATGATTTCGGGAATCGAAGCTTGGCCCTTCAAGTACTTGGACAGCATGGATCACCCGCGTCATGCTTATGGGCAGCATGAGCTCGACGCCATCCAACCCCATTAAGCCCGGCTCGCCGGCCGGGGGCATTCAGACTGCGTCCACACCTGCTCCAGCGAAGCCAGGGGTCCCCAATGTGAACCCCTACAAGCCGGGCGCGCCGGCTATTCCCACGGCCACCACGCCCCGGGGCCAGGGAGGCGATGTCCTGGCGGAACTGGTCCATAGCCAGAGGCTCATCTCCCAGCAAAGCCAGGAACTCACGGACCTCCGGGTCCGTTTGAGCCGGCGTTCCCACCAGATGTCGGTGCTGCAGCATGTGGCGGAGATCCTCGCGGCCACGCCCAAGGTCACCCAGGTGGCCAGTGTGCTTCAGGATGTCTTCATTCAGGAATTCAACGCAAAGACTTGCGTGGTCTGGATTCTCGAGGACGGGGGAGCCAACTACCAGCCCGAGATCGGCCACGGGATGCCGCGCAGCGTATGGAGCAAGCTCCAGCTGCCTGCGCCGAACCCTTTCCCGGATTCCCCGACTGTGCTTTTCCAGCACCAGTGGCTGGACGCGTCAACCCTGCGCGGACCCTTGGAGATCCTGAAAGGCACGGGCGATACCGGCGCATTCTTCGTTCCCTTCGAGCACCAGCTCCTGCTCATGGGCTTTGCCATCATGGCCCTGGATTCGAGCCACCGCATGGAAGAGGATCAGGAAGTCCTCACCGTGCTCCAGCGGCAGGTGGCCGTCTCCATCTACAACGCCTGGCTGTTCCGGGACCTCGGCGAACAGCGGGACGCCCTCCGCCTCAAGACTGGGGAGCTGGAAAAGGCCAACGCCGCGCTCATGGAGGCGGACCGCTTCAAGAGTGAATTCCTGGCCCTCACGAGCCACGAGCTCCGGACCCCCCTCACGGGCATTCTGGGCTTCACGCGCCTCGTGCTGGACGGTTTGTACGAGGATGAGGACGAGATGCGGCGGATGCTCTCGGACAGCTATGCCTCGGGCCGCCATCTCCTGGATCTGCTCAACGACATCCTCGACCTTGCGAAGATCGAGGCGGGACGCATGCAGATCCACGTGGAGCCCTGGAGCATCCACGTGCTAATGGAGGAGGTCAAGCCCATCGCCCAGGCCTATCCTCGCAAACCCGGCACCGAATTGATCTGGCCCGAGGGTCTGGCAGACCTTCCCGAGGTGATGATCGATCCCGGACGGCTGAGGCAAGTGATGCTGAACCTGCTCTCGAACTCCATCAAGTTCACCAAGGAAGGAACGGTGCGGGTCAACGTCGAACGCGGCTTCGGCCAGCTGAACATCGAGGTCATCGACACAGGCATCGGCGTCGCCCCCGAGGCCCAGGCGCGCCTCTTCCAGAAATTCGTGCAGGCTGAAGGCGGCCATGCCCGGGAGTTCGGCGGGACAGGCCTGGGGCTGGTCATCTGCAAACACCTGATGGAAATGATGAAGGGATCCATCCAGCTCTACAGCGAAGGCATGGGGAAGGGCACCACCATGACCCTTTCCGTCCCGATCGCCTAGGCTGCGACCCGATGAAATAGCGGCAGGGTCTGGCTCGGCCCTGTCCAGGAATCATTCAACACCGAATGGCCGCTGACAATTTCCGCGATTGTTCCCAGAATGGGGCCATCCTTCCGAGGCTCCATATGCGTCCCATCCTCCTCATTCCCGGTATCGGCGATTCGGGTCCTGGCCACTGGCAGAGCCTCTGGGAGAACAACATGCGCTACGCCAAGCGGGTGCAAATGCCCAATTGGGACTTCCCCCATCGATCGGATTGGGTGGAGGCTCTCGATACGGCCATCCGGGAAGCAAGCGAGGTCATGCCGCCCCTGCTGGTCGCCCACTCGCTCGGATGCATTGCGGTGGCCCATTGGGCCCAGCGCTACCAGCGACCGGTGCATGGCGCTCTGCTCGTGGCGCCGGTGGATGTGGAACGCCGCGATGCGATGCCAGTCATGAAAGATTTCGCGCCGATTCCGCTCTTCGGTCTCCCCTTCCCGAGCCATGTGGTCGCTTCCAGCAACGATCCCTACACGACCCTCAAGCGGTCCCAGGAATTGGCGGATGCCTGGGACAGCCTCTTCACGGATCTCGGTCCCCGAGGTCACATCAACACTGCCGCGGGTTACGGCGAATGGCCCCGGGGCGAAGTTTTTTTACAGGATCTGAACTAGATCTTTCAGGCTATTCTGTGGTTTCTTTCCCAGGAGATGAATGTGCTGCCATTGATGCTTGTGCCCGCCGCCCTCATCGCCCCCGCCAAGCCACCCGTTGTCCAGGGACCCGCTGTCGAGGGCCAGATTCTGAATCAAGCCGGAAAACCCCTCGCTGCCGCCATCGGTCTCATCCCCATGTTCCAGCGGGACGAACCCTTCCCCGCCAAAACCGTGGAGAACACGATCCCGAAAAGCAAGAAGCAGAAACCCGGCTTCCGGCTGCCCATCCCCGCTCCGGGCCTTTACCTGCTCGATGTGCGCGCCAAGGGATGCCACCCCCTCCAGGTGCCTTTCCTGCTCACTGAGGAAGGCGTGAAGGACCTCGAATTCACGCCCATCCCCGACAAGCCCCAGGGAGAGGTCAAACCCATCAGTTCAGATGCCAAGCTCGTGAAGCTCGAGGCGCAGTACGCTGCCCAGAAGGAACGGGAGATCAACTACCGGAAGTCCATCAAGGCCCGGTTCGACCAGAAAGCCAAGGACCCCGCGGCTGAACCACCACCCGCCGTGGACTGGTCGAAGGATGTGGAAACCGTTGCCGCGGATTTGAAGAATGAGACCGAAGAAGACGTCCAATCCCTGGCTGCCATCAGCTATCTGGAACTGGGCATGATGATGGCGCCCTTGGACGCCGAAACGGCCGGGATGGCGCTGGACAAGCTGCCCGCGAACAGCCCCTGGTGGGCCTTCAATCCTCGCGTGGCCGGTGGCGCCTTCAACACCTCCAGCCGGAGCGCGGACTGGAGTTCCTTCCGGGAATCCCTCGCCACGGACAATCCGGATCCCGAAGTGCGCGCCTATGCGCTCTTCTCGCAGATCTCGTCCGCCTTCAACAAGGGTGACAAGGAGAAGTTCACAGCCCTGATGAACACGCTCAATTCCGAATACAAGGGAACCAAGTTCGCCAAGAGCGCCAAGACCTTCGATATCGCGAAAATGCCCGCCCCACCCGCGGTGCCCGCACCGATTCCTGAGATGGCTTCTCCAACCACCCCAGAACCGGCTCCAGCGCCTGCACCCCCCGCGGAAACGCCAGCACCCGCCCCCGCGGAGACGCCAGCAGCCACCAATCCTTGACTCACGCCAGGGCCCGCGAACGCGGGCCCTTCTTGCGGATGGGCGTTATTTCTTGGGAGCCAGCATGGCTTCCAGTCGGCCATCGCCATGGGCCGTGGCGCGGTCCAGCAGGGACTGCGACTCCTCCAGCAGCTTGGCGCACTTGTCCTTCATCTCGGCATTGTAGATCTGGTCCGTGATGTCCTTGAGGTTGATGAGGACATTCCAGATGCCGCCCCGCACCCCCGCGAAGCCCATCTGCACGCCCACCAGGGTGTCGGTGATGGAGGCGGGATTGCCATGGTGCATGGCGATCTCGGCGGCACGCATGGCGTCGAAGCTTGCCAGAGCCGTGGACCAGGGCACGCTCACCGCCTGCTTGAGGCCTTCCTGCATGGCCAGTTCCCACTGCATTTTTTCTTCAAGGGATCCCTGCGGCAGGCGGCGGGCATCCATGTAGGCATTGAAGGCATTGGTGTCGTCGTCAACGGCGAGCACCAGCTGCTCCTTGACCTTCTGGGCCAGCTCAGCGGCCTCGAGCAGCCGGGTTTCGTCATGATGCGTCTTGGCCTTCCCTTGGGTGAGATTCGCCACCATGGACGCCAGCGCCGCGCCCAGGGCGCCGGCGAGGGCCGCGATGGAACCGCCGCCGGGCGCGGGCGTATCCCGGGAAACCTCGGTCACGAAGTCCGTGCCCTTCATGGCCATGAGCCCGTGCTCGTAGACCTTGGGCAGTCCCAGCACTTTCTTGCCGATCTCGAAGGGTGCCACATCCGCGAGACCCATGCTGAAGACGGCGTTCTCAAGCACATCCTCCACGGGGATGAAGGGAGACTTGCCCTGCTGGCGGAGATAGAACTGGCCCGCGTCGAAGAGAGGTTTGAAGGGGACCAGTCCCACGATCTCGCTGCCCGTGACAACCAAGCCGCGGTCCACGGCCATCTTCCGCGTCGCCTCGAGCACGTCCACGGGACTGGTCACATGGTAGTTGGTGAGGTTGATGGAAAGCTGCGCGCGCTTGTAGGTGTCGACGTACCACCCGATAGCCTTGCATTCGCGGAAGAGCCCGCTGCGGTAGACCTTCTGGCCCGCCACGCCCTTGGACGCATCAATGTCGTTGAGCTTCAACAGGTGGCACAGATCATAACCATGGACTTCACGGCAATGGGACTCCAGGGCTTCGAAGGCCGTGAAGTCCTGCTCGCAATTCCCGCATGGGAAGGCGCCTTCCGCATACTTCAGTTCCTTGCCGCTGCTGTAGAAGCCAGTGGTCTGTCCGCGCCGGGCAACGCGCCCCTTCTCCCGCAGCTCGAAGGCGATGTCCGTGGCGTGGGCCTTGTCCCGGCTATTGAGGGTGATGTTGTACGCGATGAGGAATTCCCGGGCGCCGGTGATGAGGGCGCCGAAGGGGGGTACGAACGCCGCGGGACCAAAGTCCGGCGCCCAGTGTGGATCCTTGAGCTTCTCTTCAAGCCCTTCGTACTCGCCCTTCCGCACCACCGCGAGGTTCTTTCGTTCGGGTTTGGAGGCGGCGTGTTCGTATAGGTAGACGGGAATGCCGAGTTCGGCGCCCACGCGCTTCCCGAGCCGGCGTGCCAGCTCGGCGCAGTCTTCCATAGTCACGCCTTCCACCGGGATGAAAGGGCATACATCGCAGGCGCCCATGCGCGGATGCGCGCCGGAGTGGCCACGCATGTCCAGCACCTCGGAGGCTTTTTTCACCGCGCGGAAGGCCGCTTCCACGACGCTATCGGGATCTCCGATGAAGGTGACCACCGTACGATTGGTGTCCGCGCCGGGATCCACGTCGAGGAGCTTCACGCCCGCCACGGCTTCGATGACATCCGTGATGAGTCTGACCTTGGCCATGTCGCGGCCTTCGGAAAAGTTGGGGACGCATTCGACCACGCGGTGGGACATGGGAGCCTCGGAAAGGGAAACTGGAACATGTTCCGATGTCCCCTTCAGGTCGCCAAACGGAATGTGATCATTGCCCCGTGCGGCTCAGGCGCCCGTGAAGGGTGCATTGCCGAGAGGGATGTAACGTGATCCGGAGGACGTCGATTGACTCTGGAAAAGCACCAGCTCTTTCACCTCGAAGATGGATGGCGGCGGAGTCTCCCCGAACACGGCGATCTCCCGGGGGCTTTTGAAGCGGGCCAAGGTCAAGTGTGCCTTGAAGGGTTTCTCATCGAAGGCGATACCAGCAACCTTTAGCCTTTTGC
Organism: Holophagaceae bacterium UBA1801; assembly: GCA_002319925.1. Taxonomy (GTDB): domain Bacteria; phylum Acidobacteriota; class Holophagae; order Holophagales; family Holophagaceae; genus UBA1801. The sequence goes on along the minus strand of DCFP01000143.1, from coordinate 13,173 downwards.
GCAGATCTTCAGCCAAGGCGAACAATCGCGGCTCCTCGGCAAAACCAAGCCACAGCACACGCGCGGCGCCATTCTTCGGAAAACCGCCCAGCCTGGATGTGCTCAATGGAAAGGCCTCACGTTTCGAACCTGTGCTGCGCGCGATGTCCAGCAGGGTAGGCACCAGGAGCGCCTCCTGCTCTCCAAGAAAGGCCAGTGTGATGTGCAGGCCATCGGGTTTCGGCCAGGAGGCGGATCTGTCCATGGATCGGCTCCGCTCCTGGAACTGCTCTAGGATTCGCTTGAGCGTTTCCGGGATGGGAACAGCAAAGAACAGCCGCATATCAGTCCTTGGCTTCCAGTTTTTCCTTCCAGCGGGGCGCGAGGTATTCCAGAGCCGCCGTGGCGGTGTGTTCCTCCGCATCCGTTCCGAGCACCGACCGGAAGACCCGGGCCACGGTCCAGCCGGGATGGGGCCGCTGGATCAACGAGAAAGGCTGTCCGGCGCGGACGTGGCCTTCCCGCAGCACGCGGCAGTACCAGCCGCCCCGGGCGGTGCGCCAGATGGCCTCGACCAGGCCGGGACAATCCCACCGCTTGGTCAATGTGTGGCAGGGCCGACGAGGACTGGAGATCCGCAAGATCGCTTCGCCCAGCTCGAAGGTCTCGCCGATGCAAGCTTCCTCTTCGGAAAGCCCGGCAACGGCCAGGTTTTCACCGAAGGCGCCCGGAGCCACATCCAGGCCCAGTTCTGCTTTCCAGAAGGGATAGTTCTCGACGGGATAAGCCAGCACGGCTTGATGCAGTCCTCCATGGTGTTTCAGATTGCTCACCTGGTCCCCGGCCAGCCCCATCATTCCCAGAAATACCAGTGAATGGACGGACTCCTTCCCGATGGCGGAGTGCCAGGGCCGGCCTTGGGCATCCGTGAACTCGCGAATGCCGCCGATGTGGATGGACACGACCTGGGCCTGATCCGTCATGGGTCCCTCGCTACGTGTGACCGTGCTTGCGCGGGTGATCCTCCCACCAGGCTTGGGCCTGGATCACATCCTCAGCGATCTGGGCACGGAGGCCGTCCATGCTCGAAAACCGCCGTTCCGTGCGGAGGCGATGCAGGAAGCCCACCTCCAAATGAGCGCCGTAGAGATCGGCCTCGAATCCAGGGATGAAGGTTTCGACAGTGAGCTTGAGGCCCTCGAAGGTCGGCTTCTCGCCGACATTGGTGACGCCCAGTCTGGCTTGCTGGAGATGACTACCCCGGACCTCGGTGATGTACACGCCGTTGGCCGGCAGTTGTTCCTGCTCCCAGGCCAGATTGGCCGTAGGAAACCCCATGTGGCGCCCGCGCCGATCCCCTTCGACCACGATGCCGGAGAGCACGAAGGGGTGGCCCAGAAGCGTTTCCACTTCCTCCGCCGCACCGCGTTCGAGGGCCTCCCGGATGCGGGTGGAGGAAAGGATGCCGCCATCGGCCGCCTTTAGGGCGTGGCCGCGGACCTCGCAGCCCACGGCACTGCCCCAGGCCTTCAACACGTCCAGGTTTCCTTTCCGCTGATGTCCGAAATGGAAGCCCGTCCCCACGTGCAGCTCGACGGGTTCCAGGACGCGCTGGAGACCTGCGAGGAATTCCTCCGGAGACAACTCCGAAAAGGCCCGGCTGAAGGGAATCACCCAAGCCAAGTCCATGCCGGTCTTTTCGAAAACCGCAAGCCGCTGCGCTAGCGTCATCAGGAATTTCGGCTTGTGCTGGGGAGCCACCACGACGGAAGGATGGGGATCGAAGGTCACTACGGCGGCGGGCAGGCCACGGTGTTTGGCATGATCGCACGCGAGCTCCAGGATGGCCTTGTGCCCGGCATGGACTCCATCGAAGATGCCCAGGGTCACGACGGTCGGGCCGAACTTCGGAGCCGCCTCCAAGGGATGGTGCCAAACCTGCATCACTTGACCTCCCGTCTCCCAGCCTATCAAGCCAAACTGAAGCCATGAGCTTGCCACGATTCTTCCTCATGGGTACCAGCGAGGGCCGGGAGGGTGCCCTGATCGCCCTGGATCCGGACCAGGCGAGGCATGTTCACACGCTTCGCCTGAAACCAGGGGACGCCCTCGAACTGGTGATGGCTTGCGGAGTGTGGCGGGCAGACTTGGCGGAGTCGGGCCGTGGGAACGCCCAGGCGCGATTGGTGGCGCCGCTGGAGGAGAATCGTGAGGTTCCTGTGCCCATCCATGCCTGGATTCCCATGACCGCTCAATTGAGCCTCATGGATGAGATGCTGCCACCCCTGGTGGAGCTTGGCGTTTCGGTCATCCAGCCTGTGATTTATGCAAGGAGCCAGTTCGATGCGCGCAAGGCTCTCGCCAAGATGGACCGCTGGCAGCGGATTGTTCTCGCCTCCTGCGAACAGAGCCATCGGACAAGGCTACCGGAGCTGAACGAACCTTGCCCCTTCGAAGCTTTGTTACAGGTGGACCAACCGCAGAAGTGGGTCGCCTACGAGCAGCGGACTCATCAGAAAAACCCTGAACTGCAGCCAGGTTCCATCGCATTCACCAGCGGCCCCGAGGGCGGCATCGCGGACCATGAGTTTGCTGCGTTATCAGATGCAGGCTGGATGCCCGTCAGTCTCGGCCAGGGCATCCTCCGCGCGGTCACGGCTCCCGTGGCGCTGCTGGGAGCCATCCAGCATGCTCTCGGGAAATGATCAGGCTTTCACCATCACCCACACGCCCACAGCGATGAACGCGGCGCCCGCGAGGTATTTCACCAACTGCTCCGGTATGTATTTGAACAGCGCCCCGCCCACGGCGACACCAATGGCCGTGGCCAGGATGAGGGCCGTGCAGGCGGCGAAGAACACGGTCCACAGCGCTCCGCTGCGCGCCGTGGCGGTCATGGCGGCCAGTTGAGTCTTGTCGCCCAGTTCCGCCAGAAAGACGGTGGTCAGCGTGGTGCAAAACAGTGCCTTGTCCATCACAATCTCCGCATTCCAGTTTACGTGATTCCCTGAGAGGGTTCTTTTCCTGCAAACTGGGAGGATGTCGCCAGACAGTTTCGACTTGCCGATCACCTTCATCGATTCTCCCGAGAAACTCGGGGAGGCGATGATCCACTGGTTCCAGGCCAATCTGCTGGCCGTGGACATCGAATGCAGCCTCACGGGTGTGCACCACTGCGTGATGGCACTGCTCCAGATCGCGACCCATGACCAGGCTTGGCTGGTGGATCCCATCGCACTGGACGGTCTGACAAAACCTGCACTCCGGGCCATGGCCGAGGTGCCTTGGATCATCCACGATGTTTCGGGTGACGGCATCGTGTTCAAGCGTCTTTACGATGTGGTGCCCTGTTCGGTGATGGACACCATGCTGCTGGCCCGGGCCCTTGGCTATCCGCAGCCGGGACTCAAGACCATGGCACGGCTCAAGCTGGGAATCGACATTCCCAAGGAGGAACAGGATTCGAACTGGATGCTCCGCCCCCTGCGGGCGAGCCAGATCAGCTATGCCGCGCGGGATGCCACCCTGCTGCTGCCTTTGCTGCGCGCCCTCGCGGAAGAAGCCGAAGCCAAGCGCCATGATCCGGTGATCGGTCCCCGCCTCGCGAACCTGCCTGCGGAGATGCGGGCGTTGATGCATCGCATCCGACACTATCGAAAACCCGACCGCCACCCCATCGTGGACAAGGTGAGGGCCATGGGACTGGGCTTCCGGGCGGAGGAGAAGGCCAAGCAGATTTCGGAACTCCGTTTGAAATGGGGCAACGAGGGCGATGTGGCGGCGGTCATGGAGCTGGGAAACCGTTGGATCCTGGCCCGTCTCGAACGTCCTCCCCGTTCCAAGGAGGCGCTGGAGCGGTGCATTCCCAATCCCCGTTTCCGAAAAAAGCGGCTGGACACGCTTTGGGAAATCCTGGGGGAGGAAGCCGAAATTCCCAACCACGTTGTGATCCACGAAAATTAACGCGGGCCGGGTTCTCGCCGATCCGATGTACGTATCGCCGTCAGGAGCCACCTATGTCCCCGGATGACATCATCGTTTCTTTCCCGGCTGGACTCATTGGATTCGAGAAATACACTGAGTACCGGTTGTTCGAGCCCAGTGATGGATACCCCCTCCGCTTCCTTCAATCCGTGGAACAACCGGACATCTCCTTCGCCTGCATGGATGCCGCGGCCGTCAAGATGGATTACGAAGTGCCCCTGGGGGAGGAAGATTCGAAGTTCCTCGCCCTGGAAAAGCCAGAGGACGCGCTGGTGCTCGTACTCATCGTGGTTCCGGAGGAGCCGCGCCGGATGACCGCCAATCTGGCGGGGCCCCTGGTCATCAACACTCGGACCATGAAGGGGAGGCAGGTCGTCCTGGATAGTCGTGAATTTCCCCTGCAGTATCCGATCATCCGGCTCCCCGAGGATGTCATCGTCACATTCCCGACGGGCCTCATCGGGTTCTCGAATCTCCGCACCTTCCGTCTCTTCGAGCCCATGGGGAGCTATCCCATCAAGTTCCTGCAGTCCATCGAGCAGCCGGAGATCTCCTTCACCTGCATCGATGTGGCCGCCATCAAGATGGATTACGAATTCCCGCTCAGCGATGAGGAAGCCAAGGCCCTCGCGCTCGAGAAACCGGAAGATGCGCTCGTACTAGCCCTAGTGGTCATACCCCAGGACCCGCGCAAGATGACGGCAAACCTGGCGGGCCCGCTCGTGATCAACGCCCGGACCAAGGAAGCGCGGCAGGTCGTGCTGAATACCGAAAAATTCCCGCTGAAATACCCCATCATTAAGGATCGACCGGAGAAATAAGCCGTCGTGTCCAAATATTTTGAACCGTCAGTCTCACCACCGGCTTAAGGAGCCGAAGCAAAATCAACTGGACTGCACAGTTGATTTTGACGCGGTTCCTCAACTTCCCGGACCTGCATGAAAGGACCTTGAAGGATGCTCGTCATCACGCGGAAGGTCGATCAATCCATCATCATTGACGGGCGGATCGAAGTGGTGGTCACCGGAATCACCAAGGATGGCGTGCGTCTGGGAATTTCTGCCCCGAAGGAAGTGGAGGTCCATCGCCGGGAAGTGTTCGAAGCCATCGCCGAGGCCAATCGGGCAGCCTCAGCCCAGTCCCAGCCTGCTATCCAGGATGCCGCGGCCCTGCTGCGTTCGAGGATGCCTAAAGTGCGGACGCTGAAAGACCGATAGAAGTACGTCGGAGTCTCTATGGATATCTCTGCCGTTTCTTCCGCTTCCATGCCCGTTTCCCAGTCCAATGACGCCCAGGGACCAGCCGGTGCCATGGTGATGAGGAAAATCCTGGATACTGAAGCCATCCAGGGTGCCATGCTCGTGAAGATGATGGATCAGGCCGCAGGCGTGGGCCGTAATCTGGATGTGAAGGCGTAGGAGTGATGATGCAGGTCAACGCAGCGGTCCAGGCCCCGGCCCGCCTGATGCAACCCCATCAGCAAACCCATCCAGCCAACATGAAACCACAGCTCCCACCTGAAGCAGTCACGCCCGAAACACCCCGGAACGCAGAAGACCCTGTAGGAAGAAACATTGACGTACAAGCCTGATCATTTCTGCGATTGACGGCTTCTTTGTCGCAGAGGATCATAGGAATTGTCGAGCCCCGGGATTCATTCCGGAGCTGGACATGGTGAAACAACATTCCGACCGCGAAGCTCCCTGGACCTGAGCGGAAAGAGGCGCAAATGCGATGCACTTCCTTCCGGTCGGGCCATGCCCGCGATTCGGACCGTGGACAGGAGTGCTGCATGCAGAAGCGATTGGGGGTCGTCGGTATCGTCGTGGAGAATCTTACGGCCGCGACGGAGATCAATGCCGTTCTGCACGATTTCTCCGGGATCATCATCGGCCGCATGGGCATCCCACATAGGGAACGCGGAGTCTCGGTGCTATCCCTGATCGTCGATGGCAGCACGGATGAAATCAGCGCCCTGACGGGGCGCCTGGGGCGCATCCACGACACGCTGGTCAAGACGGCGCTGACGAGAGATGCCCATTCAACAGCACCCGGAACCGCCAAGGAGGCATGATGACGGCCTATGATCCAAAATCGATGGATGCGAATATATTCATCCATCACGGCGAGATCCTCGCCTCGCTGGAAGAAGCCAGGGTGCGAGCCCAGGATCCGGGTATTGTTCGGGGCATCCTCGACAAGGCCTCGACCTATGCGGGGCTGACGCATCGGGACGCCGCTGTACTGCTCAATGTGGATGATCCTGAGATCCTGGCGGAAGTCTATGGTTTGGCGCGCCGCATCAAGGAGCGCATCTACGGGCGCCGTATTGTCATGTTCGCGCCGCTATACCTCTCGGACTACTGTGTGAACCGCTGTTCCTATTGCGGCTACAACTGCGATAACAAAATCGGACGCCGCAAGCTGACCCAGGAAGAGCTGGCCGAAGAGGTGCGGGTGCTGGAAAGCCTCGGACACAAGCGACTGGCGTTGGAAGTGGGGGAGGATCCCGTCAACTGCCCGATCGACTATGTCCTGGAATGCATCAAGACCATCTACAGCCTGAAATTCGAGAACGGTGTGATCCGGCGCGTGAATGTGAACATCGCCGCCACGACGGTCGAGGACTACCAGAAACTGAAAGAAGCCGGCATCGGCACCTACATCCTGTTCCAGGAGACCTACCACAAGCCGACATACTTGGCCGTGCATAAAGGCGGTCCCAAGCGGAACTACGAGTGGCATACCCAGGCCCACGACCGGGCCATGCAAGCGGGCATCGACGACGTAGGCGTGGGCGCGCTCTTCGGCCTCTATGACTGGAGATACGACACTGTGGGCATGCTGATGCACGCGGAGCACCTGGAAGCCGCGCTGGGTGTGGGTCCGCACACTCTGTCGGTTCCCAGAATCCGCGCGGCTGAAGGAGTGAATGCCCAGGACTATCCGTATCTTGTTTCCGACGACGATTTCAAGAAGATCGTGGCCGTCCTGCGTCTGGCAGCGCCTTATGCAGGCATGATCCTCTCCACGCGGGAGCCCATGGGTTATCGTGATGAAGTGATCGCCGTGGGCATTTCGCAGGTGAGCGCAGGATCCTGCACCGGAGTGGGCGGCTATGCCCATACCCACAAGCTGGGCTTCGAGGATGTCGTGCCGCAGTTCCAGCCCGAAGATCACCGCTCGCCCATTGAAGTGCTCAAGGACCTGCTGAAGGATGGCTACATCCCCAGCTACTGCACGGCCTGTTACCGCGAAGGACGGACGGGGGACCGTTTCATGCGGCTGGCCAAGAGCGGCCAGATCGCCAACGTCTGCCAGCCCAACGCCCTGCTCACCCTTCAGGAGTACATCGAGGACTATGGCGACGTTGAACTCCGGAACATGGGCGAAGGGGTCATCGCCAAGGAGCTTGCCAGCATCACCAACGCCAAGGCCAGGGAAGTGACGGAGCGCTACCTCCAGCGGATCAAGGACGGCGAGCGCGACCTGAGATTCTGAGCGATTCAACGCCAGCAATGGAATTGCAATGCACCAGAGCCGGATGCTTTCATCCGGCTCTGGTGCATTTGAGGAGAGGTTGATTTTTATATATCAAAACACGATGCATATAAAAAATAATTTTAAAAAAATTATGATAAAACTTTCCATGTTTAATCTAATGGTGTAGATTGAATCAAGTCATCAACCAAGGAGGAACCGATGGGCAACCCAGACGCGGCCGTAACCCCATTGAGGACATTTCTTGAAATTCCTTACGATCAGCTTGAGGAAATGAACCTTGAAGCTAAGAAGGCCCGAATGGATCGAGTGCCTATTGAGACCCTTCGGGAAACCCGGCTCAAGTACCTGACGGATGAGCGAAGGCTCAAGGCCGTTACGGTGTGCTTTTCCGACCTCGAGGGCCGGCTGCACATGCTGGATTACGACAAGAAATACCTGCTCCAGTCCGAAGGAAACCTGACCTTCGATGGTTCCTCCATCCGCGGTTTCACGGCCCAGCAGGAATCAGATCTCCGCTTGGCTCTCGACTGGTCGGCCTTCTACTGGCTGCCTGCCGATGTGTTCGGACCAGGGAAGGTTCTCGTGTTCGCCGAAGTGCTCGATCGTGACGGCACACCTTACCCAGCCGACATGAGAGGCCGCCTGCGCAAATACACGGATCAGCTCCTCAAGCAGCAGAAAATCACAGCCTACTTCGCGCCTGAGATCGAGGGCTTTCTCTTCCAGGGCCGTGACGCAGAAAGACGTTACAACGAGACGGGACGCTTCGAGTGCGTTTCCACCGGTGGGTACTATCACTCCCTTCCCGGCGATGCCTTGCGCCAGTTCATCGATACGGCGGCCGAGGTGCAACGAGCCATGGGGTTCGGAAACGAGAAGGACCACCCCGAAGTGGCACCGAGTCAGTTCGAAATGAACTTCAATTACGCCGACGCACTGATCACCGCGGATCAAGTGCAGCTCTACAAGCTCCTCTGCCGTCAGGTGGCAGCCAAGATGGACATGACGGCTTCCTTCCTGCCCAAGCCTCTCACGGGCATCAACGGCAGTGGCATGCACTCGAATCTCTCCTTGTCCAAGGCGGGGGCGAACCTGTTCTGGGACGCCAATGGCCAGGACAATCTCTCCAAGGAAGGATGGGATGCCATCGATCGGATCCTCACGAACGCTCCGGATCTATGTCTCATCCTCAATCCTTCTGTGAACGCCTATCGCCGTCTGGATCCTCATTTCGAAGCCCCGAACCAGATCAAAGCCTCGGCGAATAACCGGGGCGCCATGGTTCGTATCCCTGCCGGGAATGCGAAGAGCGCCCGGATCGAAGTGCGCTCCGTCGCGCCCGATGTGAACCCTTACATGGTGTTCTATTCCCTGCTCTACATCGCGCTGGAGGGTCCGACCTCCGCTGCCTCCGATGAGGCCAAGAGGAGCCGTACGCGATTCCTTCCCGACAACATCTACGACGCCATCAGGATCTTCAAGTCGTCAAGGGTGGCCACGGAACTGCTTGGAGAACAGGAAGCCATCAAGTTCGCCGAGCTGAAACAAGCCCAGGCGGATCGCTGCCCCAAGGCCCTCGGGACGACCATCAAGGTGCCCGAAATCCAGTTCCACCACGAGGTGACGAACC
>DCFP01000143.1:900-3829 GCA_002319925.1 Holophagaceae bacterium UBA1801 | reverse complement strand
TCCACCACGAGGTGACGAACCAGTATCTCTGGGGTTTGTTCTGATCAAACTGACAGTGCAATGAATGAGCCCCCGCTTGTCGGGGGCTCATGCGTGTTGGCCGTCAATGTTCTTTCCACCGTCCAGCCACAGCACAGGGAATTCAATGCGGATGCTTGGTCATGGCATCGTTCAAGCCCCGGAAGACGGCTTCGTAGCTCCCGGATTCTGCCGCGAACCGGAGGCGCTTTACGCTCTCCACACAGATTTCCTTGGCGTCGGGTTGGGTCTTCAGGATGCTCATCACTTCAGCGATGAAAGCCTTCAGTGGCATGGCCCGCGGATCATCCGCACCATTCATGAGATCCGTCGCGACATAAGGAGGAATGAGTTCCAGGATCTCCATGCTTAGTCCCTGCATCTGGTATCGCAGGGATTGGGTGTAAGAATGCAGGGCTGCCTTGGTCGCGCAGTAGGTGGGCGTCAGCGCCAGGGGAACGAAGGCCAGGCCTGAAGACACGTTCATGATGGCGGAATGCGGCTGCTTCTTCAGGTGCGGAAGAAGGGCGGCAGTGAGGCGCAGCGGGGCCAGAAGATTGGTGGTGACGATGGATTCCATTTCGTCAAGATCGCCAGGTTGGGCCTTGAGGTTCTCTGCACGCATGATCCCGGAATTGTTGATGAGCACGTTCAGGGCCGGGTGGTCGGAAGCGACCTTTGCAGCGAAATCGCGCAAGGCGGCAGCGTCCTGAAGATCGACCACATAGGAGATCATTCCGGGATTCGCTCGGGTCGTTTCCGATAGAACCTTTTCCCGTCGGCTCGCGATGATGACCTGGTTTCCTAGGGCATGAAAGGCCTCCGCCAAGCCTCTGCCGATGCCGGATCCACCACCAGTGACGAGGATCGTATTGCCCTGCATTTTCACGGCATGCCTCCCATGCATGAACTCGATGGCCCAACTGGAAGAAGGGAAATCGAGCTTACCCCCGTGAAACGTACGGAACCAGATCGAGGGCAAAGAATCCTTGCCCGTTCGCTTGTTGAGAACCCGGAACTAGCGTGTCCCCTTCACCTGGAACAACTTGCCTGTCGCCTGGGCGTAGAGGGTCCCCGACGCGTCCTTGATCTGGCCCTCGGCCTCGATCACGCGGCCCCGGGATTCCAGGACCTTGCCGATGAGCGAATATGGGGTACCCGTGGCTGCTGGTTTCTTGAACTTCACGGTGATCTCAGCGCTCACACACTTGATTCCCGCAAAAAGCGCGGCCTGGACCATGACTTCGTCGAGAACCGTGGAAAGCATTCCTCCGTGCACCGTGTCCTGCCAGCCCTGGAGGAAGGTCGGAAAGGTCACTTCGGATTCCACGGTTTGGTCGGCTGCGTTTTCCCGGAATCGCAGTCTGAGTCCAAGTGTATTTTTCTGGCCACAGACGAAACATTGCTGGTCATCGTTGAAGTCGTTCATGGCATAGATATACACCCGAAATGCCAGAGTGGGCTAACCCACCTCGGCGATCTCTTGATCTGGCAGACGCGAGCAGCGCGAGCTCTTCAACTCCCCATGGGCTTGTGGAGATGGCAGGCCACGAAATGATTCGGTGCGGCCTCGATCAGGGGTGGCTCGACCTTGGTGCAGATGTCCATGCACTTGTTGCAGCGCACGGCGAACCGGCAGACGGGCTCTGGGTTGATGGGGGAAGTGAGCTCGCCCTTGAGCATGATCCTCTCGCGGCGGTTGTGGATGCGCGCCAGCGGAATGGCCGAGAGCAGTGCCTCAGTGTAAGGGTGCAGCGGCGCATGGAAGAGCGAATCCGAAGGGGCTTTCTCCACCAACCGGCCTAGGTACATCACGGCGATGTCGTCGGAAAAGTGGTTCACCACCGAGAGGTCGTGGGTGATGAAGAGGTAGGTGATCCCCGTGTCCCGCTGGATGGTCTTCATCAGGTTGAGGATCTGGGCCTGGATGGACACGTCCAGGGAAGACACGGGCTCGTCGCAGACGATGAACTTGGGGTTCATGGCCAGGGCCCGGGCGATGCCGACGCGCTGACGGCGGCCGCCATCCAGCTCATGGGGGTAGGTGTTGATGAGGCGATGGGCCAAGCCCACGGTGTCCATGAGGTCCAACACCCGCATGAAACGCTTGTCACTGTCCGGAATGAGCCCGGCCAACTTGATAGGCTCCTCGATGGTCTCGGCGATGGTCTTGCGGGGGTTGAGCGAGGAATAGGGGTCCTGGAAGATGATCTGCATCTCCCGGCGCATGTAGCGCATCTCGCTGGCGCTCATCTTGCGGAGATCCTTGCCGTTGAAGGTCATCTCGCCGCTGGTGGGCTCGATGAGCCGCAGGATGGTGCGCCCCATGGTGGTCTTGCCGCAGCCCGACTCACCCACGATGCCCAGGGTTCGCCCTTCCTCGAGCGTGAAGCTCACGTCGTCCACGGCGTGGAGCGTTCCGGCAGCCACGTGGAAGTATTTCTTGAGGTTCTTGACTTCTAGCAGTGTCTGGCCCAAAGCAATCACCTCTTAACGCAGCATGTTCTCGGACGTTTCGTTGTACAGGTGGCAGGAGACGCAGTGCGTGTCGTTCAGCCACTTCACCGGGGGGAGGTCGCGCGAACATTCCGGTTTCACGTAGGAGCAGCGGGGATGGAAGGCGCAGCCCGGCGGCAGGTTCATCGGATCGGGAATCAGGCCCGGGATCGGCTTGAGCTCATTGCGCCGGTTCTCGATATCCGGAAGCGAATCAAAAAGCCCTCGGGTGTAGGGGTGGCGCAGATTGTCGAAGATGTCGGCCAGGGTTCCGCATTCCACGATGCGCCCCGCGTACATGATGCCCACGTAGTCGCATACCTCGGCCACGATGCCCAGGGCATGGGTGATCATGAGCATGCTCATGTGGGAATTCTCTTTGAGCTCCCGGATGAGCTTGAGCACCTGGGCCTGG
>DCFP01000143.1:0-557 GCA_002319925.1 Holophagaceae bacterium UBA1801 | reverse complement strand
GCTTCATGCCCCCCGAGAACTGGTGGGGATACTCCGTCACGCGGTCGCCCGGGATGCCCACCAGCTCCAGCATCTTCTTGGCCTGGAGCAGGGCGTCCTTGTCGTTCAGCCCGCGGTGGATCTTCATGCCCTCGGCGATCTGTTCGCCCACGGTCTTGATGGGGTTGAGGGAGCTCATGGGGTCCTGGAAGACCATGGCCACCTGGCTGCCGCGCATCTCCCGCAGCTGCTTGGGGGACATGCCGAAGACGGCCTGCTGATTCACGGAGATCTCACCGGAGACGATCCGGCCCGCAGGCGTGGGGACCAAGTTGAGTATGGATAGGGCGGTGGTGGTCTTCCCGGCACCGGTTTCCCCCACCAGGCCGAAGGTCTTGCCGGAAGGGATGATGATGTCCACACCGGTGACGGCGTGCACGATCTCGTCGTCTACGACGTATTCCACCGTGAGGTTCTTGATTTCCAGTGTGTTCTGCTGCGCTTCCATCGTGGTGCTCCTGGTGAGGTCAGTGTTTGAGCCTGGGATCGAGGGTGTCCCTCAATCCATCGCCCAGGAG
>DCFP01000019.1:21373-21590 GCA_002319925.1 Holophagaceae bacterium UBA1801 | reverse complement strand
GGGAGACGAGATCAACCGAAGCTGAGAATCTATTTGTAGTCGTGGTAGGCGAAGATATCACCGAAACGGCCCCACGGGGCCCCATCGGCGATCGAGCGAAGGGAGGAGTGGAAGCACAGCGCGGGGCGCTGTGCGATCTGGGGGTGGTCGGGTGGGGCAGTGGGAGCCGAGATCACTCGAAAGTAAGAATCTCTTTGTCCTCGCGATAGGCGAAGAT
>DCFP01000019.1:15416-21033 GCA_002319925.1 Holophagaceae bacterium UBA1801 | reverse complement strand
AAGATCTCACCGAAACGGCCCCACGCCACCAGGGTGTCGAAGGTGCGTTCGGGGTCTTCCATGGGGAGCCGGGCGCTGATCTCCTGAAGAAGTTCCTCCTTGGGTAGCTGCCCTTCGTGTAGTTCGAGCTGTTCCCTCACGATGCGGAAGAGTTTCATCTCCATGAGCTGGTCCCGCCAGATGAGCTTGCGGTCGTCCATGCTGCCCTGCACGAACTTGCGGCCCAGGGGCGTGAGCAGCACGCCGCGTTTGGGCGTGTCCACGAGTTCCAGCATCTCCAGGCTCTTCACGATGGTCAGGACCTTCTCGAAGGGCACGTGGGTGCTGGTCACCACCTGGAAGAGGTCGCAGGCCCCGCCTTGGGTCTCCAGGAACTCCAGCATGCCGAGCATGTCCGCGTTCTGGATGTAGGGCAGGGGTTCGATGAGATCGCTCTCCACGGAAGGCTCAACGGTGGTGATGGCGATATCCGGCAATTCCGCGGAGGTGATGATGTCGTGGAGCTGGTCCACCAGGCGCAGGAACTCCGGGGAACGCATGTCCCGCGGCCGTGGCAGCGGGTTTTCCACGATGGTGCGGATGCGGCCAGGGTTGGCGGAGAGCACCACGATCCGGTTGGCCATGTAGGCTACTTCCTTGATGTCGTGGCTCACCATGAGGATCGACGAAGGGTTGGTGTCGGGGTCGTCCCAGATGTCCAGGACCTCGGCGCGGAGGCCTTCCGCCGTGAGGGCGTCCACCTGGCTGAAAGGTTCGTCCATGAACAGGATTTCCGGATTCACGGATAGCGCCCGGGCCATGCCCACGCGCTGCTTCATGCCGCCGGACAATTCCCGGGGATAGGCCTCCTCGAAGCCTTCGAGACCCACCATGCGGATGGCGCGGTTGGTCTTATCCTTGATCTCTGCGGGATCCATGCCCTTGGCTTGGAGAACCATCTCCACGTTACCTTCCACGGTCTTCCACGGGTAGAGTGCGAAGCCCTGGAACACGATGGCCACGTGGGTGTTCAGGCCATCTTGTTTATCGCCGCGATAGCGCACGAGCCCCTTCGTGGGCTGGATGAGCCCCGCGAAGACCCGCAGGATGGTCGACTTGCCGCAGCCCGAGGGGCCGATGAGGGCCACGACCTCGTTGGGCCGGATATCCAGATTGATGTCCTCCAGCACGCGCAGGGACTTGCTCCCCTCGCGCTCGAAGGTCTTCTGCACGCCGCGCAGTTCGAGGATCGGGGTGTCCATGGTGGGGTTTTCGATCATGGATCACCTCTCACTTGGTCAGGGAGTAGCGGGTCTGGGCCAAGCGATAGCAGGGCTTCCAGACGAAGCGGTTAAAGAGCACCACGATGGCGGACATGAGCAGGACGCTGGCCGCCAGGAGGCTCAAGTTCTTGTTGTAGGCCGCGGCGCTCACGGTGGAGCCAAGGCCGAAGGTGCTGAGGGTGATGCCCTTCATGTCGTAGTACTCGGCCACGATGCTGGCGTTCCAGGCACCGCCGGCGGCGGTCACCCAGCCTGTCACGAGGAAGGGGAAAATCGAAGGCACGTAGAGATCCTTGAAGCGCTGCCATCGTGTGAGCTTGAAGCTGGCCGCGGCTTCGCGAAGGTCACCAGGGATGGCCATGGCCCCTGCGATGACGTTGAAGAGGATGTACCACTGCGTTCCCAGCAGCATCAGCGCGATGCAGCCGTAGTTGAGGCCGATGCCGAGATGGGCCAGCAGCGCGATCACGACGGGGAAGAGCATGGGCGCCGGGAAGGAGGCCGCCACCTGCACGACCGGCTGCAGCGTCTTGGAGAGCCGCGGGGAAAGTCCGATGGCAAGGCCAGCAGGCAAGGCCCAGAGGGTGCCGAGGATCGTCGAAATGACCACGCGCGTCAGCGTCAAACCCCCGGCCAATGCCAGGTACGCCCATTCGTGCCCTGGCACATCCGACAGGAAGTGCACCAGGCGAATGACGCCCCAGATCACGACGACGACCAGCAGTCCCAGGGAGCCATTGGCGATCCAGGGGAAGAGCCGCTCCGCGTGGGGAAAGGACAGCCAGTGGAGAGGCGCGCGTGCGGAGGTGGAGGGGCCAAGGCGCTTTCGCATCGCCCCGCGGTATTCGAGCCAGCGGATCAGGCGGGAGCGGCGCAGAAGTCGCAACAGGCCGCTGTGCGGCGCTTCCGCCTGGGCCGTCTCTTCCACGCGGAAGCGCTGGGCCCACACCACGACCGGCCGCCAAAGCACCTGGTCCAGGAACACGATCATGGCCACCATGGCCACGATGGCATAGATCATGGCCAGCTTGTCACCTTCTTCCACGGCCACGCTCATGTAGGAGCCCAGGCCCGGAAGGCGGAAATCCTTGTCCCCCAGCTTGAAGGCCTCGGTGATCATGAGGAAGAACCACCCCCCGGCCATGCTCATCATGCTGTTCCAGACCAGGCCCGTGGTGCCGAAGGGCAGCTCCACCCAGCGGAAGCGCTGCCACCAGTTGAAGCCGTAGACCGTGGCCGCTTCCTGCATCTCGCCGGGCACGGACTTCAAGGAATGGTAGAGGCTGAAGGTCATGTTCCAGGCCTGGCCCGTGAAGATCATGATCACGGCCGCCAGTTCCAGCCCGAGGTTGCTCCCGGGGAAGAGGGCCACGAGTGCCAGCACCACACCGGGCATGAAGCCCAGCACGGGGATGCTCTGGAGGATGTCCAGGAGCGGAATCAGCAGCTTTTCCGCGCGGCGGTCCTTGGCGGCCCAGAATGCGTAGACGAGGGTGAACCCCAGGGAGATGAGGTAGGCGGCCAAGCCTCGCATCATGGAAAAGAAGGTGTACTTTGGGAGAGCCCAGGGCGAAAGGCTGATCTCCACCACAGGACGGTGCACACCCGTCCACTCGTGGCCCAGTTGCACCAGGCCGTAGAGCAGGGCGCAGCCCATGAGCACCACGAAGGCGTCCATGATCCGGCGCCGGTGAAAGGGGTAGAAGAGTGCGTTGGCTTGGCCCCAGACGGTGTCGAAAACGCGATAGAACATGGAAGATCCGGAAAAATGGGCGGCTGGCCCGCCACGCCAGATCACTCTGGCAGGTGAACATTCAGCCCAGGTGACATCTCCGGTGCAGGTGAGGATGGACCATCCAGACCCGCGGCCACAGATGTTACGCCAGGCACAAAGGAGGCTCGTCGATGCTGCGTCTACTCATCGATTCCTCCTTTCCGGTTGTGGCTCCATGGGCAGAATGCCCCCGCTGGCCGCTCAGGTCAACCAAGGATCCGGTGACTTCATTCAAGGCCTTGGAATGGCCGCCAGCAGCCCCTTGATGACCTCGTCGGTGGTCACGCCGTCGGCTTCGCTCTCATAGGTCAGCAGCAGCCGGTGTCGCATGACATCGGGAGCCAGCGCCACCACGTCATCGGGCAGAACGTGGTCCCGGCCCGAAAGCAGCGCCAAGCCCTTGGACGCGGCCTGCAGCGCCAGGGATGCCCGGGGCGACGCGCCGCAGCGCAGCAGTTCCCGGCCCTTCCAGTCCTTGCCGTGGCCCTGCCGGGTGGACTGCACCAGCCGCACGATGTAGGCGCGGATGGCCTCGTCCAGTCGAACCTGCTGGGCCAGGCGGCCCGCCTGGAGGATCGCCTCGCCATCCAGTACGGGGACTACGGCCTCTTCCGCTCCATCGGCGCGGCGCAGCACTTCCTGCTCCTCGGTCTGGGAGGGATAGTCGATGCGCAGCTTGAAGAGGAAGCGGTCCATCTGGGCTTCGGGCAGGGGGAAGGTGCCCTCCTGCTCCAGGGGATTCTGGGTGGCCAAGACCAGGAAGGGATCGGGCAGCCGGAAGCTCTCTTCGCCCAGGGTCACCTGGCGCTCCTCCATGGCCTCCAGGAGCGCGGACTGGACCTTGCTCGGGGCGCGGTTGATCTCGTCGGCCAGCAGCAGGTTGGCGAAGATGGGACCCTTCTTGGGCGTGAAGGTGAGGCCCCGGGGATCGAAAACCAGCGTGCCCACGACGTCCGAAGGCAGGAGGTCGGGCGTGAACTGGATGCGGTGGAAGATCAGGTGGCTGGCCGCGGCCAGGGTCTTCACGGTGCGCGTCTTGGCGAGGCCGGGCAATCCCTCAAGCAGGACATGGCCCCGGCAGAGCAGGGCCACCAGGAGCCGGTTCAGGAGCTGGGGCTGCCCGACGATGACTTTCTTGCATTCGTGGAGGAGCGCATCGAGGGACTTGTTCTGGATGGCGGTGGACATGGCGCGCCTTGAAAAGGGATTCTCGAACCATGATGACGGAAGTGGGGGACAGAAATGCAACTCCCTTCATCAAATGCCGATATAGCTGACAGCCTCGCTGGGAGAGCGCCGTGGGAAGTGCCTTGGCAGTGCCGGTCGCCGTTCTGTTCGGAGCGGCCCTGGCCTATGCCTTGTTGCGGATCGCGCGGTCTTCCCAGCAGAAAGAGCCCCCGAAACCCGCGCCGCCAAGCCCTTCCGAGGCCGAGGAATTCCGGCGGTTCTTCACGCTGACCATCGACCTGCTCTGTATCGCCGACACCAAGGGAAGATTCCTGAAACTCAACAAGAGCTGGGAAACGACGCTGGGTTATTCGGTGGAAGAGCTGGAAGGCAAGCTCTTCCTGGACCTCGTGCATCCCGAGGATCTGCCGGCCACCCTCGAGGCATTGAAGAGCCTTTCAGACCAGATCGAGGTCCGTGATTTCGTGAACCGCTACCGGTGCAAGGACGGAAGCTACAGATGGATCGAATGGCGGTCCCATGCCGCCGGTCCGATCATCTACGCCGCGGCGCGGGACATCACGGTGGCAAGGCAGGTGCAGGATGCCCTTCGGGACAGCGAGGAACGTTACCGGTCCCTCTTCGAGGACAGCCCATCCGTCATGTTGCTTCTCGATCCGGAAACGGGCCAGATCATGCAGGCCAACGATGCCGCCTGCAATTACTACGGCTATCCCCGGGAGATCCTTACGAGCATGAGGATTACGGACATCAACAGGCTGTCCCCGGAGGCCGTGCTCGCTGAGCTGCAGAGAGCCAAGGTCGAACAGCGCATGCATTTCTTCTTCGAGCACCGGCTCGCCAGCGGTGAGATCCGGGAGGTGGAGGTCTTCAGCGGGCCCATCCGCTTCAGGGGCAGGGATCTCTTGCATTCCGTCATCCACGATATCCACGAGCGGAGGCTGGCCGAGGACGCCTTGCACGCCAGCGAAGATAAATACCGCACCCTAACGGAGCAGCTGGGCGAAGGTCTGGCCGTTGTCGGCCTGAGCGATGGCTTCAGCTACTGCAACCGGAAACTGGCTGAGATGCTGGGCTACAGCCAGGAAGAATTGCAGGACATGAATCCTCCGGACATCGTGATGGAAAGCCAGCGTGAGCTGGTCCGGACCAAGCTGAATGAGCGGCGCGAAGGAAAGAACGACCGGTACGAACTGCAGTTGCGGAAGAAGGACGGAACGCCGCTCGATGTGCTGATCACGGTCAATCCGCTCTTTGATGCAAAGGGCAGCTATTCCGGGTCGCTCGCGCTGTTCACCAACATCGTCGAGCAGAAAAGGGCAGAGGAGACGGCGCGGAAAATCCAGAAGAGCGAAAGCCTGAACCTGATGGCCGGCGGCATCGCCCATGATTT
>DCFP01000019.1:11983-15161 GCA_002319925.1 Holophagaceae bacterium UBA1801 | reverse complement strand
GGCATCGCCCATGATTTCAACAATCTGTTCCAGGCCATCCAGGGAAACCTGGAAATGGCCCTCGTGAACGCGGGCGAACCGGGCAAGGTGAAAGCCAGCCTGGACAGGGCTCTCCGCATCCTCGGGGATTCCGCCGCTCTCTCGCGGAAGATCCTCGACTACTCGGGGAAGGGTTTCCGCCGAGCGGTCCTGGTGGATCTGCGCCATTTGCTGATCTCGAACATGGAATCGCTGAAGGGGCTCGTTTCGCCCAGAATCGAGTTCCGCCTACGTATCGAAGAGGATCTCCCGCGGGTGGAGGGCGACCCGGATCAAATCCTGCAGGTGGTCTCCGGGCTCATCGCCAATGCGAGCGAGTCCATTGAAAAGGATGGTTGGATCGAACTTGCCCTGGACCGGGCGCGGAGGCCCGAGGGCCAACCGCCCCACGGCCACTGGATCGAGCCTCCTCCTGCGACGGATGTGGTGCGGCTGGCCGTGCGGGATTCCGGCCGGGGAATTCCGCCCGGAGATATTGGGCGCATCTTCGATCCCTTCTTCAGCACCAAGGCTGCGGGCCGCGGGATGGAGCTGCCCGCGGCCCTCGGCATCGTCCGTAACCACAAGGCAGGGCTGCTCGTGGCGAGCTCACCCAAAGGCACCCTGTTCCAGATCTGCTTCGAGGCCTCAGGTGGCGAGGATGCAGCGGAGTCCTCCCCTGTTCCGGCCCAGGCCACGGTGGCCAAGACTGTCCTGTTGGTGGACGACGACGCGGATCTGCGGGAAGTGCTGACGGAAAGCCTGCGCGATATGCTCGGCTATCAGGTTCTTGAGGCCAAGGATGGCCAGGAGGCGGTGGAGCTTTTCAAAGAGAATGCCGGGCGTATTTCTTTGATCCTGATGGATGCAGTCATGCCAAGACTCTCCGGTGGCAAGGCCTTCGAGGCGATCAAGAAGATCCAGCCGGAGGCGGTGGCTATCCTGTGCAGTGGCTATGGCGATGACGTTGGCAACGAGGCCCTGGCCAAGCACGGCTTCAAGGGCTTCCTGAAGAAACCCTTCTCCATCAAGGATCTCGCCGCCGCTATCGAGAAGGCGCTAGCGCCGAGCTGAAGAGGTCCAGGAGCTCCTGGCGCGTCTCCAGGATCTCCGGGGAGACCTCCTTGAACATGGCGGTGCCGTGGATGTTCACGCCGATGAAATGCACCTCTAGTTCCGGGATTTCCTTCCGCCAGTACGAAACGAACAGGTTCAGCGGAACGCTGTGGGTGCTGTGAATGAAGCTGTCCAGGGCCTCGGGTTCGAAGAATCCCCATTGGCCCAGGGGTTGTTCCAGATCCGAAACGGCGTCCACCAGGATAAGCACCTTCGCGTGATGCCTGGCGACCACGTGGGTGGAGTTCTCCAACGCGACACCGACGGGAAAGGCCTTCAGGCCCGGCAGGTCCCGCTCTTCGAGACCCTGGGCAAGGGAATGCCCGATGGCGTCATCACCCCGGAACTCGTTGCCGATGCCCAGAAGCACAATGGGCTGCCCGGCGGCTTTCGCGCGCGTGAGCAGCCCAGTCAATCGAGACGGCGGCACGGTCACTTGGAATCGGGTCCCGTGCTCTCCTTGAGGCCTTCGTGGTTGAAGCCGGCCAGTTCGAACCGCTCGTCCATGTTGATGGCGTTGCGGGCGCAGACCTCGGCGCAGCGGGCGCAGTGGATGCAGCGATCCACGTAGAGCACCATGCGGTACTTCTTCGGGATCTTGGGCGCGGCCTCGCCTTCCGCCGTGGGCGGGGGCGCGGGTTCCGTCACCTGCACGATCTCGATGGCTTCCGCCGTGCAGTCCTTCACGCACAGCTGGCAGCCTACGCACTTCTCGTAGACGAACTTCGGCACGCCGCGGTAGCCCTCGGGCACGGCCACGGGTTCGAAGGGATACATGCGGGTCACGGGCTTCGTCGTGAGATTGCGAAGCATTTCAGGAATGAGAGCGCCAATCTTGGTCATGGGGTAACCACTCCACCTTGGGCGGCCTTGAGGATGAGCACGACTAGGAACTGAACGAGGCTCAAGGGGGCCAGATACTTCCAACTGAAGACTACGATCTGATCAATGCGGATGCGGCCGAAGCTGGCACGGATCAAGCTGAGGATGGAGACCACGAAGATGGTCTTGATGAGGAGCCAGATCCCCGCGATCACGGCTGCGATTCCAGGGTTCATCCACTTGTCGAGCGGGAAGCTCGGCATGAACACCGCGGCCACAAGGGCGGCGCCGGTATACATCAGGATGTTCTTCTGGAGCCGGAAGATGCCGTACTTCTTGCCGCTGTACTCGGTGAGGGGGCCGGCCACAACTTCGGTCTCGGCCTCAGGAATATCGAAGGGCACGCGTTCGAGTTTGGCCTGGAGGCAGGTTACCGCCACGCCAAAGGCCACGGTCTGGCCGATGGCGCGCAATGCGACTTGCAGAACGCCGCCCTCCCACCAGGGGAAGGCCATGATGTTCACGATCTGCCAGCTGCCCGCGATGACGGCGGGGGTTAGCAGGGCCAGGAAGAAGGGCACCTCGTAGGCGAACATCTGGGTGAGCACGCGGGAGGCGCCGATGAGGCTGAAGGGGCTCGAGGAGAACCAGCCCGCCAGGAACAGTGCGAAGGATGGGATCGCCAGCAGGTAGGCGTCCACGATGATGTCGCCGGGGAAGGAGGTGAAAGCGGCAAGGTGACCAGGAATGTCGGTGGGGTGCCAGATCACCCACAGCGGCACGAGGAGCCCCGAGGCGCAAACTGCCGCCAGGGAAATCAACGGCAGGATGTTGAACATGAACTTGTCCGCGGCCGCGGGCGTCAAGTCTTCCTTGGCGAAGAGCTTCACGAGGTCCGCGATGGGCTGGAGGAAGCCGCTCTGGCCCGTGTAGAGGGGCCCGACGCGGTTCTGCATGCGGGCGTAGAGCTTGCGGTCCACCCACTCCAGTGTCGCTGCGAACAGGAACTGGAAGAGGAATCCCGGAAAGACGAGAACGAAGAAGAGGACTTTGATGGCTTCCATGAGTCTGGCTCCCGTCTACGAAAGGCTGATTCCCACTTCTCTCCGGTACCACTCGATACCTTTTTTCCGGAGGTCTTCCCAGGTCATGATCTGGCGGCCGTGCTTGGCGTCGTTGAGGACCACGGTCGTGCGATCGGTGCAGGAGAAGCAGGGGTCGA
>DCFP01000019.1:1118-11735 GCA_002319925.1 Holophagaceae bacterium UBA1801 | reverse complement strand
GTGCAGGAGAAGCAGGGGTCGATGGAGGCGATGGCGATGGGAATATCAGCCACGAAGGAACCGATGACGGTCTCCACGGCCGCTTCGAGATTGGCCATGGTGGGTGCGCGGACCTTCACGCGATCGGGTTTGTCCGTCCCGTTGGACCGGACATAGTGGCAATCCTCGCCGCGGGGCGCTTCGTAGCGGGCGAGGGCGAAACCCTCGGGCACCTTGCGGGGCACCTTCTTAACGGCGATGTCACCTTCCGGCAGATTCTCGAGGAGCTGCTGGATCATCTTGCAGGATTCGAGCAGCTCGAGAACGCGCACGATGACGCGGCCCAGGATGTCGCAGTTGTCGGCGGTGATGACCTTGAATTCCAGATCCGGGTAGGCACCGTAGGGATCGTCCTTGCGGATGTCCATGGCCAGGCCCGAGGCGCGGGTGAAGGGACCCACGGAGCACATGGCCTTCGCCTTCTCGGGGCTCAGGACGCCGACGCCCTTGATGCGGGCCACGAAGGTAGGCTCGTTGGTGCCGATGTGCGCGTAGTATTCCATGCGCTTCGCGAGGTCCTTCACCATCTGGAGGACCTTCTTGCGGTTTTCGTCGGTGATGTCGCGACGGACGCCGCCGATGGTGTTGATGGCGTAGTTCACGCGGTTGCCGGTGATGGCTTCCAAGAGTTCCATGACCACTTCGCGATCGCGCCAGACCAGCATGAAGAGGGAATCGAAGCCCACTTCGTGCGCGGCCACGCCGATCCAGAGCAGGTGGCTGTGGAGGCGTTCCAGCTCGCAGACCAGGGCGCGGAGGTAGTCACCGCGCTTTGGAATTTCCAGGTTCAGGATCTGCTCCACGGCCATGCTGAAGGCGGTGGTGTGGGAGTGGGAGCAGATGCCGCAAATGCGCTCCAGCAAGTAGAGGCACTGATAGTAGTTGCGGTCCTCGCAGGCCTTTTCCATGCCGCGGTGGTTGTAGCCGAGCTGATAGCGGGCTCCGACGATCTCCTCGCCGCGGATGTCGAAATCAAACTGGGCTGCTTCCTTGAGGAAGGGGTGCTGCGGCCCGACGGGAATCCAGATCGTATCCTTTTCCATCTCGCGCTCCCTAGGCTTTCTCTTCCGTCTTCATTTCAACACTGGGCCAAGCCTGACCGGCCCGGGGAGGATGGCAGTCCTTCCGCAAGGGGTAGACGCCCTTGGGCCAATCCTCGGGCAGCGTGGCGCGGCGGGGATCGGGGTTGCCCACGGGATCGACGCCGAACATGTCGCGCAGCTCGCGCTCGTAGGGAATGGCGCCGGGGATCAGATCCGCGAGGGAAGGCACCGTGGGATTCTTGTGGTCCATGTGGACCTTCAGCGTGACCACGACCTCGCCGCTCATGAAGTAGTTGCCAAGGATGTGATCCCGCATGTCCTCGCCGCAGATGGTGGAGAGATGGAAGATCCCGAACTTGTCCTTCAGGGTCTGGACGGCGCCTCGAAGTTCGTTGGGTTCGAGGGTGATCCAGAATCGGCGGGGCTTCGTCTGGAGCACTTCCTTGCCCGGGAAGGCGTCCTGGATGGCTTTTGGATAGTCCGCAATGTTCATGGTCATGCGAGCCTCACGCGGAAGTCTTGAGCGAGTTCAGGAGTTTGGCCACGCCATCGATGATGGATTCGGGCTTCACGGGGCAGCCGGGGATGTAGGCGCTGACCGGGATGGCGGCGTCGACGCCCTCCATCACGTTGTAGCAGCCGCGGAAGGCGCCGCCGCTGCAGGCGCAGCTGCCCACGGCCACCACAAACTTCGGGTTGGGCATCTGGGCGTAGATCCGCTGCAGGCGCTTGGCGATCTGGAGGGTCACAGGGCCGCTGCAGAGCAGAACGTCCGCGTGCCGAGGCGAAGCCTTCAGCATCACGCCGAAGCGTTCCAGGTCGTAGTGGGGCATGAGAGCGGCCAGGATCTCGATGTCACAGGCATTGCAGGCGCCCGAGTTGAAGTGGAGGACCCAGGGCGAGCTGACCCGGCCCCATTTCACAAGTTTGTTGAGCATGGCTCACCTCGGAGCTAGTCGAAATCCACGTAAAGGATGTAGATGGAGATGGCGATCACCGCAAGGTAGATGATGGCCCTGTAGGCGCCGACACCACTCGGAACCGTGGCGATGGTCATGATGGCCACATGCATGATCGTGAAGAACAACGCCGCGATGTAGAACTTCTGGTAGCCGAACTGGAAGCGCTGGGCCTGGTAATCGTTGCCGCAGGCGTATGGTTCATCCTTGCCCACTTCGGGGACGGGAGCACCGGCCATCCGGGTGCCGAGGGCATAAAGCCCATATCCCACCAGCATGAAGAGGAGAAAAGCGATCGGGGGAGAAAGCAAGATTGTGAGGTTCATGGATCACCCCTTGAGCTTGGACTGCCGACGGATGTCGAGCGTGACGTGGATCTTGTGGGAAATGATCACGATGCCCAGCATGACGGCCGCCATGATGGTTTCCACGATGATGAAGGTGATGATCAGGGCCTGGATGAAATCGGGACGGCCCTGATAGAGACCTGCGCCTAAAAGGATCATCGTGATGCCCTTGGAGATGACTTCCACACCCAGCATGATCCGGATCAGGTTCCTGTAGCCCAGCAGGATGTAGATTCCCACCATGGCCGTCAGGAGACCGACGAAGAAGAGACCGTAGACTTCGCTACTCATGCTTGCCTCCCTCGGCGGCATGGGGTTTGGCGGCGGTACGCTTGAAGAGGGCCAGGATCGCGAAAACACCGGCCAGGATCAACGCTGCCTGACCGAGGACATCGGTGGTCCGCGCTCCCCAGAAGACCTCGCTGAAGCCCTTCGTCACATCGGAAGCCGCGATCGGAGCGTTCGTGGCCTTCAGGAGATGCCCTTCGATCCACTTCATGGCGAAGATATCGATGCCAATGAAGAAGAGCAGGAAGGCGGGCAGCAGGAATCGAGAGATCTTGGACTCTTCATTCTGATCCGAATCCTTGGTCAAGCTGACCGTGGAGACGAAGAGGACGGTGATGAGGCCGGCGCAGACGCTGAGTTCGAAGACGCCCGCGACCCAGGCGCCGTGGTAGAAGAGCACGAGGGAGAGGAACACGCTGGCGGCGGCCAGGGCGACGGCGGCCTTCAGCAGATCCTTGGCGAAGCCCACCGCGAGGATGAGAAGGAAGGTAAGAACCAGGAGCCAGATGGTGGCCATGTTAGTTCCCTCCGTTGAGGATCTTGGCTGCCGGTTCGATCACCTGGGACATGATCGGCCGGAAGAATACGCCAGTCAGGAGGCAGGCAGTGGCGAGCAGGATCACGGAAACCGACATGGCAGCCGGGGCTTCCTTGATGTCCTTCCACTTGGCGTTCAGCTTGCCGAAGAACACCTTCCGCTGAATGATCAGGAAGTAGCCTAGGGTGAAGATGCTGAAGCAGGCGGCGAGGGTGGCGACCGTGTAGTAGCCCGCCTTGATGGCGCCCAGGATGATGAGCAGCTTGCTGAAGAAGCCGTTGAAGGGCGGAATGCCCGCGATGGATAGCGTGCCGAAGGCGCTGGTGGTGCTCGTGATGGGCATCCGGTTTTCGAGACCCCCCATTTCCGTCATGTTGCGGGTGCCGGTGCGGTACTGGATGGCGCCGCTGTTGAGGAAGAGGAGGCTCTTGAACTGCGCGTGATTCAGGATGTGGAAGAGCGCGCCCGCGATGGCCCAGGGATGGCCGATGCCCAGGCCGATCATGATGTAGCCGATCTGGCTGATGCTGGAGTAGGCCAGCATGCGTTTGATGTCGTCCTGGAAGTAGGCGATGATCGCGCCGAAGGCCATGGAGACGACGCCCAGGATGATGAAGACGGTCTGGATCTGCGGTGTGCTGGGATAGAGGTAGAGGAAGATGCGGATCAGGGAATAGACGCCGCCCACCTTGATCACCACGCCGGAAAGAATGGCGGAGACCGGCGCGGGGGCCGAGGGGTGCGCGTCGGGCAGCCAGGCGTGGAAGGGCATGATGGCGGCCTTGAGTCCGAAGCCGCACACGAACAGCGTGCCGGTGAGGAGATACAGGCGCCACTTGTCGGGTGCGATGTTGGCGCGCAGAGCATCGTGAATGTTCTTGAACTCGAGGCTTCCCACGTTCGTGTAGATCAAGGCTATGCCGATGAGGATCATGGCCGTGCCCGCCACGGAGAGCAGGAGATACTTGAGCGCGGACTCGATGCCGTCGAACTGGAGCGTGAAGGCCACCAGGATGTAGGAGGCGATGGACGCCACTTCCAGGTAGACGTAAAGGCTGAAGAGGTCCTTCACCAGCACAACGCCGTTGAGGCCCAGCATCAGGATCAGGAAGAGGCCGTAGAACTTGGCGCGGCCCCCGAGGTGGTCCAGGTATGCCGTGGAGTAGATGAGGCAGGCGAGGCCGATGGAATTGATCACCAGCAGGAACAAGATGCTCAGTTCATCTGCATGGAGCTTCACGGCACTGGCCAGGGCATTCACATCGCCCGCAGGATAGTCGCCCTGGGGAACCCAACCCATGACCAAGCCCACGCTCAGCGCGACCAGGACCAGGCCCGTCAACACCGCGAGAGCATCAGCCGCCCGTTTGTGGAGCTTGGATGCGAAGGGCATCAACAGCGCTGCCACGAGCGGAATGATGAAGAAGGAGGAAATGTTAAGCATCGATCACCCCAACAGACATCGATTCCGCGCTAACGGAGAAGGACGAGGGCGGAGACCAGGGCGAGCCCCGTGATCACCCACGCGAGATAGTTGCTGTAGACGCCCGTGTGCACAGAGCTGAGGGCCGGGCGGGAGATGTTGCGACCCGCGCGGATGCACCAGTCCGCCACGCGGTCCATGAGGCGCTCGAAGTGCCAGAAGACCTGGTTGGCGATCCAGTGGATGACCTTCAGGCCCACTTCATAGGCGTCGAAGGTCTTTTCCTCGGCCAGCTCATAACCGCGGCCCAGAACCTTGGATTCGCGCAGGAAGTGGAAGGTGCTCCACTCGGGTCCCTTGGGGTTCCGCAGCGCGAAGAAGAGCGCAGCGCCGAATACCCACACACCGAAGGAAGCCACGAAGGAAACCTTGTTGAGACTCCAGGCATCCCGGATGACATCGGAATTGGCGCCCAGGAGCCGGTGCAGCACGTCGCGGTTCATGTCCAGGATGAAACCACCCATGAGCGCGGCGATTCCCAGGACGATCACCGGTAGGACGTAGGTCCAGCCTAGGTCGGCCTTGTTCTTCGACTTCCAGCCCGCGAGGATGACGGCGGCCAGCTTCAGGACCACGGCCACGTTGAAGATGGCCCCAACCCACACAAAGAAGAACACGAAGTAGTTGTGGCTCTCGAACAGCCCATCAAAGAGGGACTGCCGCGCGAGGAATCCGCCGGTCGGGAGCAGAGCCACCGCAGCGGTAAGGGCCAGCAGGAAGCCCAGGACGGTGTAGGGCAGGATGTCCTTGCGGCCTTCGATGGCTTCCAGCGTGGAGCCGTTGGCAGCCTGTTCCAGGTTTCCGGCGGAATAGAACATGGCGGCCATGTAGGTGGCGTGAGTCAGCAAGAACATCAGGGCCCCGATCATGCCCACCACGGTGGAAGTGGCCAGGCCGGCCACCATGAAGCCCGTGGAAGAAATCGTGATGAAGGCCAGTACCCGCTTGAAGTTCCGTTCCACCAGGGCCGGGATGATCGCGGCGAAAATCGTGATGATGGCGAAAACGAACATCACCATCTTGGCGGCGGTGCTCAGGGCGAAGAGGTCATTGCAGATGCGGAAGAGGAAATAGACGCCCAGGATCTTTGACAACGACGCAGGCAGCGAAGCAAAGCCAGGTGTGGGCATCGCCTCGGCAGCTTCCGGAATCCAGGTCTGGAAGGGCCACATGCCCGCCTTGGCCCCGGCGCCCAGGAACATCAGCACGAACGCAGTGAAAGCCGCGAATGAGGAACCCGTGGCGATATGGGAATGGGCGCTGATGTCGAGTTCACCGGAGGCGACGTGTTCATAGATCAACATGCCCAGGATCATGAGGAAGTCGCTGGCGCCGCCGAGGATCAGGGTCTTCATGGCCACAGGCTCGGTGCCATCGCCACCTGAAAGAACCAGCGCATAGAGGGCGATGAGGAACATCTGCCATCCGATGAGCATGACCAGGAGGTTTTGGGCGAGGATGACGCCGCAGGCACCACCAAAGGCCACGAGGCTGAACACCATGAACAGGTAGGGCCTGGGAATGCGCGTGATGTGGCGAAGCAGGTAGATGCTGTTCAGGATCTGGAACAGGAAGATGAAGCCGAGGAAGAACATCTGCTTGTCCCAGAGGGCCAAGGAGATGTTGAAGAGACCAAGCCAGCTGGTCGTGGCTTCGGGAGTCTCAAGCTTGATGGGACCCAGGAAAGTGGCGATCACGGTGGCCACGACCGTCAGAAGGCCGACCCAGGCCAGGGCTTGGGCGTTCTTCCGCAGGAAGGGGAGCACGATCGCACCCGCAAGAACGGGGATGGCGAAGGGCAGCGCGAGGAGCAGGGTATCGTTCATGATCGGACCTCAGGGCTGTGTGCTGATCTGGATGGTCTTGGGCACGAGCGCTTCCCGCTGTTCGTTGGCCTTGTGAGCCAGGTTCCAGGGGAACTGGAGGCCAAGACCCGCAGCCAGCGTGAGCACCGCCAAAACGACCACCACGCCCACCATGACCGGAGAACCCTCGTGATGGGCTTCTCCGCGGGACTGGCCCAGGAAGATGACGTGGAAGCTCTTGAGCATGTAGAGCAACGTGAGGATGGCCGTCAGGATCGCCATGGTTCCGACCAGCGGATGGTGACCTTCGAAGAGGCCCGTGATGACGAAATCCTTGGCGAAGAACCCGGCCAGCGGAGGCAGACCAGCGATGCTCAGGGCGCAAGTGACATAGACGATGGCGGTGATGGGCATCTTCTTGATGAGACCGCCCATCTTGGTCATGTCCTTGGTGTGGGTTCCGTGCTCAATGATGCCGGCGCAGAGGAACAGGCCGCCCTTGGCCAGACCGTGGGCCATGATGTAGAGGATGGCGCCGATATATCCCCACTTGGAAACGGCGGCCAGACCCAGGAAGGTGTAGCCGATCTGGCTGACCGTGGAGTAGGCCAGCAGGCGCTTGATGTTGGTCTCCATCAAGGCCGCGCAGGCGGAGATGAAGGCGCTGGCCATGGCGAAGCCCAGGATCCAGACCCAGTAGCTCTGCGGGATCACCATGCCGTTCAGGAACATACGAGCGAAGCCGTAGAGGCCGATCTTCACGAGGATGGCGGCGTGGAGCAGGGAAGTGATGGTCGAAGGGGCCACACCC
Organism: Holophagaceae bacterium UBA1801; assembly: GCA_002319925.1. Classification (GTDB taxonomy): domain Bacteria; phylum Acidobacteriota; class Holophagae; order Holophagales; family Holophagaceae; genus UBA1801. Next base: position 4,422 of record DCFP01000019.1, on the reverse strand, counting down.
GCGTCCGGCAGCCAGGTGTGAAGAGGCACCGTGGCGCTCTTGCTGAAGATGCCGGCCATGATGAGGGCCAGGGCGACGGCGCCGATGGGCTTGCCCGCCAGACTGTCGGGGCCGACGAGATCGAAGCTCCCGTACTGGGCGAACACGAGGCCGAAGCCCAGCAGCATGAGGACGGCGCCCGCGAAGGTCAACAAGAAAGCCTTGTCCGCCTTCCAGATGTATTCGGGTTCGCGGAAGTAGCCGATCAGGCGCCAGCAGGCCAGGGCCGAAATTTCCCAGAAGAGATAGATGAAGATGAGGCTGGTGGAGAACACCAGGCCCATCATGGCGCCCACGAAGAGGGTCACGATGAAGTAGTACTCCGGCTCGTGCTCCTCATGCTCGATGTAGCTCAGGGAGTAGATGGCGATGAGCGTGGCGATGAGGGAGGCCGTGAAGGACATGAACACAGCCAGGGCGTCGATGTTCAGGCCGAAGTGGATGGCGCAGCCCTTCCACGAGTCCATGAAAGTGATGAAGGTGGGGTCGGATACAGGCTCACCTGTAAGTCCTTGATGGATAAGGCCCCAGGTCAGGATATGGGCGGTGGCGATCAGTGCCACGGCCAACCAGCCCGTGTACTTCTTCCCACCGATCCATCCCAGAACCGGAATCAGAAGGGATCCCAGCAGGGGGATCGCGATGATCCACATCACGTGTGACAGATAGTCCATACGGCTACCTCAGGTGCTGTTGACGGTTGACATTAGGACGAAGTCATTCAGGAACAGAGACCCCGTTGGGGTGGCTGCCAGACCTACCCATCTTGAAAGACCGGTGAATTGGCGCTTCCAGGACTCGAGTTGAGCGGCATTCAAAGTAGCACAGATCATGAGGGGCGTAACGATTTGGCAAAAACGATGAGCCCGGATAATTTCCTTCACGAACGGTTATATCCAAGCTTTGACCAATGAAATCAGGAGATAGATGTTGCTTTGATTTATTGCACAACTCCTTTGATCTTCCGCACAACTGGCGTCCAGCGTGAAAATCGAGTGAAAACCGGCGTTCAAAGAAGATCCCCCGGGCATCCAATGGCCTGGGCTACCCTGGAGGAGCCACGAGGAGGTGGGCTGTGTGTCTGGCCGTGCCCGGAAAAATCGTCGAGATCCGCGAGGACAATCTCAGGACCGGGCGGGTCTCCTTTGGCCAGGTGGTCAAGGAAGTGAGCCTGGCCTTCGTTCCCAACGCCCACGTGGGCGAGTACGTCATGATCCATGCCGGCATGGCCCTGGAAGTGATTGATGAGGAAGCCGCGAACAAGGTGTTCGAAGCCCTGAACGAACTGGAGCAGGAAGGGCTCACGGGCGAGGGGTGGGCCTGATCCATGCATGAAATGACATTGATGGGAGAGGTCCGCGAGATCGTCGTCCAGGCCGCCAAGCAGCACAAGTTCACGCGGGTCAAGCGCGTGGTGCTGGAGATTGGCCAGCTGTCCGGTGTTCAGGCCGAGGCCATGCGGTTCTGCTTCGATGTGGTCATGGAGGACACTCCCGCTGCCGGGGCCAAGCTCGAGATCGAGGAGATTCCGGGGCGGGCCTGGTGCAATCGCTGCGGCAAGGAAGTCGAGATCACCAGCCGCGTGGAGCCGTGCCCTGAGTGCATGGGCATGCCTGGCAAGATCGTCCAGGGCATGGAGATGCGGGTGAAGGGCCTCGAGGTCGAGTAGCCCATGAAGCTTGGGAAGTGGCTGGCCGGAGCCGGGGTCCTCGGGCTCGTGCTAACGTGGGGGACCATGAGCGGTTGGCCTCTGTCCCTGCAATTGCTGCGTTTCTACCCCAAAAAGCTGGGGTCGTCCTGCCTTGGATGGATGGCGCAGTGGCCTCTTCCAGCTTCCTTCCGGGGACCGATCCTGGGTTCCTTTGCCCACCACTACGACATCAACCTCGCGGAGGCCGAGCTGCCCCTCGCCAGCTACGCTGATTTTCAGTCCTTTTTCACCCGCCGACTCAAGCCGGGCCTGCGTCCGCAGGAAGCGCCGGTTCCCGGATCCATCAACAGTCCCGTGGATGCTAGGGTCATCGCCAGCGGCACCATCGAAAAAGGGCAGGCCATCCAGGCCAAAGGGCTGCCGTATAAGATTTCGGAGCTGCTCAAGCACGATCCGAAGGCCGGACGGTTCGAGGGCGGGCACTACCTGACGCTCTATCTTTCGCCCCAGGATTACCACCGGATCCACGTGCCCCTGGAAGGCCGCGTGATGGCCGTGAGCCGGGTGGAGGGGGAACTTTGGCCCGTGAACGATGCCAGCACCAACCACGTACCGCGTCTCTACGAACGGAACCGCCGCGCCACGTGGACGGCCGGGGGCTCAGGATCCGATGAAGGCCTCGAGGTGGCCGTCGTCCTGGTGGGTGCCACCCATGTCGGGGGCGTGATCCTCGATGAACACTGGTTGGAGAATCGGAAACTGCCGAGGGATGGTGGCTTTGAGGTGAACCAACTTCCCTGCCATCCAGGCGAAGATCTTGGCACCTTCCAGTTCGGCTCCACGGTCGTGCTGCTGGTGGGCGGACCCAGGGCAAAGGACTGGGAAGCCATCCGGACCGAGGGCAAGGTGAAGGTCGGCCAGCGACTGGGAGCTTTTTCGTGATCGAGGAAATCTTTCACGACGAGCCTCTGTGGGAAGAAGGCGGCGACCTGCCGGGGGCCCTGGAAGCCCTGTTCGCTGCCACGGGCGAGGTCCTTGATATGGCCAAGCTCCAGGAATTGACGGGCATCCACGAAGGTCCTCTCCGGCAGGCCATCGAAAAGCTCCAGGACCGGCTCCAGCCTCCGCGGGGATTGCGCCTCATCGAGGTGGCCGGCGGCTGGCGCATGGCAACGGCCCATCATTATTCTTCCTTGGTTTCCAAGCTCGTGATCCGGATCCGCAGCGGACGCCTTACCCCTGCCCAGATCGAGACCCTTTCCATCATCGCCTACCGCCAGCCCGTGACCGTGCCCGAGATCAACGAATTGCGGGGCGTCACTTCCAGCGCGAACCAGGTGAAGAGCCTGCTAGAGCGGGAACTCATCGCTCCCGCAGGCCGGAAGCCGGTCGTGGGGCGGCCCATGACCTACGCCACCACCCAGAAATTCCTCCTGCATTTCGGCCTCAACAGCCTCAACGACCTGCCCAGGCTGGCAGACTTCGGCGAGGGCAACCTGGAAGCCCAGGCGCTGGCTCAACTGGAACCGCCGTTGCCGCAGGATGGGTTGTTTGCGGGGCTTGAAGAATAGTCGTCAGGGATCGGTGGTCAGTGGTCAGTTGAGGATGCGGCCC
>DCFP01000019.1:0-876 GCA_002319925.1 Holophagaceae bacterium UBA1801 | reverse complement strand
CAGTGGTCAGTTGAGGATGCGGCCCTGCGGGCCGCGCCCTTGTTTACTGATCACCCGCCACTGACCACTGACTACTGCATCAACCCGTGATGTAGCGCTCCAGTTGTTCAATCTGGAAGGCTTGGTGGGAGATGACCTCTTTCACTAAGTCTCCAATGGAGATGATGCCCAAGAGCTTCTGGGTTTCGTCCACCACGGGCAGGTGGCGGATCCGGCGATCCGTCATGATGGCCATACACTCTTCCACGGTCTGGGAAGGGGTGACATAGAACACGTGGTCGCTCATGACCTCGCGGATGGAAGTGGCCAGGAAGGATTTTCCAGGCAACGCCACTTTCCGGGCGAAATCCCTCTCGGAGAAAATGCCCACCACCTTACCTTTCTCGAGCACCACCAGGGCTCCGATGTTGAATTCAGCCAGGAGCGCCAAGGCGCGCTGGACGGTATCCGTAGGTGCCACAGCAACCACGGGGCGGTTTTTCTCGTCGAGCAGGTGCCGGATGTATTTCATGCATCCTCCACGGCGCAAGGATGCACCTTGGATTCGGATCGGATCGATTCCGTTCCGCTACCCTGGGTGCATGGACGACACGGATTTCAAAGGCTGGATCCGCCCGGGGCCCCGTCCTCCGGGGGGCATGTTCCCGGAAGACGATGAAACCCTGGACTACCTCTGTGGACATTGGAAGATCTTCCAGTACGCCAAGGGTCACCGCTTTTCCTTGGACGATATTCTGACGGCTTGGTTTGGCGTTCAGTGTTGTCCTCATCCCGGCCGGGTCGCGGATCTGGGTTCAGGCATCGGCAGCGTGGGTTTGGCCGTGGCCTGGAAATGTCCGGGGGCCGTGATCCACACCGTGGAAGCCCAGGCCATCT
>DCFP01000072.1:3379-53540 GCA_002319925.1 Holophagaceae bacterium UBA1801 | reverse complement strand
GTCTACATCATGATCCTGCCCGCCATGGGCGCCATCTCCGAGGTTCTGCCCACCTTCGCCAAGCGCCCCGCCTTCGGCTACAAGGCCATCGCCTTTTCCAGCCTGGCCATCGCTGGCGTGGGCAGCCTGGTGTGGGCCCACCACATGTTCACGAGCGGCATGAGCGAATTCGCGAACATGATCTTCTCGCTGCTTACGATGATCGTGGCCGTGCCTAGCGCCATCAAGGTCTTCAACTGGGTGAGCACCCTCTACAAAGGCTCCATCGACTTCCAGCCGCCTTTGCTTTTCGCGCTCACCTTCATCTTCCTTTTCTGCATCGGCGGCCTCACGGGCGTCATGCAGGGAGCCCTCGCCGTCAACGTGCACGTGCACGATACCTACTTCATCGTGGGCCATTTCCACTACGTGATGTTCGGCGGCACGGGTTTCGGCTTCTTTTCCGCCCTGCTCTACTGGTTCCCCAAGATGTTCGGGAAGATGTACTCCAAGAAGGCCATCTACGCTTCCTGGGTTTCCATCTTCGTGGGCTTCAACATGCTCTACTTCAGCATGCTGATCCTGGGCCTCATGGGCATGCCGCGCCGCTACTACCATCACCTGCCGCAGTTCGACAACCTGCACGTGGTGGCCACGGTGGGCAGCTGGTTCCTGGCCCTCGGCCTCCTGATGTTCTTCGGCGAGCTCCTGCGCGCCCTCTTCAAGGGTGCGAAAGCCGAAGCCAATCCCTGGGGCGGCGTGACTCTCGAATGGACCATCCCCAGTCCGCCGCCCGTGGAGAACTTCGAAACGGAGCCCGTCATCACCCACGGCCCGTACCATTTCGCGAAGGAAGGCTGAATGAACGAGCACGCGCACCGCGACGATTTCGGCTCCCGCCTGGGCATGTGGCTGTTCCTGGTCACGGAGATGGTGCTCTTCGGCGGCCTCTTCATCGCCTACTCCTACCTCCGCTCCCGGTATCCAATGGAATTCCATCAGGCGGGCGAAGAACTGAATGTCCCCCTGGGCGTCACCAACACCATCGTCCTGCTCACCAGCAGCCTCACGGTGGTCCTGAGCATCGTAGCCATTCAGCGCGGTGAGAAGGCGCGTTCCATGGCTTTCCTGGCCACCACCCTCGGCCTGGGCGCCACCTTCCTCGTCATCAAGAGTTTCGAGTGGGCCGCGAAATTCCATCACGGGCTCTATCCCAATTCCGCCCATCTGGCCACACTCCTGCCCGGCGAACAGATCTTCTTCGGTCTCTACTTCACCATGACGGGCCTGCACGGCCTCCATGTCATCGCTGGCATGATCGTGCTCTCGTGGATCCTGCGCATGATTAGCAAGGACGAGGTCCGCGCAGACCGCTACATCCACTTGGAGAATGGCGGACTCTACTGGCACCTGGTGGACGTGATCTGGATCTTCCTGCTGCCGCTCTTCTATCTCGCGGCGTAATGAAAGGACGAACGTGCCATGACTGACCATGCCGTAACGGAAACCCACGTCGAGCACCCGGGCTACGGGACTTTCATCAAGGTCTGGGTGGCGCTTGTGCTGCTCACGGCAGCACTGGTCGCCTTGAGCCGCATCGGTCAGGCGGCGGCTGTATGGGGCTTGCTCACCATCACGCCCTTGAAGGCCGGGCTCGTGTTCTACTTCTTCATGCACCTGAAGTACGAAGGACCTTTGCTCAAGGGCGTGGTGCTGGTGACTTTAGGTACCCTGCTGATTTTCTTCGTCCTGCTCTTTTCCGATGTCGCGTTCCGCTGAGGGAAGGCCATGAACTGGTTGCAGGAAGCCTCCACCTCCGCCGCGAAATCCGACGCGGTCTTCTTCGTCGTGTTCGGACTGTCGCTGGCCTTCCTGATCTTCATCACGGCGATGATGATCTTCTTCGTCATCCGCTACAGCAAGAAGCGCAACCCCGTGGCCGCTCAAATCGAGGGCCACGCGGGACTGGAGACGATTTGGACGGTGTTACCCCTGATCATCTTCGTGGCGATCTTCTACTACGGCTGGACGAACTTCGACTACATGCGGCGCGCCCCCAGTGACTCCATGGTGGTGAAGGTCACCGCCCGGCAATGGAACTGGTCCTTCGAATACCCCAACGGCAAGCACACGAAGCTGCTCTACGTCCCGCTGAACCGGCCCATGAAGATGGAAGTGCGCAGCCTCGATGTGGTGCATGGCTTCTTCGTCCCCTCCTTCCGGTTGAAGATCGATGCCGTGCCCTCCCATGCCAACACCACCTGGTTCCAGGCCACGCGACTGGGCTCGTACGACATCGAGTGCACGGTCATCTGCGGCGTGGATCACAGTCTGATGCTGAGCAAGGTGGTGGTGGTCCCCGAGGAGGAATTCCGAGCCTGGTACTTCGGCGGCGAGGATGCGCCCGAGCCAGGCGAGCCAAAGGAGGCGACTCTTCAGAAACCTGCGGTAGCCGAACCTGCGGGCCTGCAGATCATGCGTGCCAAGGGCTGTGTCGCCTGCCATTCCGTGGATGGCCATGCCATGGTGGGCCCGACTTTGAAGGGACACTTCGGCCAGAAGGTGGAGATCGTTTCCAACGGCGCAACCCGGCAAGAGGTCGTTAACGAGGAACTCGTCCGCACCGCCATCCTGAAGCCGCGAGAGGAAATCCTGAAGGGCTATCCCGCTGCCATGCCCACCATCGCCCTGACCTCCGCTGAGTTAGCCACGGTGGTCTCGTACTTGAAGACATTGAAATGAAGTTTGACATTCACCGCGGATGAAGACGCATGGACATGGATGATGGAAAAATCGGGAAGGACGCTGGTTCGCCGTCCATCGCCCTGCATCCCGGCACCCGTGTTCACCTTCCCAGCCCCTCCGTCCTGCTGGAACTCACCAAGCTTCGCATCTCCGGCGCCTCCACCTTCACGGCCGCCACTGGGTTCATCGCTTATCATCGCGGTTTCGGCTGGAGCCTGATCCCAGCGCTTTCGGGCACGCTCCTTCTGGCCATGGGTGCTTCGGCCCTCAACGAGGCCCAGGAGCATGGGCTCGATGCCCTCATGGAGCGAACGCGGCACCGCCCCATCCCAAGGGGTGACATCAGCGCCTCTGGAGCCACGCTCTTCGCCCTCGCTCTCGCCGCGTCGGGCTTCGCACTGCTGCTCCTCCTGGGCTGGACGCCCGCCCTCCTGGGACTTCTGGCGATGATCTGGTACAACGGCATCTATACGCCCCTCAAACGCGTGAGCGCCTTCGCCGTGGTGCCCGGTTCTCTCATCGGCGCCCTGCCTCCGGCCATCGGCTGGACAGCGGCGGGCGGATCCTTGGCGGATCCGGCCTTGGTCGGCTTGGCTTTCGTGCTCTTCATCTGGCAAGTGCCCCACTTCTGGCTGCTGGCGCTCCTGCACCGGGAAGCCTACGAGAAGGCCGGCTTCCCCACCCTTTCGAAGCATTTTGACGAGCCCCAGATCCGCCGTTTGATCTTCACGTGGTCCTGCGCAGCCGTCGCGGCCTGCGCGGCACTGCCCGCTTTCCACATGCTCTCCGCGCTTCCCGCCCTCGTCCTGCTCTATGCCGGTTGCCTCTGGCAGCTGGCACGGTCCACCCGCCTGCTCCGCCACCACTTCAATCAGAAGCAGCTCTGGCGAGCCTTCATGGACATCAACCTCTTCGCGCTGATGGTCATGGCCGCCGTTGTCGTTGATGCGGTACTCGCGCGCTGATCCACAGTCGTTTGCGGAAACTGCGAGGTAATCGAGCCTCCCACCATCGTTTCTCGGCAACGGGATCTGCTCTTCACAGGATGGGCAGAAGACAGCGAAAGGTCCCGGCTGCATGATCCGTGAATGGCACTTCGATCCTCGTCCGGAGACATCCAAGGTTGAAGTCCTGTTCCATGCGGGAATGACCACGCACTGAATGGGCCATGGCTATACTCAGTGCACTCATCCATCCCACAACACTCACCTCGCCTGGAGTTTCCACCCATGAGAGTCGAGGAAATCTTCACGGAATCCCCCTTTTCCGAATTCATTTCGGGCAAGGGCGAAGGCAAGACGGACAACTACGGATATCTGGGCGATCGGGAGCAGGAAACCCTGGAGCGACTCATCGATCTCATCCGAATCACGGAGATCCGCAACCTGGGCTTTCCCATCGGCGTCCATCACACGGCCCTGGGCGGCAAGAACTTCGGCCACTGCCTGCTGATGAAGTACCTCATCTTCGGCGGGCCCCCGAGCATGGAGAAGGTAAAGGTGGTGCTGCCAGGCACGAAGATGCTCGGCGCGACGTTCTACTTCACCTTCCTGCACCACAACCCCGAGTTGCAGGAGTTGTTGCGGGCCAAGCGCGATATCAAGGGCTACACCAAGGCCGACTACCGCGAGATCCAGGAAGCCTTCCGCAAGGCGCGCATGCCCAACGTGATCCAGGAAGAGCTGCTGGTGCTGCTCCAGAAGAGCCAGACCGAGTTCTACATCCTGCGCTCCAGCGCCTCCTGTGAAGACGGAAAGCTGCCATCGGCGGGCCTCTTCGACAGCCTCGTCTACTACGACGACCGCAATGGCAAGACGCTCGACGAGCGCCTCGACTACCTGGAGGACGTGCTCAAACAAGTGTGGGCGAGCCTCTTCAGCCCGCCTGCCGTCAGCATGATGATGCGCTGCGGCCTCAGCCCTTTGGGCGAATCCATGTCCATCACTTTCCAGCCCGTCATCGGCGACTGGTATGGCGACTACTTCTTCCCGCTCATCTCCGGCGTGGTGAAGAGCACGAACACGTGGCCTTGGGGACCGGAGATCCGCCGCGAGGATCCCGTGGCGCGCATCGGCTTTGGCATGGGCACCTTCATGGTGGGCGAAACGGGCAGCTATCCCGAAGGCGGACCGCGCGTCTTTTCCCTGAAATCCAACGGGAGCATGGAACAACTGGTGGGGGAGTACCTGGATCCGGAAACCACCTACGCCACCGGCGGCAAGCCCATCGCGAGAAACGACACGCCGGACAACGGCCAGACCAAGCTGGATGTGCTGGCCGTGGATGCCAGTGGCCGCGCGAGCATCGAGACCCGGGAGATCTTCTTCGACCGGCGCCGTACCGACAACGCGCAGGGCATTGCGGCGCACATTCCATCCGTACTGCGCCAGATCCTGGCCTCGTATCACCGCGTTACGGACTGGTCCTCGGGCCAGTCGCTATCCATGGAGATTTACGACGCCATGGATCTGCCCATGCGCATCCGCCGCGGGGAATTCTTCGATCTGGGTCTGCTGCTGCGCCGCGTCATGGATGATCTGCTGGCGGAGACCCGGCAATCCGTGAGCATGGAGTTCGCCATTCGCCCGGTGCTGGAGGAAGGCACGGACGCCAATGGCCAGCCCACCTCGAACCTCACCTACGAATTTCATCTGCTGCAGGTAAGGCCCCAAACCACCAGCGCCTCCGACGCGCCCATCCAGCTCACGGCCCTGGAACCGCATCATCGCCTGCTGGCCGCCAGCACCCATGCCTTCGGGCACATGGAGCGCACCCTGTCTCAGGCTGTGGTGCTTTCCAACGAGATTGTCAGCCTGCTCGGGAAAGCGCGTACCCAGGCCTTCCTGCGGGAACTGGACCGCACCCATCGGAGCGACTATCTGCTGATCGGTCCCGACGCGGAGGAATTCGTGGTGGGCTCCAGCGGCTTCGAAAGCCTCTACAGCGGCCTTTCTCCGCAAGCGGTCATCTCCCTCAAATCCCGGGCGGGGATCCACAGCCTGGCGGGCTATTCCGGCAGCCATGCCGCGGACAACATCGAGCGCGCGCCGGTGATCATCCAGGATGCCGCGGCCCTGGAACCAAGTCTCATGGCATGCTTGGAGGAAATCCATCGCGGTGTGGAGGCGAAAGCGAGCGAGGCCTCCGCCGAAGACCTATTGGTGACAGGCGCCTTCCGCGTGGAGCTGGACGGCAATTCCGGCCGGGGACAGGTGTTTCAATTCAGTGAAGAGACCAATTTCATTCATTGAAATCCGAAACCCGAGCGCTATACTTCCGGTCTCCAGTCCCATCTTCAACCCCGCGCCAGAGCCGTTCCTCGACATCGCGCCGTCGTGAATCCGCCCTTGGTGCACCCACCTCCACACTTCATGAAAGGAATGGCCATGGGCGGCTGCATCTTCTCGATCATCTGGTTGGCAATCGTGGTCCTCGCGATCGCTGGCATGTGGAAGACCTTCGTCAAGGCTGGGCAGCCAGGCTGGGGGGCCATCGTTCCCATCTATAACCTCTACCTGCTGACTGTGATCGCAGGCCGCCCTGCTTGGTGGATCATTCTCTGCTTCATTCCAGTGGTGAACCTTGTCGTTTTGATCCTTCTCGGCATCGATGTCGCAAAGAAATTCGGAAAGAGCACAGGATTTGGGCTCGGGTTGGCTATTCTTCCCTTCATCTTTTATCCCATGCTCGGCTTCAGCGACGCCACATACACCGCGTAGACTCAAACCGAATTGCGATCTCAAGGGCCGGGTGATCCCGGCCCTTGGTCGTTCAACCCGTGCATGATTTTTCCGATCTCCGCTTCGCGCTAAACTCGATTCAAGTCATCTGCAAAATCGAGAGTGGAGTAAGCCATGGCGAAACACCCGGCCCATGCGGCACCGGCCACGGAGGAGCATCGGCGGAACTGGAAAGAGCTGGCCTTGGACTATGTCTGGGAGGGCACCATCCTCCTGGCCCTGGTGTTCGCTGGCTTCATCGCGACCTGGGTGAACCTGGATCCCCTCGCCATGAAGAAGCTCACCCTGGCCGAGATTCTCCAGTCCTTGGGTCCATTGTTTTTCATCATCGTCTTCGTGGAGCGCTCCATCGAGGTCATCGTGTCCACCTGCCGCGAGCCCGAGCTGGCCTCCCTCAAGCAGCAGCAGCTCAATGCGAAGACCGGCCTGGATTGGCTCAAGGTGGACGCAGGCAAGACGTCCCAGGCGCGGGACACCGAGGCAAAGGCTCTGCTGGAGGAGCATGATGCCGCCAGCCACGCCCTGGTGAAGTTCCAGACCCAGACCCGGCAGTGGGCGCTGATCCTGAGCCTCGGCATCGGCCTGACCCTGGGCCTCCTCGGCTATCGCGTGATGGAGCCCCTGCTGGCCGCCCGCCCGGGATCCGGCCGGCGCATCCTGGACGTAGTGCTCACGGGCAGCTTCATCGCCGGGGGAAGCCACGGCGTCCACGTGCTCATCACGGAGATCCTGAACCTGATTTCCCTGGGAAAGAAGCGCCCTTGAAACGAGAAGCTGGCGTGAAAACCAGGAATGGTTTCCACGCCAGCGTGCAGTGAGCCTGAATGAGTTCTAGTTGACGATTTCCTCGGCCAGACTCGCACCGGCGGATTCGGGAGCGCTCGCCGTCTCCAATGCGTCCGCGGATTCGTTGGTGAGCTTCAGGCGGTCCAGCAGGTAGAAGAAGAGGCTCAGCACCATGCCCACGATGGTGGCCAGCACCATGCCCCTCAACTCTGTGTTGCCGAACTTGATGCTGACGCCGGAGACGCCCACCACCAGGACGATGGCGGAGAGCAACAGGTTGCGGCTCTTGGAGTAATCCACCTTGGCCTCGATGAGCATGCGCAGGCCGGAGGCCGCGATGACGCCAAAGAGCATCATGCTCACGCCCCCAATGACGGGCACGGGGATGCTGCGAATGGCGCCGCTCACCTGCCCGAAGAAGGCGATGACGATGGAGATGACGGCCGCTCCACCCACGACCCACACAGAGTAGACGCGGGTGATGGCCATGACGCCCATGTTCTCGCCGTATGTGGTGGTGGGGCAGGAACCGCACAGGCCGGAAAGCGTGGTGGAGAGCCCGTCACCCAGTAGCGAGTTGTGGAGCCCGGGCACCTTCAACAGATCGCGGCCCACGATGTTGCTGGTGACGAAGAGGTGGCCGATGTGCTCGGAGATCACCACCAGCGCTGCGGGCAGGATGATGAGGATGGAGGGCCAATCGAAGACCGGCAGCACGAGGTGGGGCACGCCGAAGAAGGAGGCGCTCTGCAGGGAACTGAAGTCCAAGGTGCCGGGGACCCAGATGTTGATGACGGCGGACAGGGCGTAACCGGCCAGCACGCCGATGAGGATGGGAATGGCCGCGAAGAAGCCGCGGAACACCAGTGAGCCCACGATCACCACGAGGAGCGTGAAGAGGGAGATCGTGGTCGCGATGCTGTTCACGTGGCCGTTCTGCTGGAAGGACATGCCCGTGGCTACCGGCGCCAGTTCCAGGCCGATCAGTGCCACGATGGCGCCCATGGCCGCCGGAGGCAGCACAATGTTGAGCCAGTTCCGGCCCGCGATGCGAATGATGAAGGACACCACGCTGAAGGTGATGCCCGCGAAGACGAAGCCGCCCAGCGCGTGCTGGAAGCCCAGGCCCGGCGAGCTCGCCAGGGTGATGCACGTGATCGTGGGCGCGATGAAGGCGAAGCTGGAGCCCAGGAAGGCCGGGGCCTTGCCGCGGCAGATGAAGAGGTAGATCAATGTCCCGATGCCGTTCATCATCAGCACCAGGGCCGGATCCACTACCGTGGCCTTGGCCGCGCTGTTGAAGAGGATCGGCACGAGCACCGAAGCCCCGAACATCGCGAACAGGTGCTGCAGACTCAAGGGGATTCCCTTCAGCAGGGGCACCCGGTCTTCGACCTGGATGATCTCTCTGGTTGCCATGTGGCTCTCCATGTATCAGTTTGGGCTTCCGGACGCGCAGACCCCCCGCGCGCCTTCGGCGTGATTGACCGCGACCGACTTCGGACTGCGATGAATGGCCTCGAAAAGCATGGTACGGAATGCGGTCCAGGAGAATGGGTTTCCTCGCATTCCGCTCCGGCGGAGCCATTTCCTGAAAGGAAAATGTTAAAAATCTCCATGTTTCCGCATGACTAAAAACTAGGACTCAACCGGATCCGCAAAAGTGCTGCACGGCAAGGAGACAATCCTGATTCATGGAACGCGGGGCCACGGTTTCATCCGGGTGGCGCGAGAATACGCCGGATGAGACCATGGAATTCCGCCGTTCCGGAGGACATCCGGGATGAGTGTGGCATTTTTATATTGCCGAATGTTCCCTTCGGATAGGTTGAAACCGCACCCCACGCCGGAGCCGGAATGCCCATGTGGTGTTTTCCGGACCCGCGACGGGAATCTTGCGGGTTCTGACCGAAGACCCTTCATTGGATTGGCAGCGATCCTTCGATAGGCTGGATGACATGGACAGCGCGCTCACGATCACAAGCAAAGCGAACCCCCGATTCAAGGCCCTGAAGGATCTCCTGTCGCCCACAGGCCTGAAACGGACTCACACGCTCCTGCTGGGCGACAAGCTCATCGAGGCCTGGGTCGAATCCGCCAAGACCTTCGCGGGCGAGCGGTTCCGACCGGTCACCTGGCTGCGGCTGGAGGGCGCGAAACCGCACCTCCTCGAGAAACTGCGAGCCCCGGAAACACTGGTGCTGGGGGAATCCCTCATGCGCGATCTTGCCTCCGCGGGCAGCCCGCCGGACCACGCCCTGCTCATGGAGCTGGGGCCTGAACCCACAACACCCCTGACTTCCCGTGTGATCCTGCCCTGGGGCATCCAGGATCCCGGCAACCTCGGGGCCATCCTGAGAAGCGCCGCTGCTTTTGGTTTTCAGGAGGCCATCCTCGGCCCCGGCTGCGCCGATCCCTTCAGTCCCAAAGCCCTGCGGGGCACCATGGGCGCGGCCTTCCTGCTGCCCATCCGACGCTACGAACACCTCGTTCCCGATGAAGGCAAGTGGTTCGCCCTCCACGGCGACAAGAAGGCCCTGCGCCTGGACAAGGCCGATCTCACGGAGCCCGTGCGCATCCTCGTGGGCAACGAAGGCCACGGCTGGAAGGACGCCGCGCTGCCCTCCGCGGTGAAGTTCCTGGCCATTCCCATCCTGGGCATGGAAAGCCTCAACGCCGCGGTGGCCGCGGGGATCGCTTGCTACGAGGTGGCCCGGAGGTCCCGTTGATCCGCCAGAGCTGGGGGATCAAGCTCCTTGGGACCCTCGTATTGGCGGGCATCTTCGCATTGATCTTCCGTTTCCCGGCTGCGTCGGGTTACGGCTACCACGAGCCGATCCTCGCCTTTCTCTTTCCGGCGCTGGTGTTCGAAGCCACGTTCCGCGGTCGTTCCTTGGGCTGGCTGTTCCTCTCCTTCCTGCTGGGCATCATCGGCATCTTCCATTGGGTGCCCCAGGTCATCGCCATCAAAGGCGGGCTTCCCCTTTGGCTCGCGTTGCTGGGCTCCTGCCTTTTCTATGCCTGGGAAGCCCTCGGTTTCCTGGCCGTGACCTGGTTCACGCGCCGGATCCACCGCCGCTGCGGTGCGTGGGGAGCCGCACTGGCAGCGGCCTTCGGCATCGTGCTGTGGGAGGTCTACGGCTTCCATGTGTACATCTGGAGTTGGGGCGCGCCCCTGGGCGCCGTTCCCTGGCTGGCCCGCAGCGCGGCGTTCCTGACTTCCGCGGGCGGCTCCGCGCTCTTCTGGGGCTGCGGTGCCCTTGCGGGCGCATGGCTCGCCCAGGAGCGCCCCCTTCGCGCCGCGTTGGTGCCCTGCAGCCTGGTGGCGCTGTTCCTGGTGCTGAATGGCGCATGGTACTTGCTGCCGCGCGGGCCTGAACGCACCCTCGACGTGGTGATGATCCAGCCCAACTTCGAGCCCGGCGAACGCAGGCCCGGCATGGAAGAGGAGATGTGGGCCCGTTCCGACATGGAACTGAAGAATCGCGAATTGCCACGTCCCGGTACGGCGACGTTGTTGCTGTGGCCCGAAAGCGCCATCCTAGGCCGCGATGACCGCGGCCCCAATCCAAGGTTGCGAGAAGAAGCCCAGCGTCGCGACATCGCGTGGCTCTTCGGCACCGAAGGCGGCTTAATGAACCTCGTGCGCGGCGAGGCTGACGGTCGTCCCAGCTTCACCCAGGCCAAGCGCCATCCCATGGCCTTCGGTGAGCGCATGCCGGGCCCGGAGCCAGTGCGCAAATGGCTGGACGAGAAGCTGGGCTTCATCTCCCAGGAAGCCGGCGAGCTCACGGAGCGCAGCAGCTTCACGTTCAATACGCCTCAGGGGGAACTGAAGGTTCATCCCATCATCTGCAGCGAGGCCCTCGATACTCGACGTGTGCAGGATGGCTTGGCCATCGCCGGCGGCGAGCTCCTCACCAACCACACCAACGACGGCTGGTTCGAGCGCAGCATCGCCACGGATCTGCACGGAGCCCAGATCCGGCTCCGCGCCGTGGAATCGGGATTGCCGCTGCTGCGCGCCACCCTCACGGGCAAGTCCGGCATCTTCCGCGAAGATGGGCGCTGGGTGCTGTGGGGCAGTCCCATGACCGAGGATTCATACGCCTTCACGCTCACCTGGCGGTCCGTGAAGACGCCCGCCCGTGCAACCTGGCTGCTGCCCGCGATGCTGGGTTTCCTGGGCATGGGCACCCTGCTGGTAGCATGGCGTAGGAAGACACCATGAGCACCGGCGATATCACCCTCCATTTCCCGCCCCCCATCCTGGCCTCGGGTTCGCCCCGCCGAAGGCAGTGGATGGAGGCGCTGCAGATTCCCTACGAAGTCTGGAAGCCCGAAGTCGATGAGACGCCCTTAGCCAGCGAGGACCCCGTGGTCATGGTGGAGCGCCTGGCCCGGGCCAAGGCCGAGATCGTTGCCCTCGTGAATCCGGGTCGCTGGGTCATCGCCGCGGACACCATCGTGGCCGTGGATCATCACGTGCTGGGCAAGCCCACCGACACCAACGACGCCGTGCGCATGCTGGGACTCATCCAGGGCCGCAACCACGAAGTGCACACGGGTCTCTGCCTGCGCAAGGATGGCGATGTCCACAGCATCGTAGACACCGCCGAGGTTTTCCTGCGCCCCATGACCGAAGCCCAGGCTCGGTGGTACGTCTCCACCGGCGAGCCCATGGACAAGGCCGGTTCCTACGCCGCCCAGGGTGTCGCCGCCCTTTTCATTGAACGCATCGAGGGCAGCTTCGCCACCGTCATGGGCTTCCCAGTGGAGCGTTTCAGCGAGCTTTGCAGGAAATTGGGGCTACTGAGGGAATGGCTGCAGATCCCGTGAGGGAGGCCATGGAGAGCCAGGAAACGTTATCGGGATTCACCAGGATCGAAACGGATCGGCTGGTGCTCCGGCGCCTCGTGCCCTCCGATGCTGCGGTCATGTTCGAGTACCGCTCCCATCCTGACGTAAGCCGCTACCAGGGCTGGGCGCCAGCATCGGCGGATGAAATCCTAGCTTTCATCGATTCCCTGCAGAAGGCTGAGCCTGCACCCGGCAAGTGGTTCCAACTGGGCATCGCCCTGCGGGAACCCGCGCTATTGATCGGCGACTGCGGCGTCCATCTCACCGCTGGGGACCCCCGCCAGGCGGAGATCGGCATCACCTTGATGCCCTCCTTCCAGGGCCGCGGACTGGCTTCGGAAGCCCTTCGGGCTTTGCTCGGTCATCTGTTCAACCAATTGAAAGTCCATCGCGCGTTCGGCTCCGTGGATCCCCGGAACCAGGCCTCCATGGCCCTCCTGGCCCGGTGCGGCCTGCGGCAAGAAGCACACCTGGTGGAGAGCTATTGGTTCAAGGGAGCCTGGGCCGACGATGTCATCTTCGCCCTGCTCGAGCGTGAGTGGATGGCGCGTCATCCTTGAAGGAGCGAACGCATGGCCCAGCACATCGGCATCGTCGCCTGTTCCGCCGAGGGAGCAGCCCTCTGCTACAGGACCATCTGCGTGGAAGGCTCTGAATTCCTGGGTACCCATGGCCATCCCGAAGTCTCGTTGCACACCCACTCCCTCGCGGATTACGTGGCCTGCATCGAGCGCGACGACTGGCCCGGCGTGGGTGAGCTGATGCTGTCCTCCGCGCACAAACTCGCCAAGGCGGGTGCGGAGTTCCTAATCTGCCCCGACAACACCATCCACCAGGCCCTGCCCTTCGTGGAAGCGCGCTCGCCCTTGCCCTGGCTGCACATCGCCGAGGTCGTGGCCGCGCACGCTGTCGAGCGCGGCTTCAAGCGCATCGGTCTCACCGGCACGAAGTGGCTCGTGGAGAGCGAGGTCTATCCGGAAAAGCTCACCGCGCGCGGTCTCACGTACTTGCGCCCGGATGAGGATGAGCGGAACGAAATCAACCGCATCATCATGGACGAGCTAGTGTGCAGCGTCTTCAAGCCCGAGGCCATCGCCACCTTCCAGCGCGTCATCGGACGCCTGAAGGCGAAGGGCTGCGATGCCGTCGTGCTGGGCTGCACGGAAATCCCGCTGATCATGAACGACGCCAACTCGCCGCTGCCCACGCTGGATTCCACGCGATTGTTGGCGCGGGCGGCCCTACGAAAAGCCATCGCATAGACCTGCCGCCTGGAGTCATGACTCACGCGTTGTCCGCTTCAATGCCCAACCCAATCCCACCGGCCCGATTACTGTCGTGAGCAGCAGCGCCCCCACGACGCCCGCCTGCACCCAGGACTCCATCAGTGGCCGTCCCGCCAGCAGCAGGGAACTGCCAGCAGCCACGAAGATCAATCCCACTTCGCCCCGGGGCACCATGCCCCAGCCCACCACGGCGGAGCGCAAGCCTTTCCCGGCGGTGAAGCCCGCCACGAATTTCCCGAAGGTGCCAAGGCCTGCGAGAACCAGCGCCAGCGCCAGGGTCCGCGCATCCAGCAGCGTGGCGGGATCCACCCGCGCGCCCATGAGCACGAAGAAGAGGGGCGCGAAGGTGACCACCAGCGGGTGCACGAGCTCCTCGAGGGAATGGAGTTCCCGCTCTTCCAGCACGCGGATGTGGGCGGGCTCCAGAATGAGGCCCGCGGCGTAGGCGCCGACGATGGGCGCGAGGCCCGCCACGTGTCCCAGCCAGGCCAGGAGGAACGCGAAGCCGAGGCCCGTGGGCAGCAAAATCTGTTCGCTGCGGAACCGGTTCGCCAGGCGGAAGAGATGCGGCGTCACGAGCCGCCCCAGGGTCAGAGCCAAAGCCAGGAAGCCCACTGCGAGGCCAAGGGTTCTCGCAAGACTGCCCCAGGGCAGGCCGGTACCGCTACCAGCGACGGTCACGAGGCTGGACACGCCCACGAGCACCAGAAGCCCCAGCACATCGTCGATGACGGCGGCGCCGACGATGACACGACCCTCCGCCCCTCTCGCGGCTCCCTTCTCCCGCAGCACCTGGGCTGAGATCCCGATGGAGGTGGCGCACAGGCACGCGCCGATGAAGAGATCCACCACCGCGTTGGTGCCGGCCGGGAGCACGAGCCACGCGCCCGTCATTCCCAGCGCCAGCGGCACGAGGACACCAATCACGGCCACTCGCAGCGAGGCCAGGCCGGTCTTCAGCATCTGTGGCACCGTGCTCTCCAGGCCCACGGCGAACATGAGAATGACGACACCCAGACTGGCCAGCAGCCCTGCCTCGGAAGAGGCCGCGATATCCGGGATTGTTGAGAATCGCCCGTGCAGAATGGCAAGCACGATGCCCGCGCCCAGCTCTCCCGCAACTGCAGGCAAGTGCAGACGCAAGGCCAGCTCACCGCCGACCTTTGCCGCCAGCCAGAGTGCGGCCAGGAGCAGGAGCGTGCCCGAAACCGGATCGGCCGTCATCATGGCGAATGGCATGGAGTCCCCAGGAAGCGGAAGGGCGGCCCGACCCTGTCCCATGCCTGCGATGCGGCTGGCATCGCACCCAACGAACGAACGAACATTATGGCATGGAAGCGGAGCCGGACCTCACTCCAGCAGCTTGCCCATGTAGAACTCGTCCACGGGCTCGTTTCCGACCATGAGGGAATTCCGCTTTACTCCTTCCACCTCGAAGCCCATCTTGCGATAGAGGGCTAAGCCAGCCAGGTTGTGGGTCATGACGGTCAGCTCCAGGCGGCGCAGGCCTTGGCGTTGCGCCCACGCGTCCACTTCCTGGAACAATCGCGTGCCCAGCCCCTGTCCCGCATGGGACCGCAGGATGCCAGCCACGAGGTAGGCGCAGTGCCGGTTCCGCTGGTAGCTGCCGCCGAAGGCCGCCACGTAGCCCACCAGATGGTTGTCCTCTTCGGCCACGAAGATGATCTGGTTGTCCTGGGACAGGATGCGTTCGATGCGCTCCCGCTGCTCCTGCACCGTGGTCTGGCGCTCGCCCGGCTCCAGCATCATGAAGGCGGTTTCTCCATCCAGGATCTTGCACAGGCGCAGGAAACACTCCGCGTCGTTCTCCTGGATGGCGCGGATCGCGATCATGCACGCCCCAGCCGCAGCGGACACAGTCTCCGGCAGAGGTTGCAGGCGTAGAGATCGAAACCGCGTTCGGTCTTGAAGAAAGATTGCTTGCGGCATAGGGATTGTTTCACCGTGGTCCCGTCGAGGGCGCCCACGGGGCAGCGGTCGAGGCAGATGCGGCACTTGGGCGGGCAGACGTCCTTCTCGATCATGGGATCCGCCTGGAGCCACGCGTTGGTGAGCACCGCGCCGATATAGACCATGTTGCCGAAGCGCTCGTTGATCAGCAGGTTGTTGCGCCCCAGCACACCCAGACCCGCGCGCACCGCGGCGTGCCGCAGGGAGAGGATGCCCATGCCGTGGCTGCGCTCCGGTTCCCAGTGCAGGTAGGGCGTGTCCGTGGGCACGGGCACCGCATGCATGCCTTCGGATTCCAGAATCCTGCAAAGGTCCATGCCCAGGCGGTCCAGCTCGCCGTAGATCTGGTACGCGGCATGGGTATAAGGGATGGGATTCTCCTGCAGGATGATGTCCGGGGGCATCTCCTTGAGAAAGACCACCACGGAGCGACAGGCGGAATAGATATCCGTCGGATGAAAGCCCTCGGGCGCGCCGTCGAAACGATCGATGGAGGCGATGCCGCAGGCCTTCGCTCCCAGCCGCTTCGCCACAACCTTGATTCCAGAGGCTTCCAGCATCCTCAGCTCCGAATGGCTCAAGTGTACCGTCGGCGAGGATTCATGGACCGGGATCCGGGAAATTCCGGAACGGGATCACAGACGATTGATCGCCATCATCAGTGGGCCATGGCATCGCAGTATGCAGCATTCGCAGACTACTTTGATGAAACACTGAAGGTCTTGGACCCAGCCGTCCCACGGGCCATCTTGATCGGGCGAGGTCGGTTCGATCAGAGCCTTGGGTTCGTCCGGAAAGTGATGACGCCGATGGGCTTCCATCGTTAGTGCATTAAGCAGTGGTCTCGGTAACCATCCAGCTTGGGACAGCGCTGCAGTTAATTCCGGGACAGGACGACATGGCCCATGTCGCCTTCGCCGGTACATTCGATGAGATGAACGACCTGAGGCCAAGTAGGTGGACTCTTGCGCAATCTCGGGTGCCAATACCTGGGATGCAAGTTGGAAGCCCCGTCTCTCCACAATCCCAGGGCAGCTCCCATGTTCAGGCCCATGCCAATGGGCATGCTTCCAAAGGCCGGAGAAAAAGCCGCGCATGCAAGCGTTTCCGCCATCTCCCGGTAGTGCCGGCTCGTGCACAGCATCCCGTCGGCGCCAATCACCGCCAACTCACCGGGCCCGATGGCAGGCGCTGCTCCCGATTTCAGCCATTGCGAATGATCGATGCTGCCGTACCTAGACCTTTCTGCGGAGCCAGACCGGGTCAGGACGTAGGCCGCCGCGCCTTCAGCCAGCATCCCGCTGTGATGGTCAAGGGCGAACGGACTGATCGGTCCCCGTCCAGCATCGCCAAAGCTCTGATGCCAAGCCGAACGAAGAATGGGATGGCACTCATCAAGGGCTATCAGCAGCACCGCATCCACGCGATGCGCATGCAACCAGTGCGTCGCCGATACCATGGCCATGGTGAATGCCGCGCCGGGCTGGCAGATCACACTACCGGGCCCCTCCAGCTTCAGTTGGATCGTTACGTGCGCCAGCACGCTTGAATGGCCCGAATTGGAATACAGCAGGGGCGAGGCGCCGGATTCCCCATACTTGTGGCAGGAGTCGTAGAACATGAACATCGACTCGTGGGTGCCGTATCCCGTGGCGATGATGACGCCGATACGCTCGCGTGGCGTGTTCATCGGTTTGGCATCCTCCAGGGCCATGGCCCCAGCCAGCACCGCCATGCGCGAAAAACGATCGATGCGCCTCAGTCCGTTGACACCCAATTGGCTCGCCAGCGTGTCCAGATCTGGAAGATAGGCCGGATACGAAATCACGCGGCCGGCATGTTCTATGTCCACATTCCGAGCCATCGATTCGTCCGAAGCGACCGCCCGATTCAATGCGTGCCAGCCGTGACCAAATCCTCCGGTCACCCCCACGCCGCAAACATCCAAGCGCCGGTTCATGCAACCCTTCCGCTTGCACCGGCAAAAATGAGGGCACAGTTGCTCCCGCCATAACCCACCGATGTGGACATCGCAATGGATTTGACGAGAGTCATGCTGCGGGAAAGGGGACTGCAGCCGCATTCGGGGCAGCGGTCATTGAAGCCCATGCTGGCAGGCACGCGACGTTCCATCAGGCTGATGACGGTGAGCAGCGCCTCGATCCCACCCGCAGCACCAAGCGTATGGCCAGTCATTGCCTTGGTGGAAACGAATGGCACACCAGGCAGGACCTCCAGAAACGTCCGCGCTTCCACCGCATCATTGTCCGCAGTGCCGGTGCCATGGGCGTTGATGAAGCCGATCTCCTCGGACTTGACTCCCGACCGTTCCATCGATCCGAAGATGGCCCGGCGCAATGCGGTCCCATCGGGCTTCGGCTTGGCTAGATTGTAGGCATCCGATGCGATGCCATCCCCGAGCAGCCAACCCAGGATGACCGCATCGCGATTCCTGGCCGAGTCAGGATGTTCCAGCAGCAGGAATCCGGCGCCCTCGCCAAGATTGAGCCCGGCGCGATGGCGGTCGAAGGGCTTGCATCGCTGCTTGTCTGCAAGCATCAGTGACGCGAAGCCGTCGTAGCAGATGCGAGTGAGCCCTTCGGCTCCTCCCGCCAAGACCGCATCACAAACCCCGTCCCGGACCCAGGCGGCTCCCTGGGCAATCGCAACCGCTCCGGATGAGCATGCGGTGGTCACCATCTGATACGGTCCATCCAGGGACAGCGCTCGATGCACCTGGACGGCAGGCCAGCCCCTTACGTATCGATTCAAGGATTCCCAATCGGGCCTCTGGCCCGTGATGATTCCCTGCTCGTCAAAGGGATCTCCTGCCACCGTACCCATGGACAAACCAATGCGGATTCGACCGCGATCCCCCTTTCCGATCTTGCCCATGGTGATCGCTTCGGATGCCGCCATCCGGGCCAGCGCGCTGCACCGTTTGCTGCTTGCGTCCAGGCTGTCACAAGACAACCAGGCATCCGGTATTTCAAAGACAGGGAAGGGTTCCGGATGGTTCGTGACGAAGCGCGAACACGGAACCGGATCAAGCCCAGCGGAGAAAAGCGAAGCCCGCGTAAATGCGACATCGCGCCCCAACGCAGAAATGCAACCCATTCCAGTGATTGCCAGAGGTTCAGAAATCCGTTCTGCCTTCATCGTTGATAGGATAGTTTTCATGTTTTGACGGGATTTGCAACTGCTGCAGTTGGGAACGGAGGTTGACAGGCTGGGCTGCTTTCCCGAATCCTGTCGATCCTAAATTGAACGTTGTGCCGCAACATGGATGCAGAAAAACAAGAGAATCCATCCGCCACTCGAAGCACGACTCCTGTTCCTCCAACCAAATGGTCCGAACAGAACATGGGGCCGCGCTGGGAGCGAACCTTTGTCCGGATCCTGCTGACGGCCCTTG
The DNA here is from genome assembly GCA_002319925.1 of Holophagaceae bacterium UBA1801. Classification (GTDB taxonomy): domain Bacteria; phylum Acidobacteriota; class Holophagae; order Holophagales; family Holophagaceae; genus UBA1801. Next base: position 34,758 of record DCFP01000072.1, on the reverse strand, counting down.
GCAAGAGATCCACCTACTGCATCACGTGGATAGTGTCGTTCTGGTACGTGCTTTTCTATCCCTCCCTCCGCTCTCGCACCGGTTACTACCTCAGGCGACGGTTCCCGGATGACCAAAGCTGGGTCCGCCGATTCATCCGGTCCTGCCGCCTGGTTTCCGAATTCGGCATGACACTGGTGGACCTGCTGGCCTACAACGTCCTGGGTGAAGGTTCACTGACCGCCGTCTGCCCGGATGCAGAACAGATTTATGAATTTTGTGAACCACCCCGCGGCATCGTACTCGTCAATGCCCACGTGGGATGCTGGCAGGTCGGCTTGTCTGCGCTGAAGCACCTGAAAAAAACCGTATCCATTGTCATGATCCCGGACCCAAGGGTTCAGGATCTCCTCAGCCGTTACGGCATTCGGGTCATCGATCCAAGAACCGGATTGACGAGCGTGGTCGAAATGATGCAAACGCTCCGTCGCGGCGAGATTGTAGGTCTGATGGGTGATCGCGTATTCGGCAATGAGCAGAATACCGTCAAAGCCACATTCCTTGGTGACGAGATTTCCCTGCCCCTTTCCCCCTATCTGCTTGCCTCAGCCACCAAAGTCCCCATTGCCGTGATGATGGCTTCCCGCATCAGTTCCCGGACTTATAAATTGAGGTTGGCAAAGGTCATTGAGGTGCCGCCGGAACTGGGCCGCAATCCCGGTAGCTATGCACCCTATGCGCAGCAATTCGCTGATTGCCTCGAGCAGTTTGTGCAGCAGTATCCCTGGCAGTACTTCAATTTTTACAATTTGTGGGAAAACTGATGGGCAGATAGATCCGCGCCGCTGGCGGGTTTCACAGGATCGCTTGCATCATCAATCGATGAAGGATTTCAGAAGGCCGATCACACGGGAGGGCACGTGGGGTTCCAGCTCCTCCGTCTGCCCGGACATTGCGCACACGGAGTCGAAGGGAATCGAGGAGAGCCAGTGGCGCTGGAGCGCTTCCGCAGGCAAAGCCTTCAGCAGTTGCGCCAAACCCGCGTAGGCCAGCCAGAGGTCGTCGATGAGGCCTTCCACGCCCAGGTTCGACTCCCCGCAAAAGTCGTGGGACTCCGCGATGTAGACCGCGATGGAGGCAGCCTTGCGACGATGCTCGGCGGAAACACCGAGATCGAAATTCAAGCGGTAGAAAAGGCGGAACAGAGAAGGCAGGCCGCCCAGGAACATCGTGGCTCGGGCACCGTACTTCGCCTGGAAGCGCTCGCGCTGGCGGATCAGTTCATTGAGGCGATCCATGACGCTTTCGAGGGTGTTCTTTTCCATGACTGCTCCGCTGGTGCGCGCTCCCGATGGAACGCCTGATGAATCCACCTGAAGTAGTACCCGGATCTCCGGCGGAATCCATGATTTTCCATCCGCTGCCTCCCAGCGGACGATGGGCGCCGCTGAACGGATCAGGCCTGGGCCAGGGCCTGGAAGAAGCCCTCGAGCTTGCCCGCATCCAGCTTCCCTTGGGTCCGCACGCCACTGCACAGATCGAGGCCGAAGGGCCGGACCGTGCGCACGGCATCCTGGATATTGTCTGGATTCAGACCACCCGCCAGAAAAACCGGCCGTTCCGCGTTCTCGCGAATCTGGCGGCTGAGGCTCCAGTCGTGGGTCCGGCCAGTGCCGCCCAGCTCCTTCACAGGCAGCTTCTGATTGCCGGAGTCCAGCAGCAGCGCATCCACGAAGGGAGCGACAAAGACAGCCTCCTTCACGGATTCGGGTCCGGACACGTGGATCACCTGCACCAAGCGAATGCCCGGCAATGCGGCGCGGAGCTTCTGGAGATCCTTCACCGCCACGAAGTCCACCAGCTGGATCGTGTTCGTGCGGCAGAAGCGGTGCTGCTCGATGATGGCATCAGCGTCCTGGCGGCAGGTGAGCAGGAACGTGGCTATGGGCGGCGGTACCTGGGCCGCGATCTCCGCGATGAGCTCATCGGAAATCACGCCGGGACCGCTGGGCATCTCGGAGACCAGGCCCAGGGCCGATGCGCCACCGGCCATGGCCATCCGGGCCTCCTCCAGGCTCGAGATGCAGCAGACTTTCACGAAGGGAAGATGGGGCAGGCGCATGGGGATCTCAGGAACGCGGGTAGCGGCGAAGGGTCATGGTAACGAGGTTGCTGGAATCGGGACATTCCCTCTCGAGCATCATCATGATCCGGCTGCAACGGCGGCATCAACCCTGCGCGGAACGGATCCGCTGCACATTCTTCCGGGCCTGTTGCTTGAGCTCGTCCCTGACGCCCACGGAGGTGAGGAGACACAACCAGGCATCCAGACAATCCGGATCTTCCTTCACGACCCGTTCGTACAATTCCAGGGCTTCCTTGTAGTCCCCCCAGGCAAAGAGCCGGTTTGCTTTCCGCAACCGTTCCGGGTTGCTCAGGAACGTGTTCATGGCTTCCGGTGAAAGTTTCACCGCCAGGTCGCGCTCGCAGGAGGGGCAGACCAGCGCGCCTTCGGAGTAGCGCTCCGCACAATAGGGACACAGGCGCTTGATCGAAGGAATGTTCCCCAGGTTTTTCAATTCCTTCCGCTTGATCCGCCAGGAGCCGATGTCCACGACGATGGTCCCGGCCAGGAGATCGTGAAGGGTACGGCGTTCGCTTGAAAAAACAAACAAGGCGTCAACGATGACCGCGAAGTTGATGACCGGGATCTGCCCGATGAAGGACTTAGGCAGTTCGCGTTTGACGTAAACATCCATCAGGTTGGCGGGTGATCCGTCCTCACGGACGATCTTGATTCCGCAAATACCCTTTCCCAAAGTCTGCCCATCCCGCTTCAGCCAATGAAAGTTCACGAGGAAGTAGATCAGCTCCCACACAAGAAAACTCGCGCCACCCACGATCAAGGCATAGAGCAGGCGATTCTGCCGAAAGAGGTCGGTCGAGCGGTCCGGCAAGAGAAAGTAGCGAATCAAACCGAAGGGTATCCCGCAGATGATTCCATCGATGATCCTGGCCAACAGCCGGGCAAGCCGTCCCCCGTATTCGAACTCGTATTCACCCGCCTCCTGCGCGAGTTCAAGATCTGCCTTCGGCGCTGCGTAGGGATTCAGCCCAGACGCACCTGACCCGGAACCATCCGGGAGTTCGATCATGCTGCCTCCGATTTCCGTTTCCCTTCAAGGTATGGAGGCATTAAACCACGAGCGTGCAGATCAACCGAGGCCGTAGAGCTTGTTCTGCCCGCCGTACTGCGGCAGGCTGATCAGGCCCTCGAAACGCAGGCCGATGCGCTCCAGCACCTTGCCTGAGGCCTGGTTGTGCAGCGCGGTGATGGCCACGATCCGCTTCATGCCGAGTTTCTCGAATCCGTACTCCAGCGTGGCCTTGGCGGCCTCCACGGCGTAGCCCTTCGACCAGTGGCGTTCCAGGAAGGCGAAGCCGATATCGGGATCCTGCAGGCCTTCCCGCTGGATCAGCCCACAGATGCCCAGAGGCTCGCCATCCAACCTGCGCTCCACCAGCCACAGCCCGAAACCGAAGCGCTCGTAGCTGGCCATGGGGCCTGTGGCGAGGTAGTTCCTCGCACCGTCGAGGTCGCGCACTCCCTTGTCCGCGATGTTCTGGATGAAGGACGGCTCGTTGAGGAGCTCGAGGATGAAGGGCGCGTCCTGCAGCGACAGGGGCCGGATGGTCAAGCGGTCAGTTTCGAAAAGAGACATGGCGACACTCACGGAATATCTGGGAGCTTAAAGGGTGCGGAGGCCCCTGTCGTGAGAAAAAAGTGACATGCAGCCACTGGGGCAAATTCATTCATTCCGGAGAAACCTTCACCCACGACTTGCCTTCCAGAGCCACGACCCAGGCCTCGATTCGCGCGCCGGGATGCTGCTCCGCCAGGGCTTCGCGGTAACCCATCAATTGCGCACAATGGAGTTCCAAAACTTCGGGTGTGAAGTCCATCGCGAGCTTGAAATCCACGAGGTGGATGCATTCGGGCTGGGAACGATCCGATTCCCAGATCACCAGATCGGCGCGGCCAGCCCCGCCACGCTGCCCCGATCCGGGCAATTCGAATTCCGTCCGCCGGGGCAGATGACGCCAGTGCCGGTTCCCCATTTCCTGCAGCACGGCATCCACGAGTCCCGCTGCGCCAGCCCAGCGCTGGGTCAAGGGATGCCTCGCCAGATACGCGCGGGCTGCTTCGGGATCGATGGTCTCGCGCACCAGCACTTCCCGCAGCAGCGCATGGATCTGGATGCCCTTCCGCACGCGATCACCCGCCGACTCCGGTTCCTGCGCCGGAAGGGAAACCGCTTCCCGTCCGCTCGCGGGAGGCATCAGGACCTCGCGGGGTATCTCCGCCATTGCAGTGACGGCGGGGATTTCCGTGAGCCGAGGCAGATCGGGGCAGGCAGAGACCAGGTCGCTGCCCAGGTGATGCCACTGCACGCCCTTGCCTTCGGCCCTGCGCTGGCTGCCGCTGGGCGGCGGCCCCGGAATTCCATCCTTCGATAGCGGCCATTGCTGCAGCAGCGCCATGCGCCCCTTGGCGCGGGTCAGTCCCACGTAGAGCAGGTTCAGACCTTCGCGGAAGACGCGGCGGCTTTCCTCGCCCTGCAGTTCCTTGAGCGCGGGCCCTCGCGCATGACCCAGCTTCCAGCCCATCCAGAGCGGCCCAGGCAGCTTGGAACGCTGGCGGATGGTGCCCTTGCGGACCCCCTTCACATCGTTGGCCAGCAGCGGAAGGATCACGTCGTCGTACTCCAGGCCCTTGGCACCATGGATGGTTTGCACCACCAGGTCGGCGCTCGCATCCTCCGCAGGAGCGTCCCCGGGATCCGAGAAGGAGCGCAGGCGGTCCAGCTCCGCCCAGGCCAAGGCTGGTGCTTCAGGCAGGGCTGGGATCCAGCCGAGGAACCGCTCGAGATTGCGCCGGGCCCGCGCGGGTTCCAGGAGCCCGTGCACCGATGTGGCCGAGAGGAATTCGAGCAACCCGGGCCGTGCGAGGGCCTCCGCCACGAGGCCCTGGGTGGTTTGCGAAGCCAACTGCCTGAGCCAGCCCAGCCCCGCCTCCATGCGGGCAGTGGATTCTCCGTTTGCATGCGCCTTCAGCTCGGCATTGGTGGCGCCCAGGCGCAGCACCGCCATCCGCGCGGCCTCCGCCTCGGGTCTCGCCGCCGTTTCCAGCAGGGCCATCATCAAGCGGACTCCGGGGCTGTCCCAGAAGCCCTCCCGGCTCTGCACCAGGGGCTCCACGTGGTGGGCCTGCAGCATTCGCCTAAGTCCCGGCAGACCGGTGCGTCGCGGCAACAGCAAGGCGCGACGACGGCGACCATCCCGTTCCGCGAACCCCGCGGTCGACCACCCTTCATTCTTGGCCAGAGCGGCCACCCAGGGCGCAGCGGACTGCAGATCGCTGCCGCGGGTCTTGTCCGATGGGACCGCGGCCAGCGCCACGAGCCTTTCTCTGGCGCCCTGGCCGCAGTGCTCCTGGAGGCCGTCGGTATCCGCGGAAGCCGCATCAAGACCCGGCACCACCTCGCGGACGAAGGCGTTGGCCAGCTCCACGATGGGGGCGCTGGAGCGGTGGTTCACGGGCAGGCGGAAGGCGTGGGAAGACCGTTGCAGCTTGGCGCGCAGCAGTTCCGGCGCGCCGCCACGGAAGCCGTAGATGGCCTGTTTGGGATCCCCCACCAGGATCGTGCGGCGGGCTCGGAGGGCTTCCAGAAAGGCTTCCTGCACGGGGTTGATGTCCTGGTACTCGTCCACCAGCAGCAGTGCCGGAGGCTCTGCTTCCGGGGCGGCCCGGAGGGCGTCCCAGGCCTCGCGCACGAGATCGCCGTAGCTGTGGAAGCCACGCTGGGTCTTCAGGTTGCGGAACCGCTGGAAGACGCGCTCCAGCAGCAGGGTCATCCAGCCCTCGAAGTGCTCGGTCAGCTCGTTGCCGAGGGGTTCCAGCACCGCGACAAAGGAATCCGAGTAGTAGTTGGGCGGCTCGCCGTCGTCCTTCAGGAACCGCGTGGCCAGGCGCTCCAGGGCCTCCATGAGACGCGCAACGTCGTCCGCGGGAACCGGCTCTGCCTCAAATTTCGGCAAGCCATACTTGACGAAATTGGCGGCGGGTTTGCCTTGCTTGGTGAAGGTGGCCGCCTGCATGGGTTCCGCCGCAAAGGCAGCGTAGGCCTCCAGGAGTTTCCGGGCTTCACGCAGGAATCGCTCCCGCGGAACCGCGGCATCGACGGAATCGCGCCAGGTACCCAGGGCATCCAGGTGGGCGTCAAAGGCCGCCGCCAGGAGGTTCCAGCGATCCCGATCCTCCTCGAAGCCTTCGCACCAGGCCCAAAGCCGGCGGGCGGCGGGCGTATCCGGATGAGCATCGTCGAGCCGTAGAACCTCACGCCCGGCCGTTCTCAGCAGCCTCACGAGTACCGGGTCATCCGCTTCCAGCAGGGCCTCGCCGCTCGTTCCCCGCTTCCGGAGCACGGCCTGGGCCATGGCGTGCACCGTGGTGGCCTGGAGCAGCTCGGCCTCGCGTCGCGCCTGGATCCAATGGGCGCGTGCTTTGACGGCGGATTGCGTCCAGGCTGGCTTTTCCCGGTTCGCCAACCACTGCCTCGCGGCGGCGCCGATCTCGGGGCGAACGGCCGGATCCCGCGAAGCGAGCCATGCATCCCATGCATCAAAGCCCCTATCCAGGGCCTTCAGAGCAAACTCCCATTCCTCCGCCTTCCAGCCGGCCAATTGATCGAGGGGCTGGAGAATGCGGGAACGCAGATCCGACGCCGCTTCCCGGCCGAAGGTCGTGGCGACGACCTGGAAGGCCCGTCCACCCCGTCCCAGGAAACCCAGCACCAGCGTCACCAGCGCGAAGGTCTTGCCGGAACCCGCACTGGCGGAAATCACCAGGGAATGCTCCGCGATGCTGGATGCCAGCAGGGGATCGCGGAAGTCGAGGGAGGGAAGCGTCATGGGGTTACGCCACACCGAATCGGAAAAGATGCACCGCAGCGGCGCAGAGAAGGAAAATAAAGAGCGCAGAGGAAAAGCCGGACTGGCGCTTTGCGTGTCGAGCAGAAACACAGCGCCCCATAACCTTGTTCATCCCCTCCATCCCCAGCATTGGTGGCAAATCAGTTCTCTCAGTTCCTTCTTTCTCCGCGCTCTTTCCTTCCCACCTCAGCGCCCTCTGCGGTGAGCACTTTTGGAAGTTCTCGCGGCGCCCCCCGTTCATGCCTCTGCCTCCTCGGGCACGTCGATGTCCACGGGTCGGCCGCAAAGAGCTGCCAGGCTGCAGGTGGAGCAGTGATCTCCCGGAGTGGCGGGAAAGTCCCCGGCCTCGGCCCGCTGCAGCAGCGCGCTGATGTTGGCCAGCAGCCTCGCCTGATCCTCGCGCTTCAGCATCATGGGCTGGGGCTTCCAGGGTTCCTTCAAGGACACGAGCAGGGCCGTGACCGGCGACTGGAATTCCTGTTCCAGCAACACCTGATAGAGCGGCAGCTGGAGGTGCGCGCCCACCAGGCCACCCTCTTCGCGGTAGGCCTTCAGAGATCCGTAGCGGCTGGTCTTGTAGTCGATGATGCGCAAGAATCGCCGGTCGCCGGAAACCCAGCGCTCCAGCCGGTCCACGGTGCCATGCACCCACACCGCCGTGCCATCGGGCAAAACCAGCGACCGCGGTTCCAGTTTCCGCTCCAGACCCACCAGCTCCCGCCGCCAGGCAGGGCCTTCGGTCATTTCGAGGAATTCCATTTCCTCCTTCGTGGGTGATTCCTGGGCGAGGTCATCGGCGATGATCTCCGCGAGCCCCGGCAGCAGCTCACCGACGGCAAGACGGAGACGTTCGCGTTCCACGGTGTTCAGGGATTCGAGTTCACCGAACCATGGTTCACCGTGAGCCCGCCATTGCCGCTGGAGACACGCGAGAAGTTCGGCGGTCGTGGGTGTATCGGTGCCCAGTTGTTCCAGGAAGACCTTCGGCCAGTGTCCTGCTCCTTGCGATCCCGCCAGCATCGTTTCCATGAGGCGGTGGGCCAGCGTGCCCAGGTTGAGGATGTGGGCATCGCCCTCTTCCCAGGCATCCAGCTTCAAGTGCTTTTGGGCGAACACGCGGAAAGGGCAACGGGCCAGGCCTTCCAGCAGCGTGGGAGCCAATGGCGATTCCATGGAACGCCCCCGGTCCCACAGGCCCGGCATCAGATCCAGCGTCGGCGTGGCAGCGGGATTCCCGGTCGCCAACGCCGCCTGGCGCTCGCGCGTGAAGGCATCGGGCTCGGCGGCTTCCCAGCGCCAGCGCAGGCGGCTTGCGGCTCGCTGCGGATCCGGGACCCAGGTTCCCGCGCCTTCCAGGGCTTGCCAGAAGGGTCCCTGACTCCGCTTCTGGCCCTCCGCGTCGCGCTGGGCGCTCAGCGCCACCAGCCGCTCACCGGTGAGGGCCAGCACGCGGTTGAAGCCGTAGGCGTCCCGATGGAAGGCCTTGGGAAGCACTTCCCCTTCCTCGGCCTGGGGGAGGATGAAGGTCTGGAGGCGCGCGGGGAAATCGATGGCACCTTCGCCCGCCGCATGCTGCGCCCGCAGGGCGCGATTCAAGGCAATCTGCCGAGCCACGTCCAGCTCCGGCAGGGCTGCGGGTGCGGCAGGCCACACGCCCTCGCCCAGATCCATCAGCAGAGTGGTTCGCGATCCCATCCAGTTGGATTCCAGGGCGCCAAATCCCAGGAGCTGCACCCCCGCAGACTGGAGATGAACGGTGGGCGTGCGCATCACCTCCAGGGAATCCCGGAAGTCTTCGAGGAATTCCGCGAGGGTCAGCGAGGCCGCATCCCGGGACCAGGGCTCGCCCAACAACCCCAGCACGGGATAAGCGGCGCTTGTGTCCTCGCACAACTCGAGGCGGAGGATCAGCGCTTCCAGATCCCCGAGCCACTGCGTGAGGGACTGCTGCTTGCCGCGCATGGTCCACAGGAAATTCCACCGCTCCTGGACCCAGCGCTGATCGGCGCTGGGAAGGCTTTCCACCGCCTGCTGGAGGACCCCTTCGCCGATCTGATCCATGCGATCGAGCCTCGCTGCGAAGGCACGAAGGCCGCGCCCCAAGGGCGTGGAAATCCCGGTGGCCAAACCCGCGGCCAGGACCGGGGGATCGAGATCCCGCAGGCCTTCCAGCAGGTTCAGCAGCAGCCCCCAAGGGGCCGCATCCTTCAAAGGCCGCCCCGGGTAACCCCGCAGTGGAATGCCCTCGGCGGCCAGCCAGGGAGCCAGCAAAGGCCCGATCCGTGCGGGATCCGGATGGATCAGGGTGATGTCCGAGGGAGCGATGCCTGCGTCCGTCCAGGCGCTGACCTGCTCGATGGCACCGCGCCAGAGGGCCGCTTCCGTGGGTAGCTGGGCTCGCTGGAGCAGGCTGCGCGTTTCCTCATCGAGTCCGAGGGGTCCTTCGAAAAGCCCATCCAGCGCGGCTCCCCAGGGGTTCTCGCCCCAACCCTCCGGCGCTTCCAGCTCGAGGTGGTCCAGGGCCCGATCCACCGCAAGGGCTTCCAGGGCCGGAAGCAACTGGCGCACGAGATGGGGTTCGCGGTCGCTGAACAGCCCGGCGCACCCCGCGCCCCTGCGCGTGGCGAAACGGAATCGCACGGAACCCAGCCCCGGCAGCGAGCAGAGCGCCCGCAACCGCGCGGGTTTCAGGTCGTTCAGTCCCGCATCCAAGGGACCATCCTCCAGGTGCCGTTCCACCCAGAAGCCGCGCTGGCCCGACTGTTCCGCCGCTGCCGCACGCCAGAGCGCCTCCGCGGGTTCCAGGTAGCCCTGTTCGTTCACGGCCTCGAGGTACGCGGACAGATGGCGCACAAGGGAAGCCAAGCTGCGCGGATCCTTAGGAGAACCCAGCGCCAAGCCATGCTTCGAGAGAGCGCTCAGCTGCTCCGGCAGCAGACCCTGATCCAGCAATGCCTGGCAGGCCGCCGCACGGTCCCGCAGGGCTTGGGATTTCATTACCGACCGCTTGTCCTTCGCGGCCAAGGCGCGCTCCACCTGATGATGCAAGGCCATCGCCACCGCGCCCGGAATGGGATCCCGGGGATCATCGAGGAGGACACCATCGAAGGGAGCGAAGGCCAAGGAGCACCAGAAGAGGCCCTTTTACTATCGCAGACAAAGGAATCACTGCAGAGGCAACGAGCACCTATCCGGAGCATCTGGAACTTGGGGCGAACGCGCCCTGGACATCCTCCTGAACCTGGCAAACTAGGGAACGATCATGTCACCTTCCCTGCACCGTTCCGCCTGCCCCTACGATTGCCCCGACACCTGCGGCCTGCTGGTGCAGGTGGAGGAGAGCTGCGCCACGGCCGTGCGGGGCGACCCGGAGCATCCGCACAGCCGCGGCACCCTCTGCCCGAAGATGACCCACTACGAGCAGACCGTGCATTCGCCCCTGCGGCTCACGACTCCCCTTCTCGCCGATGGCCCCAAGGGCTCCGGCGCCTTCCGGCCCATCCCCTGGGATGAGGCCATCGAGCGCATCTCCACGCGTTGGAAGGAGATCATCGCCACCCATGGCGCCGAAGCGATCCTGCCCTATTCCTGCTCCGGCACCATGGGCATCGTGCAGAAGAACTCGGGCCATGCCTTCTTCCACAAGCTGGGGGCTTCCCGCCTGGCCCGCACCATCTGCACACCGGCCAAGAATGCGGGCTGGGAGGCGGTCATGGGCAAGACGCCGGCCCTGCCCCCCGCCACCGCCGCCCAGAGCGATCTAGTGCTGCTCTGGGGCATCAACGCCATCGCCACCAACCTGCACGGCTTCAGCCACGTGCGCGCCGCGCGCAAGGCGGGCGGGAAAACCTTCCTGATCGACACCTACGAGACCGCCACCGCAGCCGTGGCCGACCGGGTCTTCCTGGTGCGCCCCGGCAGCGACGGCGCCCTGGCCCTGGGCCTCATGCACCTGCTGGTGCGCGAAGGCCTCGTGGACCACGGCTTCCTGCAGACCCAGACCCAGGGCTTTCCAGAGCTGGCGGCCCAGGTGCTGCCCGCCTTTCCGCCCGAGCGGGTGGCCGCTCTCACGGGTTTGTCCGTGGCCGAGTTGGAGGAACTGGCCCAGGCCTTCGGCCAAGCCCAGGCCCCGTACATCCTGATCGGCGGTGGCCTGTCCCGCTACGGCAACGGCGGCATGAACATCCGTTCCATCCTCTGCCTGCCCGCCCTGGTGGGGGCCTGGGGCCGCCCGGGCGGCGGCGCCTTCGTCGGTGTCTCCGGTGGCGGCGGTTTCAAGCTGGACGAGGTGACCCGGGAAGACCTTCTGCCCGGCCCGGTGCGCACCGTGAACATGAACCAGCTGGGCCAGGCCCTGGAACACCTGAACGGGCCGCCGGTAAAGTCCCTGTACGTCTACCACTCCAACCCGGCCGCCGTAGCCCCCGACCAGAACGCGGTGCTGCGCGGCCTGGCCCGCACGGACCTGTTCACCGTGGTGCACGAGCGTTTCCTCACCGATACCGCACGCTATGCCGACCTCTTGCTGCCGGCCACGTCCTCTCTCGAGCACAGCGATCTCTACCGCTCCTACGGCAGCTACTGCATCCAGCGGGTGCGTCCCGCCATTCCGGCGGTAGGCCAGAGCCGCTCCAACTGGGAGGTCTTTGAACTCCTGGCCGAGGCCATGGGTTTCACCGATCCCTTCTTCCAGCAGAGTGCCGATGACCTCATTGATCACCTGCTGGCTCTGCCGAGCCCAGCCCGCGAAGGCCTGGATCTGGAAGCCCTCAATGCCGGCATTCCGGTGGAGCTGGCGGCGCCCGCCGCAGGGCATTGGCACACGCCCTCCGGGCGCATCGAGCTGCTCAATCCGAAGCTGGATCCACCCCTGCCGGACTACCGCGAACGCCACGCGGAGCAGCCCACACTGCCGTTCTCGCTGATGACCGCGCCTTCGCTCTACGGCCTCAACTCGTCCTTCCACGAGCAGGAACGCCTGCGCGACATGGCTGGAGGCATGCGCCTGCTCATGAACCCGGACGATGCAGCAGCCTTGGGCTTGTGCGATGACCAGCCCGTGCTGGCCCGGAACGAGTGGGGAGAAGTGCGCTTCCAGCTCTCGCTCACGCCAAAGGTGCCGCCCGCCGTGGTGGTGGCCGAGGGCGTCTGGTGGAGCCGCTTCGCCCCCGGCCCGCGCACGGTCAACGCGCTGACTTCCCAGCGCCTCACGGACATGGGCGAAGGCAGCACGTTCTATGACAACCGAGTGGAAGTGCAGCCAGTCTAGGCGCATCACTCCGCAATGACCCAAAGAGAAGAGCGCAGTGAAAAGCCCGTAGGCTCTTCCTCTGCGCTCTTCTCATTTTTCTCTGCGCTTTTGTGGTGCGTTTTTTACTTCACGCGCCGCAACACGGTGACGCAGTTGGTGACGGATGAGCCGCCCACGTTGAAGGAGACGCCGACACTCGGGGTCTTCTTGCTGAGGGTGGCGCCGATGGCTTCGCCCACCAGCTGCTTGTAGAGCAGGGCGTGCATGGAGACTCCGGTGGCGCCCACGGGGTGGCCCTTGGACTTCAGGCCGCCGGAGAGGTTCACGGCACAGGTGGCGTCGTCACGGGTGAAGCGGCCTTCCAGGTAGTCGAAGCCCGCGCGGCCATCCGAAGAGAGCCCCAGGGCTTCCGTGGTTAGGAGCTGGTTGATGGTGAAGCAGTCGTGCACTTCGGCGATATCCACGTCCTTGATGGTGACCTTGGCTTCCGCAAAGGCGCGGCGCACGGCCTCCTTGCCAGCCATGAGCTCGTGCATGTTGGGCCGCACGGCAATGGACATGCGCTCGTTCACGTGGCCGATACCGGCGATTTCCACGGCCTTCTTGCCCAGTTTCTTCGCTTCCTCGGTCTTCATGATGACGAGGGCTGCGGAGCCGTCCGTCACCAGGGAGCAGTCATGGAGGCGCAGGGGCTCAGCGATCATGGGGTTCTTCTGGGGATCCATGTTGAGGATGGCGTCCGCTGTGAAAAGGCCCAGCTTGTCCGAGGGACCGCCCTTGCCGAAGTGCGCCAGCGGATTGTCCACGCCGTTCTTGTAGCCCAGCGCGGCGACCGTCGCCAGCATGCGCTGGAAGTCGGCGTCGCTCAGCTTGTAGTGCGCCTTGTAGCCCTTGGCGTACTCGGCGAAGAGGCAGGGGAAGCTCACGGCCTTGGCCCCTTCCTCGGGCCAGTACGAGCAGGTGGCCAGGGCGTGGGTCACGCCCTTCGTGTCCAGCAGGTTCATCTTCTCCACGCCGAGTACCAGCGCCACCTTCACGCGTCCTGCTTCGACCGCGTAGAGCGCGTCGTAAAGGGCTACGGAACCGGAGGCGCAGGCGTCCTCGCAGCGGGTCATGGACTTGAAGCGCAAGCCTTCGGGATCAATTTCGGTCGCGAAGGCAGCGAGATGTTCCTGGTTGGCGAAAATTCCAGGCGCGCAGGAGCCGACCCACACCCCATCCACGTCCTTGGCGGAGATCCCGGCGTCGGCGAGCGCACCCTTCCCTGCTTCCACCATCAACTCGTAGATGGACTTCAGATCCTTGATCTCCCCCGTTTCCTTGTTCTTCTGGATGAGGGAGCCGAACTTCGAATTGTAGGCACCGATGATGCTGACGTTGCTCATTGCTAGTCTCCTTGATACACACAAGAAAGGAACCGCGAAAATCGCTAAACGAGGCTAAAGGAAAAGTTCCACTTCATATCAGATCTCATTCCGTCTTTTCGCGCATTTTCGCGCCTTTAGCGGTTCCATTTATTCAGTCGATCTTCACGATCCTGCAGTCGTTCTTCACGACGATGTCGGCGTCGGTCTTTTCGAGAATCCACTCAGGGGTGTAGGGTTCGAAGCACTCCGTGAGATAGAAGCGGTCGCCCATGACTTCGAAGAGGCCCAGATCAGTGACCACCACGTTCACCTCGCGGGCGGCCGTGAGAGGCAGAGTGCACTTGCGCTTCATGCGCGAGGCGCCGGAGGGCTCGAAGTGCAGGGTCGCGGCGATGACCACGCGGGCGCCGGTGGTAAGGTCCATGGCGCCGCCCATGCCGGGCACCATCTTGCCGGGGACCTTGTAGTTGGCGAGGTTGCCCTCCTGGTCCACTTCCAGCACGCCCAGCACGGTGTAGTCCACGTGCCCGCCCCGGATGATGCCGAAGCTGGTGGCGGAATCGAAGAAGCAGCCGCCGATCTGGACGGTGACGGGGGCGCTGCCCGCGTTGGTGAGATCGCGGTTCTCCTCGCCCTTGGCAGGCGCGGGGCCGAGGCCCATCATGCCATTCTCGGACTGCAGGACGATGGTCACGTCCTTTGGCACATAGTTGCCCACGAGGGTGGGAAGGCCGATGCCCAGGTTTACCACTTCGCCGCTCTTGAAGAACTTTGCTATGCGCTTGGCGATGTTTTCTTTGTTCGCAATGTATTCCATGGTCTCCTCCATCACCATTCGAGCCGTTCGGCCTTGACCAGGAAGTCCACGAAGATCGACGGCGTGTGAACCTCGTTGGGGTCGATCTCGCCGATCTCCACGATCTCCTCCGCTTCCGCGATCACGAGGTTCGCGGCGGTGGCCATGAGGGGATTGAAATTGCGCGCCGTGGCGTTGTAGACCAGGTTCCCGGCCCTGTCCGCCTTCTTGGCCTTGATAATGGCGACATCGGCCTTGAGGGGCAGTTCCAGCAGGAAGGGGCGGTCGTTCACGAGGATGACCTGCTTGCCCTTTTCCACCTCGGTGCCCACGCCCGTGGGCGTGAGGAAGCCGCCGAGACCCGAACCCGCGGCCCGCACCTGCTCGGCCAGCGTGCCCTGGGGAACCAACTCCACAACCGTCTCGCCCGCGTTCATCTGCCGCTGCGTTTCCTGATTGAGCCCGATGTGGCTGGCGATGATCTTCTTGAACTGTTTGCCCTGGACCAGGTATCCCACACCCGTGATCTTGCCGCTCTTGAGATCATGGGCGGCCGTGTCGTTGCAGATGAGGGTCAGGTTCTTCGTGCCCTTCTCTTTCAGGGCCTGGATGATGGTGTGCGGCGAGCCGCAGGCCAGGAATCCGCCCACCATGAGGGAGTCGCCCTCCCGGATTTTCCCGGCGGCCTCGGCCGCGGAGATGATCGGTTTCTCAATCACAGGGACCTCCTAAAAGGGGTTCACCACGGAGACACAGAGAACACTGAGAAGAGCAAAAAGAAAGAGATTTCTGCTATCGCATTTCTCTCTTTTCTTTCTCCGTGCATCTCCGTGCCTCCGTGGTGCAATTGGTTAGCGTGCGGTCTTTCGTTCGATGAGCCGGTCGATGATGTAGGTAGCAACGTGATCGGCATACGTGCCCTTGCCGAAACCGGCGTCGTAGCCCAGTTCCACGGCGAGCTTGTTGCCGATGCGGGTGCCGCCGGCGCAGACGATGAACTTCTCGCGCAGCCCCTTGGCCTGGAGCAGCTCGATGAACTCAGTCATGTTCTGGATGTGCACGTCCTTCTGGGTGACGATCTGGGAGATGAGGATGGCGTCGGCCTTCACCTTCTCGGCGAACTCGATCAGCTTCTCGTTGGGCACCTGGGCGCCCAGGTTGTAGGCTTCGATCTCGTGATAGCGCTCCAGGCCGTAGTGGTGGTTGTAGCCCTTCATGTTCATGATGGCGTCGATGCCCACCGTGTGCGCGTCGAAGCCCGTGCAGGCGCCCACCACGACTACCTTGCGGCCCAGCTTCTCCTTGATGACATCGCAGGCTTCGTACATCCCGTAGACCTTCTCGCCCACCGCCTCTTCCACGTGCACGGTGTCGAAGTCGATGCCGATCTCGGTCTTGCCATAGGCCACGTAGAAGGAGAAACCTTCCGATAGCGCGTGAGAATGTACGACCTCCGCGTGCTTGAAGCCCAGCTTCTCCACGAAGAGCCTCGCAGCCTCGCGGCCCCGGGGGCCGTCGGGCACAGGCAGTGTGAAGGAGAGCTGGACAGCTCCGTCATCTAACGTGTCGCCGTAGGGTCTGACAATCATGGCTGCTCCTTACGCTTTCAATCCGAGTTCGTTGATCAGGTAGGCCTCGAAGGGGTTGTAGTACTCGGGCCCCTTCTTCACCAGTCCATCCAGGCCCTTGCCCATGTCTCGGGGGCGCTTGATCTCTGCGAACTCGCCCTGCTCCATGGCTTCCATCAGACCGGTCCGTTCGATGGTCTCCAGGAAGGTCACTGCCTCCTCGAGCACCTGATGGGCGCGCTTGACGATGATGCCGTCCTTCTTGAACTCGATCTCGCCGGACAGATCCTGGATGTTGTTGAAGACGTACTTGGCGTTCTCGAGCGCGATGGAGCGGTCCATCATGAAGGGCGTGTGGATGGCCTCCGTGAGCATGCCCAGCAGGTGGATGCCCTGGTTGGTGAACTTGGAGACGAAGTTGAAGAGGGCATCCTGCACCTGTCCCTTGAAGATGTCGCCGGTCATGAACTTGGTGGGCGGCATGTATTTCAGGGGCGCGTCGGGGAAGATCTCCCGCGCCATCTGGGCTTGCGCCACCTCGAGCAGGAAGCCGTTCTCGATGGTCGGATTCATCTCGAAGGCATGGCCCAGGCCCATCTGTTTGGGCGGCAGACCGGCTTCCAGGGCGAAGCGCTCGTTGAGGAACTGGCTGGCGAGCACAGTGTGAGCCTTCTCCACGGCGTCGCTGGTGGTCAGGTAGTTGTCCTCGCCGGTGTTGATGATGACGCCTGCGAAGGCGTTGATCATGCGGCTGAACTTCTGGTCCACGAAGGTGCGGTACATGTTGATGTCGCGGAAGAGGATGCCGTACATCGAGTCGTTCAGCATCATGTCCAGGCGCTCGAGCGCGCCCATGGCCGCGATCTCCGGCATGCACAAACCCGAAGCATAGTTGGTGAGGTAGACGTAGCGCTGTTCCTTCTCGATCACTTCATCCAGGGCCGCGCGCATGATGCGGAAGTTCTCCTGGGTCGCATAGGTCCCGCCGAAACCTTCGGTGGTGGCGCCGTAGGGCACGTAGTCCAGGAGGCTCTGGGCCGTGGTGCGAATGACGGCGACGACGTCGGCACCCTGCCCGGCCGCGGCCTGGGCCTGTTTCACGTCCTCGTAGATGTTGCCTGTGGCGACGATCACGTAGAGAAGCGGTGAGCAATTCCTTCCCTTGAACTGCTCCAGCTTGGCCTCGCGGTGGGCGCGGTTGCGCTTCACACGCTCAGCGAAGGCCAGCACCAGCTCCTTGGCCTTGCGATCGATGGCAGCCTTGTCGCCCAGGGGTAGCTCGCCGATCCGGAAGCCCTCGGCGATCTTGCGGTTGAGGCCTTCAACGGTCTCGCCCGTCTTCAACAGGGCGTTCACGTAGTAGGTGATGGCACCGTTCTCCAGCTTGCCCTTGAGCTGGTCCACCACGAGGTTGGGGACGGGCACGCCGTCGACGTCGGCGCCATCGGCGCCCGCGAGGCGCAGCGTCGCGCGCTCCACGGTGACTGTGGTGTGTTCCACGATGAAGTCCTGCACCGGGCTGACGATGCGCTTGGCGAGTTCCCTCGCCCGGTCGATGCGCTCCTGGGATAGAGCCAGTTTGTTTTCCATGGTCACTCCTGGGTTCGAGTCTGGTAGAAGTTTTCGGCACGACGCGCGATGGCCGGGTCCATGCCCAGCAGGGCGGCTACGGCGATGGCGTCGGAAACGGTCCGGGTCTCGTCATCGGGCACGAGGCGGTGTTCCATGTGCTTGTTGATGAGGCGGATCCTCTCGTCCAGCGCCACGCCATCGGCCTCGTGGAGATCGAGACCCGCTCGGTCCAGCCCCTTCATCCGCAGGTAGCTGACGTTCCTGAATCGCTGCACGCCGCGGAAGTGGGTCGAGAAGAAGGCCATAACGGCATGGTTTCCTGACATTCCCTCGATCACCGCCGAGAGGATGGCCTCGGCCTCGTGGGAATTCGTCGTGCGGGCGAACTCGTCAAAGAGCGCGAGAGTCGGTTCCTGGAAGGCCTCCCAGGCCTGGTTGAGCTGGCGGATCTCGAAACCGAAGCCGGAAAGGCCCTGGATATCCTCGCGGATGCAGCCTTCACCCAGGTAGTGGAAGTGCCGGAAAACGCGCGTTTCGAAACGGTCGGCGGGCACGAAGAGCCCCGTCTGGGCGCAGAGCTGCAGGAAGGCGATGGATTTCAAAACGATCGTCTTGCCGCCCATGTTGGAGCCGAAGACCACGGTGACACTGGCATCGAGCATCGCATCCAGAGCCGTGTAGGGTGTGCCCAGATCGCGGCACATCTCTTCGCAGGGGATGAAACGGCCGCGATCGATACGGAGGGCGCCCGTTCCTATCGTGGGCCGGATCAGATCGTATTCCCGCGCCAGCCGCGCCCGGGCCAAGGCGAGATCGAAGGCCCTCACCACCTCGCGGTACTCGAGCAACCGGGGCAGTTCCTCGCTCGCCACGCGGGAGAGGTGCTCCAGCACCGCCTCCTCGCAGGAGCGCTCCTTCGACAGCAGCGCCGTCCTGCGCTCAGAGAGCACCAGTTCCTCGGCGCTGCGCAGGGGCCGCACCGCGTACATCGTCTCGTCGTAGGGCTCCACCAGCAGGAGATCGGAAGCCGCTTGCGGATCCCCGATGGTCTTCCGGACCACCAGCAGGAAGTCCTTGAAGCCGAATTCCAGCCCCCAGCGGGCCTTGATTTCCGCAGCCCGGTGGTCCCGCGCGAAGCGCAGGGACTCGTCCACCTTGCGGATCTCCGCGCGAACCGACGCAAGCTCCGGCGAATATTCATCGGCCACGTAGAAGGACTCCGCGCTCTGGCGCCCGACGTCCAGCAACCGCTCGAAGGAGGCGGAGACGAAACTGAAACCGAACCTGTGCTGGACCTCGTGGTCCAGCAGTTCGCCGATGCTCTTGTAGTTGTGCAGGAACTTTTTGAACTGGAAGATCTCCACCTCGTCGTAGACGGAGCGGGGTTCTTCGGGAAAACGGGGAATGCGCTTCAGGTGGTGGGTGATACGGCTCAGACGCACCGTGTCGCCTTCCAGTTTCGCCAGGAAAGCGAGCAGGCAATCTGTCTGATCCCAGATCTTTTCGAGGTCTTCAGGTGCCGTGTGGATCGTGAGACGTTCCTTCTCCTCGCGCCCAAAGGGCGTTTCGGGATGGAAGCGCTCCCAGAATCCCCCGAACTCGGCGTAGGCCAGGAAGTCGCGCATCATGGCAGGGCCTCGCTAGGCCGGGCTTCGTAGGGATTGAAGAGGAGCTTGGCGCTGGCGCTGGGTCCCACGGCCAACGCGAAGGCTTCGCGGGTGACATCGCGCAGCGTGACCGAGAAACAGAGCAGCTCGAAAGCCCGCCGTACGCTGAAGCGGTAGCGCTCCAGGGCGCGCATCAATTCGTTGGGTTCCAGGAAGAACTTCGTGAAGTCCTCCACCGAAATGGCCTTCGTTCCTTCCGGCAACGCCTTCATGAGCTCGGAGGTCAACGGTCCTTCAATGCGATGGGATGCGTCGGCGGTATCCGCTTCGATGGGCAGGGCGGAAAGTTCGGCCAGGGATCGCACCCTGGCTGCGACCTTGGCGAGATTCGCGCGGTCGGCCCGCACCGTGAAGGCGAAGCGCACGTCGCCCAGGGCGCTCACCTGGGTGATGCGATTCACGGCGCCATCCACCAGGACGGATTGCACCCAATTCTCGCGGCGCACCAGATCGATGATTTCCGCCAGCAAGCTGAAGTGTTCGGGACCCACCAGTGTGATGGAACCTGCGCGCGCCGCGCGGCCCACCAGGAGACGACCCAGTACCGTGCGTCCCGGCAAGGTTTCCAGCACCTCGAAACGCGCGTTGGATGCCCGGGCGAAGGTTTCCGTGGTGAGCACCACATCGCCCGTTTCCACATGGATCTCGGGAACGGGCACACCCGTCTCGCGCGCCTTGAGGGAACCATCGACCCCGATGGTGAAGGCCGCCACGGGACCCGCACTCCGGGCGATAGGAAGGGCATGGTTCAGGAAAGTGGTCTTCCCCGAACCCTTCTCGAAGCCCGTCACAGCCGTGACCGCCCCGATGATGCCCTTCAGATCATTCATTCGTGTTAGTCCCAAAAAGATTCACCGCAGAGAGCGCAGAGGCGGTCAAGAAAGAGCGCAGAGAAAAAGCTGTTTGCCTTTTTCTTTTTTCTCTCTTCTTTTCTCTGCGCTCTTTCCTTTCATCTCTGCGCCTCTGCGGTGTGTTTTTAATTAGTGATGTCCCTTCCGCTTCTTGCGGGAGAGGTCGCCCGGTTCGATGCAGAGCTTCTCGCCGGAAAGGAGCAGCGCCACGCCGTCCTTGGCCTTGTAGACCTTGCTGGAAGGCTCGGGCTTGGCCACGGGCGCAGGTGTGGTGTGGATGGGTTCGGTGTAAGTCGTGAGCACGCCTTCGTAGTTGCGCAGCACGACCTTGCCTTCGCCACGGGTGAGCAGGTAGTTGGGCATGACGGGAATCTTGCCGCCGCCGCCAGGAGCGTCCACCACGAAGGTCGGCACGGCCAGGCCCGTCGTGTGGCCACGCAGGTTCTCGATGATCTCGATGCCCTTGTCCACGGTGGTGCGGAAGTGGGAGATGCCCAGGGAGAGGTCGCACTGGTAGATGTAGTACGGCCGTACCCGGATGGTGAGCAACTTGTGGAGAAGCTGCTTCATGGTCTCGGGATTGTCGTTGATGCCGCGCAGCAGCACGCTCTGATTGCCCAGCTGGATGCCCGCGTCGGCCAGCTTGGCGCAGGCGGCCTTGGCTTCCGCCGTGATCTCCTTGGCATGATTGAAGTGCGTGTTGAAGAAGATCGGGTGGTACTTCTTCAGCATGTTGCAGAGATCGTCCGTGATGCGCTGGGGCATGACCACCGGCACGCGGGATCCCAGGCGAATGATCTCCACGTGATCGATCTCGCGGATGCGCTTGATGATGGACTCCAGCTTCTCGTCGCCCAGAACGAGGG
Organism: Holophagaceae bacterium UBA1801; assembly: GCA_002319925.1. Lineage (GTDB taxonomy): Bacteria > Acidobacteriota > Holophagae > Holophagales > Holophagaceae > UBA1801. The sequence continues at coordinate 13,848 of DCFP01000072.1, read as the reverse complement.
GATCGCCGCCGGAGATGAGGACGTCGCGGACGGTCTTCGTCTTCTTGATGTAGTCGATGGCCTTCTGGATGTAGTCGTCGGGCATGTCCACATCGGTGTCGCCCACAAGGCGCCGCCGGGTGCAATGGCGGCAGTTCATGGAGCAGATGTTCGTGATGAGGAGCAGCACACGATCGGGATAGCGGTGCGTCAGGCCAGGAACGGGGGAATCCACATCCTCGTGGAGGGGATCATCCAGGTCCGAAGGATCGTTGAAGAGCTCAGCGATGCGCGGTACGGACTGCATGCGCACGGGGCAATCGCGGTCCTCGCGGTCCATGAGGGCGGCGTAGTACGGCGTGATCTCCATGGTGAACTTCGCCAGGCACTTCTCGAGGTTCTCTTTCTCCTCGGCCGTGAGCTTGACGACCTTCTCCAGCGTCCCGACGTCGCGGATGCTGTTGCGCATCTGCCAGCGCCAATCGTTCCACTGCTCCGGCGTCACGTCCTTGAAGAGATCGATCTTGCGCCAATTGACGGATGGGTATTGCACGGGTATCTCCTTTTCAATTCACCACGGAGGCACGGAGGACACTGAGAAAAGCAAAAGAGAGAAAAGAGAAGGGTCTGAAGAAATCACACCCCATCTCATGCTTTTCTCCCTTTATTTCTCCGTGCACTCCGTGCCTCCGTGGTGAGTTCATCGCTTAGTTCTTCCGCAACTTGAGCATCTGTCGGACATCCTCGGGCTTCGCGAGCTCGCGGCCGCAGTCCTTGGCGATGCGCGCGGCGCGTTCCACCAGTTCCGCATTGGACTTGGCGAGACGGCCCTTGCCGTAGTAGATGTTGTCCTCGAAGCCCACGCGGATGTTGCCGCCCAGGGCGATGGTGGCATAGATGCTGTCCACGTTGGCCTTCCCGCCAATGCCGAAGGCGGTGAAGTGCGCGCCCGCAGGGAGCTTCCGGACGAAGAATTCGAGCACGTCCACATCGTACTTGGCGGCGCCGGGCACATTGAGTACCAGGCCGTAGTGGAAGGGCGCCTCGATGAGGTTCTCCTTGATGAGGATGTGGCTGGCGTAGACGTGGCCCAGGTCGAAGCACTCCAGGGTGGGACGAACGTTTCGTTCTTTCATCTCCTTGGCGAACTGGCGCATGATCGGCAGTGTGTTGACGATGTACTCGTCGCCGAAGTTGACGGTGCCGCAATCGAGGCTCGCCATCTCGGGATTGAGGGTCACGGGCTGGAGCCGTTCCTCCGGCGTCATCCAGGCGGCGCCGCCCGTCGTCGTTTCGATGACGATGTCGCACTTGGAGCGCACCAGGTTGATGGCCTTCCGGAAAACTTCGACATCCTGGGTGGGCGTCCCGTCGTCCTTGCGGACGTGGAGGTGCAGCACCGAAGCGCCAGCCTCGTAAGCTTCAAAGGCGCCCTGGGCGATCTCTTCCGGAGTGACGGGCAGCGCTGGGTTGGCGGCCTTGGTGGTCTCTGCCCCGGTGATGGCGCAGGTGATGATGATCTTGTCGCTCATGGTTTCTCCTAGGCCTTGACCGGGTACTTCTCGGCGACCACGGCCAGGGCCTCGGTGATGGCGCGGATGGCCTTCTCGAGATCGGCCTGGGTGTGGCGGGCGCTGATGTACCAGTGGTGGTAGGGCTGGATGAAGAGACCGCGGCGGATGGTCTCGGTGTAAAAGGTCTCGCGGCGTTCCTTGTGGAAGCTGTCCACCTTTTCGAAGGAGAGGAAGGGCATGGGCGGGATGCCGGAAATGCTGATGGGCATCTTGCTGGCCTTCACGGCCTTCTCCAGTTCCGCCAGGAACCAGGTGCCCTTCTCCCAGACCTGCTCGATGATCTTGTCCCGTTGCAGGATCTCGAGGCACTTCAGCGCGGCGGCCATTTCGAGGCTGTTGGGGAAGAAGGTGGAGCTAATGAAGACCTTCTTCTCTGCCACGTCCATGAACTTGGCCTTGCCCACCACGGCGCTGATGGGATAGCCGTTGGCCATGGCCTTGCCGAAGGTGGAGAGATCCGGCGTGACACCGTAGCGCTGCTGGGCGCCGCCGAGCGCGGCTCGGAAGCCAGTGCGGATCTCGTCGAAGATCAGCACGACGTTGTAATTGTCGGCGAGGGCGCGCACGCCCTTCAGGTAGCCTTCTGGTGGCGGCATGACGGGCTTGGCGAGAGGATGACCCACGGGCGTGACGATGATGCAGGCCACGTCGCCATCGTTCTCCTTCAGTTTCGATTCCAGATCCTTCAGATCGCCGTACTCGAACTCGATGGTGAGGTCCTGGATCACCTGGGGCACGCCGCCATGCACCTCCACGGCCCAGTCGTGCCAGCCGTGGTAGCCGCAACGCAGGATCTTGTTGCGGTCCGTGTAGCCGCGGGCGATGCGGGTGGCCACGGAGGTGGCGTCGCTGCCTGTCTTCACGAGGATGACCTTCTCGGCGCTGGGGATGAGCTCGATGAGCTTCTTCTCCAGCTCGTTCTGGATGGGCTGCACGAGGGAGAAGCAGAAGCCCTTCTCCATCTGCTTCTTCACGGCGTCGTTGATCTCGGGCTCGTCGTAGCCCATGATGATCGGCCCGTAGGCGCAGAGCATGTCGATGTAGTCGTTGCCGTCCACGTCGACGATATGCCCGCCGTAGCCCTTTTCCAGGAAGATCGGGTATTCGCCGGGGATGAAGTTGTACGGCCGCCGGATACCCATCATCCCGCCGGGAGAAAGGGTCTGGGACTCTTCGTACATCTTCAGGGATTTCGTCAGGGTGAGCTTGGGGGCGCTGGTGGCCATGTCGGATCCTCTAAGAAGTGGTCAGTGGTCGGTGGCTAGTGGTCAGTGGGTTAGCGGCGCGTAACTGGCCACTGACCACCGACCACTGACCACTCCTCTAAACGTATTTCTCCTCGAACAGCTTCCTGAGCTTGGGGTTCTCGCGGAGTTCCCAGAGGGTGATTTCGGCGTGGTCCTTGGTGTAGCCGTTGCCGACGATCATGGTGACGTCCTTGCCCACGCCCTCGGCGCCCAGGGCGGCCTTGGCGAAGTTGGTGGCCATGCTGAAGAAGTAGACGATGCCGTCGTCCTTGCAGGGCAGGATGCTGGAGAGCTCGGTGTTGGGCACGTTGACGCAGTTGATGACGATATCGAATTCCTTGCCGCCGTTGGCCTTCACCACGGCGTTCATGAACTCCACGGGCTTGGTGGCGTCGCCCACCACTACTTCGTGGCACAGGCCCTGGTCGTTGAGGGTCTTCTTGTCTTCGGCCAGATAGACGTTGCCGATGACCTTGCCCGTGGGGCCCACGCGCTTCATGGCTTCGTAGGCGCACATCATGCCGGACTTGCCGCCGGCGCCCAGGATCAGCACGGAATCGCCGGGTTTCACGAGCTTGGCCGTCTGGGCGGGAGCGCCCGCCACGTCAAGGGCGGCGAGAGCGAGGCCTTCGTCCATGTCGGTGGGGAGCTTGGCGTAGATGCCGGATTCGAAGAGGATGGCCTGGGCCTTCACTTCCACGCGGTCGATGTCGGGATGGATCTTGATGATCTTCTCGATCTTCAGGGGCGTGAGGGAGAGGGAAACCAAGGAAGCGATCTTGTCGCCCACCTTCAAGTCGCGGCCCTTGAGGGCTTCGCCGATCTTGGCCACCTTGCCGATGAACATGCCGCCGGAGCCGGTGACGGGGTTCTGCATCTTGCCGCGCTGCTCGACGATCTCGAGGATCTTGGCCTCAATCTTCTTCACGTCGTGGCCCACGGATTCCTCGATCTGCGTGAAGCTCGCAGAGTCGATGTTGAGGGCGATGACGTCCACGAGGATCTCGTTGTCGTAGACGGTGGAGAAGTTGTTGTCCACCTGCAGGGCGGGCTGGGGGAGCACTCCCTTCGGTTTCAGTACGCGGTGAGAGCCGTACTTGCAGCCGGTGCGAACATTCATAGTTCACCTCTATTGAGTTGTGTGTGAGTCCCTGCGCCGAATCATCCGTACGTTCGTCTCGGGACAAACTTGAAGACTTAACTGTAAATGGACTTATTCAGTCCTGAAAATTCATTTTATTCATCCTGGGGATGAACCCAGCTCATATACGGGTGCCCAGGAGGGCGAAAAAATCCAAGAAGGGACCTGACAGAATCTCCCCTTTTGCTCATCGGAGACCTTACCGGATGGTTTAACTTTGTCCGCCGGGACGTGACCCGGATCCCAGCCGAGGTCTTCCTGCTTTTTTCGGAGGGTCGCGCCATCCAAGGGACTGGAGGAGTCCATGAACCTCCGGAACGCCCTGCCCATCTTTTTCATTTTCCTTGCCCTGGCTGCCGATCCGCCCATTCCCGACACGCTGCCGGTCCTGGTCCTGCCGCCCCGGCCGGAGGTGATCCCGAAGAACACCGAGCTGGATCCGGTCACGGGCCTGCACGTGACGGGCACACCGCAATTCATCAAACTCGCCACGTGGCGGCTGCGCGTGACGGGCAAGGTGACTCATCCGCTGACCCTGACCTACGACGAACTGCGCAAAATGCCCCGCCTGAGTTCCCGTGATCCCCTGATCTGCCGGGGCAACTTCGAGGACCATGCGTACTGGGCGGGCGCGGACATGAACGCCGTTCTGGATCGCGCGAAAGTCTCCCCGAAAGCCAAAGTGCTGGAACTCATCAGCGCCGATGGCTACAGCACCGAGGTGAGTTTGGCTGAAGCGCGGAACGGCCACGCCTTCCTCGCCTACCAATGGGAAGACAAGGCCTTGCCCGAACTCCACGGATATCCCCTGCGCGCCGTGTTCCCCAGCCACTCCGGGTACGACTGGGCCAAGTGGCTAGTGGAGTTGCGTGTGCATTGAGCTTGAACTATCGCGAACGATTTGAATGAAACTTGGCGCACTTTTCTTTTATCCCCTTCATCCCCTGCATCCCTGTTGAACCATTTTTTAAAGAATGAATGAACAGGGATAAAAGGGATGAAAGGGATAAAAGCAAGAAGCCCTGACCTTGTGTCAGACCCCAGTGATGCGATCGCGCTACCCAGCCTGACTTCGCAGCTCCTGCTCTCGGTCGGAGATCGCCTCCGTCATGCGCTCCAGCACATCCGGAAGATCGGCCATGAGCGTTTCCAGGGCGATCTGGGTCATGCCGCCACCCGTGGCGGCTTCGGCCATGATCGCGGGGCATTGCATGCCCTTCTCCACAAGGATGCCCGTGGCGATGAGTGTCTCCCGGATCAGTTCATCCATTTGCGGATAACTCAAACGAATGGCGGAACGGCCGCAGACCCGGGCGAGCACCTGGCAGAAGCAGGCGATGAGCGCGGGTCCGCAGCCTGTGAGGTTCGCGGCGATACGCATATCCGCGGGATCGACCTCGACCAGCTTCCCGAAGGGACGGATGAAGCGGGAGACGGCTTCCACCTCCGCATCACCCGACCGCGCGCCCCGCACGAGGAGGGAAACGCCCCGGCCAACGGCATGGACCACACTGGGGATCACCTTGATCACCGAGCAGGCAACCCTGCTTTCGATGGATGAAAGCTCGACGCCATTGGTGACGGACACCAGGATCTTGCCTGCGGTCAGCTCGCCGGCAATCTCGTCCAGCACCGCCAGGTACGCGCTGGGCGGCACGCAGAGGAAGAGAATGTCCGCCTCCCGCGCGACACCGGCGTTCGTGGCGGCCTTGATATCCGGGTACGCGGTGGCCAGGACGTCGACGGATGCGCCGCTTCGCGAGCTCGCGATGAAGGGAGGTGTCTCCTGATCGAAGGTCCGGCTGGCCTTCACGAACATGGAGCCGATGGCTCCCAGACCGATGATGCCGATGATGGGACGAGTCATAGGATCACCTCGCCAGTTGGATGAGGGTTCTCAGCAGGACGTTGGTGCCCAGTTCCACGTGCTCCGGTTTCGTGAATTCTGCGGGGTTGTGGCTGATGCCCCCCACGCTGGGAACGAAAATCATGGCTGTCGGGCAAAGACGGGCCATCATCTGGGCGTCCTGGCCCGCGCCCGAGGTCATGCGCCGAACAGTCTGACCAAGGCTCTCGGCGGCTGCTTCGATGACGCTCACGATTTCCGGATCGAAGGTGACGGGCTCGAAGCGCGCGAGGCAGCGCGTGGAAATCCGCAGCCCCTCCTGCTGACCCAATTCATGGAGGAAGGCCATCAGGTGGTCTTCAGCCTCCTTCAGGCGATCCTCGCCGGTATTCCGCAGATCCACGGTGACCACAGCCTCGCCCGGAATCACGTTGACGAGGCCCGGCGAGAGGTGTGTGAAGCCCACGGTGCCCACCTGGGTGTCGCCGATGTTCAGGGCCAGGTCGCGCACGAAGCAGGTGAGCCGCGCGGCACCGTACCCCGCGTCGTGGCGCAGGCGCATGGGAGTGGTTCCCGCGTGGTTGGGCATGCCCTTCAGGGTGACTTCCTGCCATGAGATGCCCTGGAGATTCTGCACCGCGCCCAGCAGGCCTCCTTCGAGATCCAGGATGGGACCCTGCTCGATGTGCAGTTCCACAAAGGCGCTTGGGACCATCGAGCCGGGTTCCATGGTCCCCACGTAGCCGACACGCTCCAGCTCAGCACCGAACGCTGCGCCATCCGTGCCGATGGCTCTCCATGCATCTTCCACCGAAAATCCACCGCCATAGACCAGAGAACCCAGCATGTCCGGCTGGAAGCGCGCCCCTTCCTCGTTGGTGAAGACGCCCACCACCAGGGGACGCCGCGTTTGAATGCCTGATTCGTTGAGGGTGCGGATCACCTCCAGCCCCGCCAGCACACCCAGGCAGCCGTCGTACTTGCCGCCCGTGGCCACGGTGTCGATGTGGGAGCCGGACATGACGGGCGGCAGATCCTCGCTGCCAGGGCGGATCCCGAAGATGTTGCCCACGCGGTCGATCTTCACTTCGAGGTCCAGCTCGCGCATCCAGGAAACCACGAGATCGCGCCCGGCCTTGTCCTCGTCCGTGAGCGCAAGGCGGCAGCAGGAGCCATCCTCCCGCAAGCCGATGGCACCAAGCTGCTCCAGATGCGCGACCAGGCGTGGACCATCGATGCTTGGAAACTCCTCAGTGTTTTTCATCGACTCCCCCTGATTCACTGCCCTCTTCCCGCGGGCCATGCATCAGCTCGAGGATGGATTGGTATAGTTCCCGCCGTGTCTCGTGGCGCTCGTAGGCGCGGGTGATGTAGCGCACGCGGATCTCGATGCCACCGCTGGTGGGCACCACGTTGATGCCAGGCACTGCGGAAAAGGCCTTCACGCGGTAGCGGCTCGTGGCCTTCTGCCATTCCTGCTCGGCCGCCTGGGCATTGGCTTCCGTCTTGCGGGTCACCAGTTTCTGGATGCCATCAATGACGGGATAGGGATCCTTGTCCAAGGGCAAGAGCACCTGGAGTTCATCCCACATCCATTGGCCGGAGGTGGAGAAATTGAAGAAATGGCCTTCCACGGCGAAGCTGTTCACGAAGGAGACACGGCGCCCCGTGGGGTGGCCCGCGTCACTCCAGCTCCCCGTCTCCAGGAGCACCGTGCGCAGCAGCCCGATTTCCGCCACCTCGCCGCCCACGCCCTTGATCTCCACCCAGTCGCCCACGCGGATGCCATTGCGGCCCATGAGCTGGAACCAACCGAAAAAGGCGACGATGAAGTCTTTCAGCGCCACGGTGAGGCCCGCGCCAGCCAAGCCCAGGATCGTGGTGGTCTGGCTGGGGACGCCGAGAATCGCGAAGAGGATGAGGACTACGCCCAAGGCCTGCACGGCGATCTTCGCCACTGTCCGCAAGGTGCCCAGACGAAGGTTATCCGGCGCGAGTTTCCCGAAAAGCCGCTCCACCAAAAGGCTCACGGCGTAGGTGCCCAGCAGCATGAAGAGGATGACGAGCAATCCCTTCAGCACCTCGTGCAGCGCCGCCATTTCGTGGGTTTCCACGACGGCGGCCCAGTTCCCATAGACCTCGATCAGACCTTGGTCATCCTGGATGCGCTTGCCCAGATCCGATAACGCGCGCTGATCCGCCATGAAGCGCTTCAGGGAATCTAGCGCGGCCTTGGCCGCCTCCCGTGATGGGGCACCCGTCTTGCCGCCCTTGGCGAAAACGGCGGCAGAGGCCTGCGCAGCCTTGCGCTGTTCCTCGTCCTGCTTGACCCGCTGGGACACGCGATCGCGCCACTTCTCCAGGCGCTGGATCCGATCCTGGGCTTCCTGAGCAGCCTTGACGAGCTGGCCCTGTTTATCCCGTTCATCCATCCACGCGCGAACCTTGGCCACCAAGCTGTCGGCGGCGAAGCGGGAAACCGGCTCAGGTGTTTGGGCCGTATCCGAGGTTTTGGGGTCCTTGTTCGCGGCTTCGTGAGCCGCCTTCAACCGCTGGATTCGCGCCTGGGGATCGCCTCCCGCCCGTTCTAGGCTCTCCGAGGCATCATCGAGTTCATCCTGATCCAGTTCCAGCTGCGCCTTGGCCACGTCCAGCTGATCCCCGAGATTCTCCTTCTGCTGTCCGCTGGCGGCTTCCATCTCTCCCGTGAGGCGCTTGACGAATTTCTGGTCCGCCTCCACATCGTTCTCGGCCTTGTCCTTGGCATCGGCTAGCGCTTTGATCTCTGGCGTCGCAGGGGGCTGGGCTTCGGCGGCCTGGCGCATGGCGTTGGCGAAGGCGAGATCCACCTCGTGATTGGCCAGCTTTTCCGCCTGCCGGACGAATTCCTGCTCCTCGGGCGAGGTGGCGAGGAGCGTGAGCTGCCGTGCGGTGAGTAGCGCACGCATGTCCACGAGCCGTTCCCGCCGCGCAGGATGCCCCTTCTGCGCGTTCGGCTTCGGTCCCGCGTTGTCAGCGGTCATATCCGTGGCTCGGGTCCAGTAGATTCCCAGGATGGCCGCGGCCACCAACGCCAGCAGGGCAAAGCCCACGATCCAATGACGCGCTTTCATCGCCTATAGACAATCACGGATGGAGGCTTCTCCCCAAGACAAAAGGGCGATGAAGCTTACCTAATCGGCAACTCTGACCACGCGAAAACCGAGATCGTCATCTTTAAAATCCGGTGTGTAGTACCAGCGATAGGCCGGGTGGACATAGTGATCAGAAAAGCCCGAATCACCACCTCGATTGATGCGATAGGTTCCGGTAGCCGGGCCTTGAGGATCTCTGATCGCCTCCTTCGTGTAGGGCCCCCGCCAGTCGGAGCACCATTGCCGGAGCCCCAACATATCGGATAGCCCCCAGGCGTTAGGTTCCTTGCTTCGATGCCATGGATCGTACTTTTCAGCGAACCCATCTACTCCAAGTTCATGAAAAGCAGGCAGTGGTTCACCCGCATCACAGGCATATTCCCACTCGGCCTCAGTGGGAAGACGATAGACTTCTCGCTGTGCTAATCCATTCAACCTTCGAAGGAAGACATCACAGTCATACCAGCTCACCATGATCACAGGGGTGGCGACCTGCTCTGTACCTGAAGGATGGGTCCCCATTAAGCCACCCCATTGAGCAACCGACACCGGTTCCCGGCCCATCCAGAATCCTTTGCTGATCGTGACAGCGTGCAGGGGGGCCACTAGTGCCGATTGACGGGGGATGGATTCCGCGAGTCCCATCTGGAATGATCCCGGTGGGCAGTAGCAGAATTCGATCCCACTGATGGGATCGTTCCAGGCCTGGCCTGGGACAGGATTTGATGGAGGACCGGAACAGCCGAAGTGGTGGAGAACAAATACACACAGCAGCGCTGGAATGATCCGTAGGGATGTCATCAAACTCACCTGTATCTGTTAATGGCACTGCAAGGATGAGGCAGCGTTCGGATATCGTCACGCAATGGGGGTCCAGCGGAAATTGCGCGGCGACGAATCGCCACCTACCTGGGCCGATCCGGCCGGACAGCGTCTGAGCCTTCGTCCAAGGAAATACCCTTTGTCTGTGAATCACCTGGGGGAGCCATCCCAAGAATCGCCCATGGCATAACCTGAATCCGCCGCTCTGGCGTAGGCTATCGAAAAGATCAAGGATTCTGGTCTGGTTTTTGGTTCAGCGCGCGGCAACACCTTGGAAAGGCTGTTCAGTCCGCGATGGACAGCGGTCAAGGCAGGAATGTTCGAATCGGTGCATGCCTTGCCGGCGACCTGCGTTAGCTCAGTGTGCATTTCTCGGCGTGCCATCCGGCAAGAGGAACTTGTCGGGGTTGCCGGCGAGCTGTGGCCCGCAGCCGTAGCAGCAGATGCGGTACTGCTGGTTCTTGACCACCACGATCATGCTCGAGGCATCCGTGGGATTGCCGAGCACGGGGCACTTGGTATTCACGGCGGGCCTGGGAGAGGCGGAAAGCAGGACTGCGAGAACGAAGGGTGACATTCCATTCCTTTCGAAGAGGGGATTCAGACGACAGGTAAGCAAGGGCCTTCGGCCACTTCCTTCCGCTTCCAGAGGTAGTACACGGCTGGGTAGACCAGCAGTTCCAGGAGGAAGCTGGTGGCGAGGCCGCCCACCATGGGCGCGGCGAT
>DCFP01000072.1:822-3082 GCA_002319925.1 Holophagaceae bacterium UBA1801 | reverse complement strand
GACCACATGATGGGCAGCAGGCCCATGAAGGCCGCGAAGACTGTCATGGCCTTGGGCCGCACCCGCTTCACGGCGCCGTGGATGATGGCCTCGACGAGGTCGCCGGTGGTGTTCAGCAGGCCTTTCTGCTTCGCCTCGTCATGGGAAAGATCCAGGAAGAGGAGCATGAAGACACCTGTTTCCGCATCAAGGCCCAGCAGAGCGATGAGGCCCACCCACACGGCGATGCTCATGTTGTAGCCCAAGGCCCACAGCAGCCAGAAGGCGCCGATGGCGGAGAATGGCACCGCCAGCATCACGAGCGAGGCCTTGAAAGCCGACTTCGTATTGGCATAGAGCAGGCCGAAGATCAGCACCAGCGTGACGGGCAGCACCAGCTTCATGCGCTCCTTCACCCGCAGCATGTTCTCGAACTGTCCGCTCCAGGTGAGGCTGTAGCCGGTGGGTAGCTTCAGGCTCTTCCCGATGGCGGCCTTCGCGTTGGTCACGTACGTGCCGACATCGGTCTTGGAGGTGTCGAAGTCCACCAGGACATAACCATTCAACATCGCGTTCTCGTCGCGGATCATGGCGGGCCCCGTGCGCAGGTTCAGGTCCGCGATCTCCGCCATGGGAACGGAACCGCCACCGGGGAGAGGCACCAACACGCGCTTCAGTGCGTCCAGACTTTCCCGGTAGTCCCTCGCGTAGCGCACGTTCACGGGATAGCGCGCGCGGCCGTCGAAGATCACCCCTTGGTTGTCACCACCGATGGCGGTCATCACCAGCATGTTGGCGTCCTCGATGCTGAGGCCATACCGCGCGAGCTGGTCGCGTTTCAGGTCGAAGTCCAGGAAGTAGCCCTCCGCCGTGCGCTCCGCGAGGGCGCTGCGCGTGCCGGGCACTTGCTGAAGGATTGATTCAGCATCCACGGCGATCTTCTGGATGACCGCAAGGTCCGCGCCGTTGATCTTGAGGCCCACGGGGGTGCGGATGCCCGTGGAGAGCATATCGATGCGCGCCTTGATGGGCATGGTCCAGGCGTTGGGGATGGCCGGCAATCGAACGATCTTGTCCAGATCAGCGACGATGTCCTCCTCCGTCACACGGTCCCGCCAGAAGGCGCGGAGGATGGACTTCAGCCAATCCGGAGCCCAGGAGGAATACCATCGCGGCACCTCCCGCCACTGGTCCTCGGGCTTGAGCTGGATCACCGTCTCCATCATGGAAAATGGCGCGGGGTCCGTGGCGGTATCCGCCCGGCCCGCCTTGCCGAAGACGCGATCCACTTCGGGCACCGTGCGGATCAGGCGGTCCTGGATCTGCAGGATGCGCGCGGCCTCCGTCTGGCTGATGCCCGGCAGCGTCGAAGGCATGTAGAGCAGCGTGCCCTCGTTGAGTCGCGGCATGAACTCCGAGCCCAGGTGCAGGAACACCGGTATGGTGGCGATCACCATCAGCACCGCCACGGCGATGGTGGCCTTGGCGTGCTGCAGCACGAAGCGGCAGGGAGGCTCGTAGATGCGGTGGAGGAAGACGCTGATGGGGTGCTTCTCCTCGGAGTAGTACTTCCCGACGAGCACGTGGGTGCCCAGCTTCGCCAGCCACTTGGGTTTGAAGGTGAAGGGGTCCATGCGCGCGAAGAGCATGCGCAGGGCCGGATCCAGGGTGATAGCCAGGATCGCGGCGATGGCCATGGCCAGGTTCTTGGAGTAGGCCAGCGGTCGGAAGAGGCGGCCCTCCTGGTCCACCAGCGTGAACACGGGCATGAAGGCGATGGCGATGACCAGCAGCGAGAAGAAGACCGAAGGCCCCACTTCCAGCAGGGCTTCCAGGCGCACGTGGTGGAAGTCGCCGGGGCGCCCCGAGCTGTTCCAGGTCTCCAGTTTCTTGTAGGCGTTCTCCACCTCCACGATGGCTCCGTCCACGAGCACGCCGATGCTGATGGCGATCCCGGCGAGGGACATGAGGTTGGCGTTCTGCCCCAGGCCCAGCATGGGAATGAAGGCCAGGGCCACGGAGACGGGGATCGTCACGATGGGCACGATGGCCGAGGGCACGTGCCAGAGGAAAACGAGGATCACGAGGGAAACGATGATCATCTCCTCGATGAGCTTGTGCTTCACCGTGTCGATGGCCCGTTCGATGAGCTCGGAGCGGTCGTAGACCGGCACCACCTCGACCCCTTCGGGCAATGACTTCTTCAGCTCTCCTAGCTTCTCCTTCACGCGATCGATGACGTTGAGGGCGTTCTCACCCTGGCGCATGACCACGATGCCGC
>DCFP01000072.1:0-567 GCA_002319925.1 Holophagaceae bacterium UBA1801 | reverse complement strand
GGCGCATGACCACGATGCCGCCCACGGCGTCGCCCATGCCGTCGAGGTCCGTGAGGCCGCGCCGGATCTCGGGGCCCAGAGTCACGGAAGCAATATCTCCCAGTCGCACGGGCGTGCCGTTACTGGCTTTCAGCACAGCATTCTGAAGATCCTCGGTGGTCTTGGCGTAGCCCCGGCCCCGGATCATGTACTCGCGCCCGCTCAGTTCCAGCAGCCGTCCGCCCGCCTCGTTGCTGGCGGCCTTCACGGCGTTGATGACGGACGTGATGGGCACCTGGTAGGAAGCCATCCTGTTGGGATCCACGTTCACCTGGAATTGCCGGGCCTGGCCTCCCACCGTGGCCACTTCCGCCACACCGGGCACGCTCTGGAGGGCGTAGCGCATGAACCAGTCCTGGGTGGAGCGCAGTTCGTCCGAGCTGTGCTTCCCGCTGCGGTCCACCAGGGCGTACTGATAGACCCAGCCCACGGAGGTCGCATCGGGACCCAGCTCCGTCTTCACGCCCTGGGGCAGGCTCGCGGTGATCTTGCTCAAGTATTCAAGGACCCGGGAGCGGGCCCAGTAGA
>DCFP01000166.1 GCA_002319925.1 Holophagaceae bacterium UBA1801 | reverse complement strand
TGTCGTTAGGTCTTCTTTCCCTTGGTCTTGGTTTTCGCCTTACCCTTCTCTTCGCCCTCCTCGGCTTCCTTGGCGAAATCGCGCAGGCCCTTGGCCAGGGCCAGCAATCGCTCATCCACCAGGGCGTTCACGCTCCCCTTGGGGTATTGGCCGTCCTTGCCCCTGGCGCCGGCGGGAAGTCCGGTCAGCAGCTCGATGCCTTCATCCACGGTGGCCACGGCCCAGACGTGGAACAGCCCCTGGAGCACGGCCTCCAGGACCTCCTCGCGGAGCATCAGGTCCTTGACGTTGGCCTGGGGGATCATCACCCCCTGATTCCCGGTCAGCCCCTTGTCCTTGCAGCACAGGAAAAACCCCTCGATCTTCTCGTTGACCCCGCCGATGGGCTGAACCTGGCCCATCTGGTTGACCGAGCCGGTGACGGCCAGGTCCTGGCGCAGGGGCACTCCGGAGAGACTGGAGAGCAGGGCATAGAGTTCGGTGGACGAGGCCGAGTCGCCTTCAATCCCGGAGTAGGCCTGTTCGAAGGCGATGCTGGCGGTCAGGGTCAGGGGCTTGTCCTGAGCGTAGTTTCGCCGCAGGTATCCGGCCAGAATGAGCATGCCCTTGCTGTGGATAGGGCCGGAGAGTTCGGCCTCGCGCTCGATGTTGATGATGCCCTCGCGGCCCATGGCCGTGGTGGCGGTGATGCGCGAGGGCATACCGAAGAGGTGGTCCCCGATGGAGTGCACGGCCAGGCCGTTGACCTGCCCCACGGCCGTCCCCTCCAGGTCCACGAACAGGCTTCCGCGGGTGATCATCTCCCTCAGGAGCTCCTCGATGCGGTTCAGGCGCCCGATCCTGGCCAGCAGGGCCTCGCGGGTGTGCTCGGCCCGCACCGTCTCCGATGCGGCTCGGGTGGCGTAGAGATCTGCCTCGTGGAGCAGGTCCGAAAGCAGGGGGAAAGCCGTGGAGAGCTTCTCCACCCGCCCGGCCATGCGCACTGCGTGTTCCACCACCACGGCCACGGCCCCGGCGTCGAAGGGCTTGAGCTCCTGTCTGGTCACTTCGCTGGCGATGAACCGGGCCATGTGGGTCACCGATTCTTCGGTCCTGTCCATGACCCGGCTGAAGTCGGAGCGTACCTTGAAGATCTTGGGCATGTCCTGGTCGTAGTACAGGAGCAGTTGGTAGAGCCTGTGGTCGCCCAGGACCACCACCTTCACCTCCATGTCGATGGGTTCGGGTTTGAGGCCCGTGCCGGAGATGAAGTAGAAGGGGTCGTAGGTCTGAATTTCGATGCGTTCGGTCTTCAGCGAACGCTTGAGCGTCTGCCACACCCCGGGCTCCATGATGGCGTCCAGGAGGTTCAGGACCAGGTAGCCGCCGTTGGCCTTGACGAATTCGCCGGCGGTGATCTTGGAGAAGTCGGTCTGCCAGCCCCCGTAGGGACCGACCACCCGGTCCACGCCGCCGAAGAGGTTGCGGTAGGTGGGATAGGACTCGATGATCACCGGCGGCCCGCTCTGTTCGGCGTTGTCCACCAGGAGGTTGACGCCATAGGGCGCAAGAACCGCGTCCGGCGGCGGACCCATGTAGGGCATTCCCGGGGGCATGTCCTTGGGTCTGCCGCCGACCAGCTTCAGATCCTCCAGATTGTCCACCATGTGCTCGACGATGGCCTCCAGGTGGGTCTGGACTTTCGTATCGGCGTAGCGCTCTTTGAGAGGGCCCAGTGCTTCCGATGCCAGGGTCCGGATCATGAGCTTGTCCACTTCCTCGAGCTTGCGGTCCACGTCTTTCTGCAGGGCGCGCACCTCAAGCATGAGATGGTCCACCTCGGTCTTGACCCTGGCCCGCTTCTCCTTGATTTGCTCGTACTCGGCCCGGGGGAAGCGACCGTTCTCCACCATGGTCTCCAGGTCCACCATGCGCTTGGGCTCACTGTCCACCACCGGGAGCACGTCCGGGCGGGTGTAGGGGCCGACCTGCATGCGCACCACGGCCAAGCCGGTGTTTTTGACCTTCTCCTCCACCGCGTTGTAGAATTCCAGGACCTTTTTTTCGTGCAGCTCGATGATCTCGTTCTTGCGGGCGATGTATTCCTCGCTCTCGAAGAGTTGCGGGACTTCCTTCTTCAGCCGTTCCAGGAATTCGTGAATGTCCTTCTTGAAGGCCGATCCCTGCCCGGCCTTGAAGCGGAGGAGCACCGGGGCCTCCGGGCGCTTGAAGTTGTTGACGTAGCACAGGTCGTCGGGCACGCGGTCGGACGCGGACAGCTCCTTGAGGACGCGCTTCACCGCAGAGAGCCGCCCCAGTCCGGGCTCGCCGGTGACGAAGATGTTGTACCCCCGCCTTGCCATGCCCATGCCGAAGCGCAGGGCTTCCAGGCCCCTGTCCTGGCCGACGACGGCGTCCAGGGCTGCAAGCTGCGTGGTGGTCTCGAAGGGCAGACTGGCGGGATCGAGTCTCCAGCGGAGTTGATCAGGCGAAAGTTCTCGGGAGGGTGCGGATGCAGTCATCGGGTGCTCCGATCGGTTTCGGCGGTTCCGGCCGCTTCGGTGGACGGGGGGCATTCTTCACGGCCCTGTTTTCTGACCACGGGTATGGCTCGGACTTCGGGCGGGGCTTGGCGCGCCAGGCGGACCGTGAGCACCCCGCCTTCGAGGTCCGCCCGGGCCTGGTCGATGGGGAAGGGCAGGGACAGTTCCTGGGACATCCTGACCATCCCTACGCCCTGGCCGCGTTTCCTGGCGGCCTTGATGGACAGAACTCGACCGGTCACGGTCACCGCCACATCCTCGGGCTCGAAACCGGGCAGGGGGCAGATGATGACCCACTCCCCGTCCGCCTCGGCCACCCGTATCGTCCCTTCCGGGAAGGCCGTCCGGGCGAGGCCGAAGTCCTCGCACAGGGCTACGAAGTGCCTGTCCAGGTCGTCTTTGAGCTTGGATAGTTCCAGGGCCCCCCAGGGCATCAGATCGGGCATGGCCGCCGCCTCCGGGTGAGGGTTGACCGGCAGACCGGGGCCTGCCGGGATTTTTGTTATAGCGTAAACTAGTGATTGAAAAAAATGTCAAGGCGGGGTTTTTCGGGTAAGTCCGGCGGGGCAGGAGCGCAGCTTTTTTCAACCCAGGTGGAGCCCTCTGGGCGGCAGCACGCATGGTGTTTTGCACAGCCTCGTCGCCAAACGTGTCGGCAAGTTGCTGGAACTGCAGTTCCCGTTGCTCGCAAAGAAGTTTTTCGTAGAAGCCCAGTTCTCCGACGAGCTGAAACGCTTCGTGCATCCGGCGCGCGCGCGGGCCAAAGGCTCAGTGGGTGTGCGTCTCCATCCTACCCGTTGACCTGAACGTTGAGCATCATGCCCTGATCCTCATGCTCCAGATTGTGGCAGTGGAACAGGAAGCGCTGTTCGCCGGGATAGTTCGGGTTGCTAAAATCAATCTCGACCGAGACGGTCTCACCCGGCCAGACGAGCACCGTGTCCTTGAAGCCAAGGTCCGTTGCCACGCGGCCTTGGCTGTCCATGGCCCTGTCCTTGACCTGGGAAGGGCTTCCGCGGCGTTCCAGCACCCGGTAGAAGTATCCGTGCAAATGCATGGGGTGGGGCATGCTCGCCTTCGCGTTGCTGATCTGCCAGACCTCCGGTCCGCGTTTTTGCACGACGATCGGCGCATCATCCATGGAGAAGGTTTGGTCGTTGATCGTCCAGACACGCATGTCGCGGAGGGCGAGGGCAATGGGCCGAACGACGCCCGCACCGGTTGGAGGTTGCACGCCGGTGGGCAACGTTTTGGGCACTTGCCTGTCATACGTCTGCGCACGCTCCACCAGCAGACGGAGGATTTGGAAGGAATCGCCCTCGCCCAAGGTGACGTTCTCCCCAGAAGGATGGCCGTCCGCGTTCTCGTGTCCCATGTCTTCCATACCGGACATGCCCTCCGTCATTCCGGACATCTCATTGTGCATGGGGTCGAAGGGCATATTTTGTAAGAAGACCTCCTGGCCAGGGGCAAGGGCCCGCAGATCCAGAAGCACGTCCACTCGTTCGGCCGGGGCGAGAAAGACCTCGGAGAGCTGTTGTGGTGCAGGCAGGAAACCCCCGTCATTGCCGACAAGGAAGAAGGGCATGCGTATCTTGCCGTGCAGGAAGGCCAGGTTGAAAATGCGTGCTGTGGAGCCGTTGAGCAGGCGCAATCGGTACAACCGGGTCGCCACCTTCATGGTCGGCTGATGCGCGCCATTGGCAAGCACGGTCCCGCCCAAATAGCCCATGAGCAGATCATCCTGGGAAGGCGAGTAGTCGAGGCGTCCGTCCTTGGCGAACCGTTTGTCCTGAAGCAGTATCGGGATGTCCGTCTCGCCCAGGCGCAGATCGAGTTCCCGGGAGAAGGCCTCCTCTTCGGCGTCCACCACGATGAAGAAGGATGCCAGCCCCAGATACGTTTGCTTTGCCGTGAGGCGATGCGGATGGGGATGATACCAGTACGTTCCAGCCCGATTGGTTATGGGAAACTTGTATTCGTAGATCCCCCCCGGCCCGACGGCGTAGGACGGGTGGCCTGCCTGACGCCAGGGGCCTTCTACGCCATGCCAGTGGATGATGGTTGGTTGGTCGAGCCCGTTGACGAGCGTGGCTTCGAAGTTCTGGCCCTTTCGCAACACGAGGATCGGATTCAGGAAGGTTTTGCCCTTGTGTTGCGCGATATAGGTGAGCATGGCTGCGCCCGTGGCCGGAAAAGCTCCTGGGGACGCAGCCGCCGTGAGGGTCAATTTCCCCTCAGGCGCAAGGAGTCCGAACAGACCGGATTCCCCTGGGAGGGGCAAGGGCTTCTCGAAGCCGGTCGTGGGGGAAGCGGCTAACAGATTTGTCGGCAAGCCGAAGTTTGCTCCGAGGGCCAACAACGCGGCCCTTCCGGAGAGGGCTAAGAATTCTCTGCGGCTTTGCAGCATTTGGGGCCTCCGGCATCCGCTCTTCGGTGGATCTAGGATGGTTCAAGATAATCGTAATCCACTTTGAGCCCGTAATCCAACAAGATCTCATGGTACTCGAAAGTATTCGAGACACGCAATCCGTCGCAGCATTTCGGGTGGTCTCCGCGGCCGGTGACTTCGTAGGCGCTTTCGGTGGGGCAAAGCTCGGCAACATGGCGATGTCCCGCTCTTTTCCGTCCCTGAACAGGTGGCGATACTGGATACAGTCATCTTGACGGTGGAAGGGCCGATGCGCTTACTCACGGCCGAGATGTCGCGGCCCTCCCGGAGGAGGGCCGTGGCGAAGAGGTGCCGGATGTCGTGTATGATCATCGGAGAGGTGATGCTGGAGCGCTCCACCGCCGATTTCAAGGACCGACGGGACTTCCGTAGAGGCTTGCCTGGTAGAAGATGACTAGGAACGCTGAGGAACTACTGTTTCAGGCAAGTCGGCCATCACGCAGGGTCGAGTACGTCATCAAGAATACTGATGCAGAAAGGCGATCTTCTGCATGGACAAAAAAGTCCACAGCGAACGTGAGGGTTGCGCGCAGTGCATTGCCCCAACTCTGGTAAAAACTGGTAGGCCTACGCTCTCCGGCGGGCAGCGGCTGTGGCTGCTGATCCCCGAGTTCAGGCTATCAAGTCGCGCATCCTTGCCGGTCTGTGCTGTTGCTTGGCCGGGCCACCCATCTCATGCAGGGGTGGCCCGGGTGGGCCTACCGGGAGAGCCGACCGAGTTTTTCCGGAATCGCTTGCCCCAGGCCGGCAGCGTGGCGAAGAAATCCCTGGCGACAAGGCTGACGGCGACCTGAGCTACGAGGTCCTGGTGCGCAGGAGGGCAAGGTTGTCATCACGGGACGGTATAGGCTCTCTGAGGTAGACCCCGATCCAGTTCGGCAAGAGACGCCGGCTGCTTTTGCCCACACGACTGGAAATAATCACACTGTTATGATTGAGCGTTGTCAAGGGGACAAAGTCCTTCTGTTATGATTGAGCGTTGTCAAGG
>DCFP01000202.1:61300-62506 GCA_002319925.1 Holophagaceae bacterium UBA1801 | reverse complement strand
AGCGGCCCAGGACCTTGGCGGAATCCTCGAGGCTTTCCTTCTTGCCCATCTGGGAGCTGTTGGAATCCAGGAAGGTCACGTGGGCGCCCTCTTCCAGCGCGGCCACTTCAAAGGCGCAGCGGGTGCGGGTGGAGGCTTTCTCAAAAAGAAGAACGATGTTCTTGCCCTTGAGCAGGTAGTTGAAGACACCCTGGCGCTTCTTGGTCTTCAGATCGTGACTGAGGTCCAGCAGGTAGCGGACTTCGAGCGGCGTGAAGTCCATGAGGGTGAGGAAGCTGCGACCTTTGAGGTTGACGGCCATGGGAGGCTCCTTTGGATGCTGAATCGTTCAGCGAGGGTTTGACAAGGTTGGAAACGAAAAAGTGCTGGCGAATCTCGCTCACGAAATTCGCCAGGGGTTCTTGGAAATTGAAAAGCTGGGAATGGTTCAGGCGAGGACGGCTTCCAGCTGGTCCACGGCCCAGTCGATCTGCTCCTTGGTGATGACAAGAGGAGGGGCAAGGCGGATGGTCTGCACATGGGTGTCCTTGCAGAGCATGCCGCGTTCCTTGAGGGCGTAGCAGTAGGGCCGGGCCGCACCAGCCTCGGGCTTCAGGTCGATGCCTGCCCAGAGGCCCAGGCAGCGGGTCCGAGCCACCTTGTTGGTCTTCAGGTTCTCGAGGCGCGTCTTGAGATGGGCGCCCAGTTCGGCGGCGCGCTCGATGAGTTTCTCGTCCACCAGTACATCCAGCGCGGCGGTGGCCACGGCGCAGGCCATGGGGTTGCCGCCGTACGTGGAACCATGGATGCCCGGCGTGAAGACGTTCATGACCTCGTCGGAAGCCAGGAAGGCGCTCACAGGATAGAAGCCGCCGCTGAGGGCCTTGCCGATGGTGATGCCATCGGGGCGGATGCCTTCGTGCTCGAACGCGAAGAGCTTGCCCGTGCGACCCAGGCCGGACTGGATTTCATCCAGAACGAGCAGGCACTTGTTCTTGTCTGCCAGTTCGCGCAAGCCCTTCAGGAAGCCCTTGGGCGGAATGACGACACCGGCCTCGCCCTGGATAGGTTCCATGAAGATGGCCGCGGTGTTGGGCGTGATGGCGGCTTCCACGGCCTTCAGATCGCCGTACGGGACGATCTTGAAACCGGGCGTGAAGGGACCGAAGAGGCTCTGGCTATCGGGGTCCGTGCTGAAACCCACGATGGTGGTGGTGCGGCCGTGGA
>DCFP01000202.1:25155-61049 GCA_002319925.1 Holophagaceae bacterium UBA1801 | reverse complement strand
TGGTGGTGCGGCCGTGGAAGTTGCCATCGGCCACGATGATCTCGGCCTTGGGATACTCGACCTTCTTCACGTCGTAGGCCCACTTGCGGATGGCCTTGAGAGCCGTTTCTACGGCCTCGGCGCCGCTGTTCATGAGCAGGGCCTTGTCGAAGCCCGTCAGCTTGCAGAGCTTTTCCAGGAGCGGCGGGAATTGATCGTTGCGGAAGGCGCGGCTAGTGAGGGCCAGCTTCTTCACCTGGTCGATCATGGCCTGGCCGATGCGCGGGTGGTTGTGGCCCTGGTTCACGGCGGAGTAGGCGGCCAGGAAATCCATGTACTTCTTGCCCTCCACATCCGTGAGGTAGACACCCTCGCCCTTGGTGCAGACCACGTCCAAGGGGTGGTAGTTGTGGGCTCCGTAATGGTTTTCCTGATCGATGAACTGGGACGACTTCAAGACTTCGATGGGCATGGGACCTCCGGGAGCCTGAGCGGTTGTGGGAAGGGATCCTATCAGTTCTGGAAAGGAAGAAAAGGTGGAAAAACTGCCGGGAAAGTATGCGCGTATGCCCAATATTGACGAAAAATTTTTCGTAACACTCTAAAAATGAAAATAATCATCCCGTGTCAAAATTCGTTCACAAACGTTAATATTACACTGAAGTTTGGACATGACTGGACATTAATTTTCTTAATGAATATTCTGACGAAAATTTTTTTTCTCGTCCATTCTGCCTGAGCTGTGTCATCCTTAGTCATTCGATTCAGCAGCCGCCGAGTACCCGGAGTTTGGAGCTGTATCGGTGGCTTAAACCGGTTGTCCGGAACGGAGAAGCGTCATGAGGAAAGAAAACGTTAAGGTCGCGATCTGGGGCTTCGGCGCCATGGGCGGCGGCATGGCCGAAGTCCTTCTGCGCAAGAAGGGCGTGGACGTCGTCGGTGTGTGCGACATCCATCCCGACCGCGTCGGCAAGAGCGTATTCGACGTGCTCGGCGTCGCCCGCGGCAACCGCCAGGACGTGATCATCAAGAGCGACATCCACCAGGTCATCAGCAAGAAGTCCGCGGACGTCGTCCTGCTCTGCACGGACAGCTTCACCGCCAAGACCTTCGACAAGATCAAGCTGATCGTGGAACTGGGCATCAACGTGGTCTCCTCCGCCGAAGAGATGTCCTATCCCAAGGCCAAGGAACCCATGCTCGCCGAGGAGATCAATCGCCTAGCCAAGGCCAACGGCGTGAGCGTGCTCGGCACCGGCATCAACCCCGGCCTCATGATGGACCTGCTTGCCATCCTCATGACCGGCGCCTGCACCGACGTGGAATACGTGAAGTGCGAGCGCGTGAACAGCCTCTCTCCCTTCGGCCCCGCCGTGATGGAAGAGCAGGGCGTCGGCATCTCCCTGGACAAGTTCAACAAGCTTTCCGCCGAAGGCCATCTGGCCGGTCACGTGGGCTTCAACGAATCCATCAACATGATCACGGACGCCATCGGCTGGAAGCTGGATAAGCCCGTGGAGCAGACCATGGCTCCCATCGTTTCCAACGTCTACCGTAAGTCCAAGTACGCCGAGGTCAAGGCTGGCGACGTGGCCGGCTGCACCATGAAGGGCTTCGGCCATGTGGGCGGCAAGCTGGCCGTGGAAATGATCCATCCCCAGCAGATCGAACCCGAGCTCGAAGGCACCAATACCGGCGACTACGTCGTCATCAAGGGCACCCCCAACGTCAACCTTAGCAACAAGCCCGAGATCCCCGGCGGCATCGGCACTATCGCCATGTGCATCAACATGATCCCCCACGTCATCAACGCCCGGCCCGGTCTCCACACCATGATCGACCTGCCTGTGCCCCGCGCCATCATGGGCGACTTCCGCGAGCTGATTCACGAGTAAGGATCGCGCCGGAGGCGAGAGCCTTACTTTCTTTTCCCGTGTGCATTGGTGGCATTCGTGATCGGCACGGATGAACACGGATGCACACGGGTTCGTTCAAAGAACTCCATCACATCACGTCCACGCCCTCGGGGCGAACGTTTCAAGGAGCCAGACCATGACGAAGGTCGCAAAAGGCACCTGGGTTGAAATCGAACGGATTCTTTTGAAGCCGGAAGAACGCGCACCGAACCTGCCGGAGGAAACGCGCAAATGCTCCTATGTCCTGCGGATCTCCGGATTCCTGCAGGCGGATGCAGAGATCGGTGCCGAAGTGACGGTGAAGAGCCTCATCGGCCATGAGCATAAGGGCGTGCTGAAGGTCGTGAATCCCAGTTACGGCCACAGTTTCGGCACAACGGTGCCCGAGTTGTTGACCATCGGATCGGAGGGCAAGTGATGCGCGACATGTCCTACGCCGCCGTCATGGCGCGCAAGAACGAGATCATGAAGGCGTCCATGGGGATGGACTACAACGACTTCATCCAAAGCCCCATCGCCTTCGACTACGAGCGCATGATGCGCGAAACCGGATACGGGCTCGAGGACATCGTCCGAATCCAGACCGAGACCAAGGTGGGCCACACGCCGCTCTATGAGCTGACACGGCTGACGGAAGAAGTTCGCAAGTTCGCTGGAACCGGCAAGGGCGCGACGATCCTGGTGAAGGACGAGGCCGCGAATGCTTCCGGTTCTTTCAAGGCCCGCCGCGCCTCCATCAGCGCCTTCGAAGCGCGAAAGAAGGGCTACAAGGGACTCGCCGCCGCTACCTCCGGCAACTACGGCGCCGCCGTGGCCAGCCAGGCGGCCATGCGCGGCTTGAAGTGCATCATCCTCCAGGAAGTCTTCGACAGCCGCGGCATCGGCCAGCCGGAGATCGTGGAGAAATCCAGAGCCTGCGAAGCTTACGGCGCCGAGGTGCAGCGCCTTTCCGTGGGTCCCGAGCTCTTCTACCAGCTTCTGATGACCCTCGAGAACACAGGCTTCTTCAACGCCAGTCTCTATACCCCCTTCGGTATCAAGGGCGTGGAAACCCTGGGCGTGGAAGTGGCGGAACAGGTGCGGCAGCGCTACGGCAAGAACCCCGAGGCCGTGGTCATCACCCACGCGGGCGGCGGAAATCTCACTGGCACGGCGCGCGGCCTGCTGGCCGCTGGCTGTGACAAGACCCGCGTCGTGGCCTGTTCTGTGGACCTCGGCGGCCTGCACATGGCCTCCGACACCGACTTCAACCGCAAGTCCTTCACCACCGGCCACACGGGCTTCGGTGTGCCCTTCGCCACCTGGCCCGACCGCGTGGACGTGCCCCGCAATGCGGCGCGCAGCTTGCGCTACATGGACGAGTACCAGCTCGTGACGCAGGGCGAAGTGTTCTATGTCACGGAACTGCTCACCAAGCTGGAAGGCCTGGAGCGAGGCCCTGCGGGCAACACCAGCCTCACCGCCGCCGTGACGCTGGCCCGCCAGATGGACCGTGACCAGGTCGTGGTAGTGCAGGAAACCGAGTACACCGGCGCTGGCAAGCACCACAACCGCCAGCTGTCCTTCGCCCGGGAGAACGGCATCGAGGTGCGCGTGGGCGACCCCAAGGACAACGTCCCGGGCAAGGCCATCGTCATCCCTGAGCGTCTGGAACAGGTGCGCGGCAAGGTCCAAGACATGGACAAGCTGCGGCTGTCCTACCTGAAGAATGCTGCCAAGGCTCATCCCGTGGAGCAGTGGACCGAAGGCGACTACGCCTTCCTTGCCGCCGACCTGAAGAAGGACGTGGCCTGGGTGAAGAGTGCAATTGCTGGAATTGAAAAGAATTGATTCACCACCAAGAGCACCAAGAAAAGCAAAGAATTCCTTGATGTGCTTGGTGCTCTCTTGATGACCTTGGTGGTTAAAAGTTTCCCCTTCAGAGGTGATGTATGACCGACGAACGCATTGCCCGGTTCGAGAAGCGCCGGGAGACCCTCAAGAAGATGAGCGACGAGCAGCTCAGGTCGCGCTTCTGGCAGCTCTGCAACCAAGTGGTGGAGCCCATCGTGGGGCTCGCCAAAACTCATACCAGCCCCTCCATCGAGCGGGCGGTGCTGCTCCGAATGGGCATCGACAGCGTCACGACCCACGGTGTCGTCGAACGCGTTTACGAAGCCGGGCTGCTCGGCAAGGGCGCGGGCCATGTGGTGCTGAAGCTCTCCCAGAAGACCGGCAAGGACATCCGGGGGGCAGCTGCCCTGATCCTCGAGGACAAGACCGTTCTGGAGGGATTGTTCTAGAAACACGAAACCGCGAAAGCGCTTCGCGCAGTGCGAAAAATAGGATCAGGCATCTTTCGCGCAATTTCGCATCTTTCGCGGTTCCTTCTTTCGAAACGAACAAGAGGACACCATGACCAAGAAGCCCCTCGAACCCAATCAGAAGCTCGATATCGAACACATCCTCGAAGGCCTCGAGAACTACCATCCACCCCGCAAGGGCTGGACGTGGCGCAACGTGCCGCAGGAAGGCGT
This sequence comes from Holophagaceae bacterium UBA1801, assembly GCA_002319925.1. Taxonomy (GTDB): domain Bacteria; phylum Acidobacteriota; class Holophagae; order Holophagales; family Holophagaceae; genus UBA1801. Next base: position 56,638 of record DCFP01000202.1, on the reverse strand, counting down.
CAACATGGGCCCCTTCCATTTCCGGGACATGTCCGCGCCCCTGAAGAAGAGCATCGGCCTGCCGGCCAGCAAATATTTCGACAATATCGACCCGCAGCCCAAGTGCGTCGTCACCACCGAGATCGCCTCGGGCCGCTTCGAGGATGACATCCGCCGCATGCGCATGGCCGCCTGGCACGGCGCGGACCACATCATGGTCATCCGCACCACGGGCCAGAGCCACATCGACGGCCTGCTGGAAGGCACGCCGGAAGGCATCGGCGGCGTCCCGATCACGCGCAAGCAGATCCGCGCCAGCCGCAAGGCCTGCGACCAGATCGAAGAGGAGGTGGGCCGTCCCATCAACTTCCACTCCTACGTTTCAGGCGTTGCCGGTCCGGAAGTGGCTGTGCTCTTCGCCGAAGAAGGCATCAACGGCGCCCACCAGGATCCGCAGTACAACGTGCTCTACCGCAACGTGAACATGTACCGCTCCTTCGTGGATGCGGCCGAAGCCAAGAAGGTCATGGCCGGCGCCCGCATTTTCCAAATTGATGGTGCGCATAATGCGAACGCCACAGCCAAGGCGGGCTGGCTGGTGATGCCCGAGCTGATGGTGCAGCACGGCATCAACTGCGCCTTCTCCGTGGCCGCGGGCATGGACAAAGAACTCATCGGCCTGTCCACCGTGCCGCCCAATTCGCCCCCGGCGCCCAAGCTCTGGTACGATCTGCCCTACGCCGTGGCCTTGCGCGACTTCTTCAGCGAATACAAGATGCGCGCCCAGCAGAATACGCGCTACATCGAGGCCGACATCGAGGAAGCCGTCCGCACGCACACCGTGGACACGCTGATTTCCATGCTGACCCGTGCCGACATCCAGTCCACCATCACGCCGGACGAAGGCCGCAACGTGCCCTGGCACTACAACAACATCCGCGGCGTCCAGACCGTGAAGCAGACCTGGGCGGCTCTCGACGGCATCAAGGAACTGCTCAGCCTGAATCACAACGGTCCCCTGGGAGAAATGGTGCGCGATCTCAAGGAGCGCGCCGTGGCCTTCCTGGAAGAGCTGGTGGAAGAGGGCGGCTACTTCGCCGGTGTCGAGAAGGGCTTCTTCGTGGATTCTGCCAAGTATCCCGAACGCAACGGCGACGGCATCGCCCGTGACGGCAAGGGCGGCGTAGGTGCTGGTTCCATCGTGACCCGCGACAAGGACTACTTCGCTCCCGTCTGCGATCACTTCGGCAATAACGCCGTGCCCGCGGGCCACAAGCACGCCTGCGAAGCCATCGGCGGCTGCACGCTCTGCAAGCCCGAGAAGATCGTCTTCATCGACGAGCTGGATCCCGAGGATTCCTGCAACGCGCGCCTGGCCAAGACGCTGCCCTATCGCAAGGGCAACATGATCAAGCCCGAGGCCGAATGGGCCGGCGACGGCACAGTGCTGATTCAGCTTTTCGTGCCCCAGAACGAGGACATCGCCCCGGTCTACGCCGTGGAGATGGCCAAGAAGATGGGTTTGGTCGATCCCGAAGTCATCAACACTATGATCCTGCACCCCGCCGAAGGCTGCTTCGTGGAAGTGAAGGGCAAGGTGGCCTTCGACATCGACAAGACCACCCTGAAGATTCCCGAGAAGGAAGTGGTGCTGCCCGAGCAGGAGCTGCGGGACGCCGTGAAGAAGATGGGTATCAAGGTCGTGGCCGGCACCGTGGGCGAGGACGAGCACAGCGTCGGCCTGCGCGAGATCCTCGACATCAAGCACGGCGGCATCGAGAAGTACGGCGTGAAGTACCACTACCTGGGCACCTCCGTGCCCATCGGCAAGCTGGTGGACGCCGCCATCGAGACCGGCGCGCACGCCATCCTGATCTCCACGATCATCAGCCACAACGACGTGCACCGTGCCCAGATGAAGAAGCTGGCCGAGCTGTGCCAGGAGAAGGGCATCCGCGACAAGATCGTCCTGATCGCCGGCGGCACCCAGGTGAACCGCGAAATGGCCAAGGAAACCGGCCTCGACGCCACCTTCGGCCGCGGCACCAAGGGCATCCACGTCGTGAACGCCATGGTGAAGGTCCTGAAAGGCCGAGGAGTCGTGTAAAACTCACCACGGAGACACGGAGGACGCTGAGAAAATCCGATTTTGCTTTTCTCCGCGTTCTCTGTGTCTCCGTGGTGAATCTTTTTTAGGGGATGACGATGCCAACCGAGATCGAGATCCTGACCATCGAAGTGGGGAGCACCATCACCAAGGTGAACGGTTTCGCCCTGGCGGACGGCGGGGGTTTTGATCACGTGGCTCAGGGGTTCGCGCCCACCAGTGTGAGCCAGGGCGACGTGGGCATCGGCGTTCAGCAGGCCATTGACGATCTTGAATCCCGCTACGGAGCGGTCGTCGGCAAGCCCGAAACCTTTGTGAACAGCTCCGCCGCGGGCGGCCTGCGCATGACGGTCCATGGCCTCACCTACAGCATGACGGCCCGGGCCGCGCGGGAGGCTTCCCTGGGCGCCGGTGCCATCGTGAAGATGGTGACGGCAGGTGCCCTGGACGAATTCGAACTGGAAGAGATCAAGGCCATCCACCCCAACATCATCTTGCTGGCCGGTGGCGTGGACTTCGGCGAGAAGACCGTGGTGCTCAAGAACGCGGAGAAGCTCGCCTCGCTGAAACTGCCGGTGCCCATCGTGTATGCGGGGAACGTGGCCCTGCGCAAACCCATTCATCACCTGTTCCACGAAGCCGGCATCGAACTGCTGCTGGCGGACAACGTCTTCCCTGATGTGGATGTGCTCAACATCGAACCCCTGCGGCACCTCATCCACGATGTCTTCAGCCGCCACATCGTCCACGCGCCGGGCATGGCCCGCTTCGCGGAACTGACCCACTGGGGCATTCTGCCCACGCCAGGGGCAGTGCTCCGCGGGGCAGAACTCTTTGCCGAAGTCATGGGCGATTGCTTGATTTTTGATGTGGGAGGCGCCACCACGGATGTTCATTCCGTGACGGACGGCAGCCTAGAATTCGCTTCCAAACTGGTGGAACCCGAGCCTCGCGCCAAGCGGACGGTGGAAGGGGATCTGGGCGTTTACGTCAACGCGCGCAACATCGTGGACATGGCCGGAGACGATGCCTGGGAAGCACGCATGGCGGACCTGCAGGCCATGCCAAGCACGGAACGCGAGAAGGAACTCACGCGCTGGCTTTGCTCAAGGGCCGTGGATGTGGGCGCCAAGCGGCACGCGGGCGTCATCTCCGATCTCTACACCCCCACGGGCAAGAAGCAGATCGTGAAGGGCAAGGATCTCACGGGCGTGAAGTGGGTGGTGGCCACGGGCGGCGCCCTCACGCGCATCGAGGGCGGGGCCGATTGTCTGCGCTCCATCTGCACGGGGCCGGGCAAATATCTGTTGCCGCCCAAAGATGCTCGCATCCTCATAGACCGCAACTATCTCTTCTCAGCCCTGGGAACCCTGGCTCAGGCCTATCCAGAGGACGTCAAGCGCACCTTCGAACGCTGGGCAAGCTTCGAAGGGGATCTCGTATTGTCCACCCTGGGCGAAGACCCGAACCCGAGCTAAACAGGTTTACCACGGAGACACGGAGTGCACGGAGAAAGGCCCAAAGGAGAAGGGAGAGAAAGGCTCGCAGTCGTGCCTTTCTCTCCGCTTTTCTCGCGTTTCTTCTCTGTGTCCTCCGTGACTCCGTGGTGAATTCTTTCTGGAGTCTCCTCCATGTACGTCCGAACACCCCGTCTTGAAATCTATCCCGAACGGATCACCGCCAACGCCAAGTCCGTGATCGATGCCTGCCACACCCACGGCGGGACCGTGGCCTGCGTCACCAAGGTGACGTGCGCCCACCCAGCGGTGGTGCATGCCTTCGAACTGGGTGGCGCGGACATGATCGCGGACTCCCGCATCACGAACCTGATGTCCATGGCCAACACGGGCATCGGCCTGCCGCTCATGCTCCTGCGCATTCCCGCACCCAGCCGCGCCGCAGACGTGGTGCGCTGCGCGGATGTGACCCTGAACTCGAGCCTGCAGACCATCCAGCTCCTGTCTGAAGCAGCGCAGTTCCTGAAGAAGCGGCATCAGGTCATCGTCATGGTGGACGTGGGCGATCTGCGGGAAGGGCTCTGGCCCGACAAGGCCATCGAAGTGGTGAAAGCTGCGTGCCGGCTGCCGGATATCGATGTCATCGGGCTGGGCTGCAACCTCGCGTGTTACGGAGGCGTGGTTCCCAGCGTCGAAAACATGAACGCCTTGATCGGTATTCGCGATACTTGCAGGAAGGAGACGGGGCTGGAGCTGGCGACGCTATCCGGCTGCAACAGCTCCAGCCTTCCGCTGCTCGCCTCCGGCAAGATGCCGAAGGAGATCAACCACTTCAGGCTCGGCGAATCCATTGTGCTGGGCCGCAACGTGCTGGATCGCTCGCCTTGGCCGGGCACGCGCCAGGACACCTTCCGCATGGTGGCTGAGGTGGTGGAGGTGGAGCGCAAGCCCTCCGTGCCCATCGGCGATCGCGGGCAGAATGCCTTCGGCGAGACCTGCGAGTTCGAGGATCGCGGCGTGCGCATGCGGGCCATCCTCAACCTGGGCCGCCAGGATGTGGTGGTGGACGGCATTGAGCCCGAGATGCAAGGCATCACGGTGCTCGGGGGCTCCAGTGATCACCTGATCCTGGACGTGGAGGACGCGGATCAGGCCGTGCGCGTGGGCGACGAACTGGCCTTCTATCCCGGTTACGGCGCTTTGTTGGCGCTATCGACATCGCCCTATGTGCAGAAAGTCGTCATGCGGGGCTGACAGAATGAAAGGATCTGGCTGGAACCGGCATGCAGTACCACCGCGCCACTTCGCTCAAGCGGGTTGGTTGCGTTTGGTGAAAGTTCAGGAAATAAATTTAAAACCAAAGAAGTATTTGATTTTAGACGATGATAATTGGCCTTCTTCACCATCCACCAGATATATGGTGCTGTGAATCTTTATCCAGGTTGTCTGACCTGCGCCAATCACCATTTTCTGGTTTCGCGCATGCTGTCGATAGGATGAGGAATGCCAAACCTGCCAGAAGGAAAGGAAGAAGCGATTTCATCTCTGTTCCCTTGTTTAAGAAGTGCTAGTTCATGTCGGCCTTCCGCCTCATTCTAATACAATCCTCTCCATCCCTTGCATCCCCTGACTCCCTGTTAATTATTCTTCTAGAAAGCTGTTAAAACAGAGGTCACGGGGATGAAAGAATCCTCTTCCCAGCACGTTCAATCGTCATCCTTGTTGAGGATCCACTCCGATGCTCTACCAGACCCACGCGTGCGTTCATCTCGGCAACATCCGCAAGAACATTGAGGGCATCCGCAAGGCGGTGGGCCGGGACCGGAAGGTCCTCATAGCCGTGAAAGCCAATGGTTATGGGCACGGAGCCGTCGCGGTTTCCCGCATGGCCGAGCATACAGGTCTCGTGGACTGGCTGGGCGTGGCGACGGTGCCCGAAGGCATCGAGTTGCGCAAGGCGGGGATCCGCCTGCCGATCCTGAAATTCTCGCCCGCCTTTCCGGAGGAAATGGGCGTGGCCCTGGAGAACGGAATCACGCTTGCAGTGGCTGAGAAATCCAACATCGAGGCACTGCAGTCCGTGTGCAAGGCCACGGGCCAGAGGGCGCGCGTGCACCTGAAGGTGGACACGGGCATGGGCCGGGTCGGCGTATCCGTGGACGAGGCTCCACCGCTGGCGCTCTTCATCGAAAAGGAATGCCCCGACATTTACCTGGAAGGCATGTTCACGCATCTGCCGGTGAGCGACGAACTCCAGCAGATGCCCTACACCAAGAAGCAGGTGGATCTCTTCAAGCGCGCGGCAGCAGCCGTGGTGAAGGCTCTGGGGCGGGAGCTGGAACTGGTCCACTGTTCCAACTCCGGTGGCGTTCTGGGCCATGAGGAAGCCTGGCTGTCCATGGTGCGGCCCGGAATCATGATCTACGGTTACTACCCCGACGAGACCACGCCCAAGACCATCCCGCTGTTCCCCGGCATCTCCTTCCTCAGTCGCATCTCCTTCCTGAAGCACGTCAAGAAGGGCACCAGCATTGGCTATGGGCGGACCTGGGTCACTCCCGAGGACACCTGGATCGCCACCATTCCAGCGGGATACGCCGATGGATTCAACCGACTCTTCTCCAATTGTGGCCGCGTGCTGGTGAATGGTAAGTCCTATCCCATCGTGGGCCGCGTGTGCATGGACCAGTCCATGATCAATATCGGAAAGACGTGCGATGTGAGCGTGGGTGACGCGGTAGTGCTTATCGGCCGCAGCGGTGATCAAGAGATCACCACCTACGAATGGGCGAAAGTGCTCAAGACCATCACGTACGAGGTCACCTGCCAGATCAACGCGCGAGTGGAGCGGATCCACGACGCGTACTGACCATATTTCCATTTCCAGGAACAATTCACCGGTTGAATCGGACCGTTCGCCTGGGGAATGCGAAGATCGCCCATTTCAGGGGGTATAGTTCATTCGTGCCGGAGAATGGCTTCGGCCCCCTTGGATTGATGGCATGGCTGCGATTCGGAAGCGTTCGAAAATCCTGTGGCTGGTGGGTCTCGTCGTGGCTGGCCTGCTGGCTGCCTGGGGGACGTCCTGTGTCTTCCGAGAATCCCCTGACGCCCTCTCCTGGGATAAGGTCACGCGGGGCGATGTGCGTGAGACCATCAGCGCCAGCGGCGAGATCCAGTCCAAGACCAGCATCAACATTGGCACCAGCGTCATGGGTGAGATCAAGGTGCTCCACGTACAAGATGGCCAGGACGTGAAAGCTGGCGATCTGTTGGTGACCATCGACCATGAGCGCATGAAGCAGCAGATGTCCCAGGCCAGCGCCATGGTGGACGCCGCGCGCAAGGATGCCGCGCGCCTGGAAGCCGCCATGAAGCGCGCCCAGGAAAGTTCCGCCAGGATGGAATCGCTGTTCAAGCAGGGGCTCGTCGCCGACGAGGACTACCGGCAGGCGAAGCTGGCCCGAGAGAGCGCGGAGCTGAACTACGCCGCAGCCAAAGCCAACGTAGCCCAGAATCAGGCCAACGAGGCGGCCATGAAGGACGGCCTCGACAAGACTGTGATCCGGGCGCCCATTTCAGGTCGGGTGACATCCCTCAAGGCCGAACGCGGTGAGACGGCCATTCCGGGAACCAGCAATCTGCCGGGCGCTACCCTCATGGTCATTTCCGATATGAAGGAGATCATCGCCGAGATCAAGGTGAACGAGAGTGAAGTGGTCCGGTTGAAGCTCGGACAGCCCGCGCAGGTGGCCGTGGAATCCTTCCCCAACAAGGTGTTCCAGGGGAAGGTCTACGAGATCGCCTCCGCAGCGGAATCCAGCGGCCAGGACGCGAACATGTACAAGGTCAAGGTTGCCCTGGACATGAATACCGCCGAGATCGACCAGCTGCGCCCCGGCATGACCTGTCGCGCGGTCATCCTCACGGCGGAAGCCAAGAACGTGCTTCGCGTGCCGTTGCAGTCGGTGCTGGACCGCGAGGGAACCATGGAGGATGCCCGCAAGAAGGGCTTGCTCAGCCCCGAGGCCCTGTCGGTGGTGATGATCGTCAAGGGTCACAAGGCGGACGAACGCAGCATCCGAGTGGGCATCGCGGATACCGAGTTCTACGAAGTGAAGGAAGGCGTATCCGAAGGCGAGCAGGTGCTGACGGGTCCCATCCGCAAGCTGAAGGAGCTGGAGAACAACGATTCCGTGAAGCTGAAGAAGAAGTCGGATACGCAGTTGGAGCAGGAAGCTCAAGAGAAGAAGAATCGGAAGCCCTGATGGATGTTCTCGAACCTTTCCAAGCCGCGCTGAAGGCCCTGCGGGCCAACAAGCTGCGTTCGGCCCTCACGACCTTGGGCATCATCATCGGTGTGGCCGCGGTGATCATCGTGGTGAGCCTGGTGCAGGGCCTGGAGCAGAGCGTCCTGAAACAGATCGAGCGGGCCGGGAGCCAGACTCTCTTCGTGCGGCCCGTGATGCCCATGGACATGCCGTACGAAGAATACGTGAAGATCCGCAACCGCGATCTCACCCTGGATGACATGCGGATGCTGCAGCGCTCGGTGCCCATGGTGCGGCAAGTGACCCCCATCTTCTTCCAGGCCACGGATCTCAAGGCCAATGGCCGGTCCACCAGCGTCAACCTCGTCATGACCGATGACACCTACATCGAGCTCAACGGGATCAATCTGCAGGCGGGGCGGAATTTCGTTGCGTCGGATATGCGCCTGGGGAACAAGGTGGTGATCATCGGCTCCAAGATTCCCGAGCGTCTGGGCATCCGGGGCAACCCCATCGGCAAGCTAGTGCAAACTCCGAGCATGAGCCTGGAGATCATCGGCGTGATGGAAGAGCAGGGCGCCACCATGGGCCACGATCCTGACACCAACATCTTCATTCCGCTTTCGGCGGGCCTGCCCATGCTCACGGATGAGCAGCGGCGCCAGTTGATGTTCCAGGCCCGGGTCGATTCGAAGCTCAACGCTGATGACGGAGCCGATCTGGTGAAGGAGGCGCTGCGCCGCCTGAAAGGTGTCAAGCCCAAGGAACGGGAAGGGTTCCAGGTCTTCAGTCCCAAGCAGATCACCAACATCATCGGCAACATCACCGGCGTGATCACCGCCGTGGCGGGAGGCATGGTCTCCATCGCGCTGTTGGTGGGGGGCATCGGCATCATGAATATCATGCTGGTGAGCGTCACCGAGCGCACCCGGGAGATCGGTGTGCGCAAGGCCGTGGGCGCCAAGCGCCGGGACGTATTGGCCCAGTTCCTCATCGAGGCGGCGTTACTTTCCGTATTTGGCGGCGCCATGGGCATCATCCTTGGCTACATCATCGGCGCGCTCCTGGGCAACGCGCTGGTCGGCACTGTGGGCTCCATCCCGCTCTGGGCTGTGCTGTGCGCCTTCGGCATCCCAGCCCTCATCGGCGTGAGCTTCGGCCTCTATCCGGCGTGGAAGGCTTCGCGGCTGGATCCGATCGAGAGCTTGAGATACGAGTAGTGATGCACGGTGAGCTGATGCTCTGGCGTCATGGAGGTGGCTTAGTATCGAATGGTCCTCGAAAGGATTGATTCACCGCCAAGCCGCCAAGGGTGCCAAGAAAAGATAACAAACGGTTTTGCTTTTCTTGGCGCCCTTGGTGTTTTCGCGTTTCAATCTTTTTGATTGCGAATCAGGATGAGGCCGCAGGCGTTCTCTTGAAGAGGTCCGTTCCGGAAAGATCGGAAAGGAAATATCATCGTGATGCCATCCCCCACAACCTGACCGTGAAGGAAGCCTGATCCATGGAGATGAACTCCATACCGCGAGTCCAACGCACCGCATGGGTTTGCATGGGTCTCGGCCTGGCCTGCATTTTATGGTTTCGATTGGCCCCGGCCTTGTTGGCTGGCCTGCTGCTTTTCAGTCTCCTGCATCATGTGGACGCGCAGCTGCAGCGCTGGCGCATCGCGGAAGGCCGGCGTTCGAGGTTCCTGGCTCTTGGCATTCTCGGAATCATCGGCCTTCTGATCGGGACAGGCATCGTGCTGATCTTGGCCTTCCTGTGGAGGGCGCGGACGACGGTGTGGCCGGAATTGCTTAGTGTGGTGGCCAGGACCCTGGAGCATGCGCAGACGTGGCTCGGCCAGCAATGGATATCGGCCGATCTCACGGACGCAACCAACCTGGGGGAAAAGGTCGGCCAGGCGGTGAAGTATCACGCCATGGATTTCAGGACCACGGGCGGGCATGTGGGCAAGGCCTTCATCCATGTGCTGGCAGGCCTAGTCATCGGCGTGCTGGTTGCATTTCACCATCCGGCATCCACGGAAGCCAAGCCCCTGGTTTCCGTCCTTTGCGGCCAAGTCAAGAAACTATCAGGCGCCTTCGAGAAGGTCGTCTACGCCCAGGTGCGGATCAGCGCCATCAACACTGCGTTCAGCGCTTTGTATCTGTTCGTCCTGCTTCCGCTGTTCCACATCCATCTGCCCATGCGGCTCACGCTGGTGGTGATCACCTTCCTCGCGGGCCTGCTACCCATCGTGGGCAACGTGTTCTCCAACACGCTCATCGTGCTCCTGAGCCTTGGCGCGGGGCCCGCGGTGGCCTTGATTAGCCTCGGTTACCTCGTGGTGATCCACAAACTTGAGTACTTCCTCAATGCCCATATCGTCGGCGGGCGCATCCATGCGAAGGCCTGGGAAGTCCTCATCGCCATGCTGATCATGGAAGCCATCTTCGGCCTGGAGGGCCTGGTGATGGCGCCCATCGTCTATGCCTATCTCAAGGGCGAATTGCGCGAGGCTGGATGGGTCTGACCTGGCCTTCCTTCACTTCAGGCCAGGGATGGCAGCCGCTTCCGCTTCGGACAGATTGGCAAGGAGGTGGATGGCCGCTTCCACTGCGAGATCAAAGGACTCCTTCGTGTTCTGGATTTCCACTTTGTCCCGCAGGTGGTTGGCGACCTTGAATTCGGCGAAGGGCACGTCCACCTTGTGCCAGTGGCCGAGTTCCTTGAGCTGCCAAACCAGGGAGCGGTAGGGATCGTCGGCCATGCCGCGGATATCGATGGGAAGATGATGATAGGGATGGCGGACACCGAACTGATCCTGAGGCAGGACCCAGGATGCTTCTTCCATGAGCGCCCAGAATTTGGGGCGGTCGAAGCCGGAATAGTCAGCCAGCACCGTGAAGTGGACATGGCCATGCCCCAGTTCGTGGTAGGCCCGGCACAGGTGATGATGATCGATGATGTAGAAGCCGTGATCGGACTGCACCACTGGCACCGGATGATCCTTCGTGTAGTCCAGGAACTCATCCTTGGACATCTGCTCAAAGTCTTTCATCCGCTGCTCCACCTCCAGCAGGCCGATGGCAATCTGCGCGGGCTTGAGGTCGAGCAGTTTGATCTTTGATGCGCTCATTGATTCCCTTCCGAATCGGGTTCCTCAGCCCTGGAACTGCTCATGCATGGGTGCGTGTCGAAATTCTTTGATGCGCGGCAGCCCGTTCCGGGGCCAAGGTTTCCTGGAATCCGCTGGTAACAAAAACAAATGATGGACGTTGGTGGTTCATGGTTTCTTCAATTGTAGATCAAGGATTCCAAAGCTTCGATTGCCATGTCGATCAGCATGGTCCAGGAACGGCCCCTATCGGAATCATGTAACGGTCCTGGGAACTCGTTCGAGAACCCGTCGAATCCGTGGGTGACAAATTGCCTGTCTAGGCTATCCCCAAGGGCTGCTTTAGAGTTGAGGGGTCGGCTCGTTGAGCGACCGCCCGGAGACCATGACCCCTCCAGAACCCGTTCCGATGCCCGCCGGAAACATCCCGGACCGCTTGGCATTTCTGGAAGCGGTCCACGCCGCTTCGCCGATCATGGCGGCACTGCTCAATTGCGAGACAGGCACCTACGAGCACATCGATCCTTCCATCGAGACGGTCCTGGGCTACTCGGCCCAGGAGGTGATGCTCAGCGGGCCTCTGTTCATGGCGAGCCTTCTGCATCCGGATGATTGGGAGCGTACGAATCCTGGAACGCCGGAGATTCCATTGCCCTTCGCGGGCTGGAAACTCGTTCCAGGAGCGGCCTCCCTCGACGAAGGCGAACTCCGGCTGCGCCATCGTGATGGCGATTGGCGCTGTTTCTACGTGCGGCGACGTGTGCTCGATTGGCAATCGGCAGGTCATCCCAGACGCATTCTGGCGGTCTTCCACGACATCACGGACCGCAAGCGCACGGAGGAGCGCCTGCTGCACGCGGAGGAGCGTCTGCGGGCCCTCATGCAGCATTCCCAGGACGTGGTGAATATCCTGGATGCCGATGGCAGCCTCATCTACAGCTCGCCCGCGGGCGAGAAGGTCCATGGGTTCGCCACGACGGAATCCCTGGGGCTGAGCCTCTATCCTTACGTCCATCCCGAGGATCTCCAGGCGGTGCGGCAGATGCTTACCCGAATCAAGGCCATGCCCGAGAAAGCGCAGACGGTCCAGTACCGTTTGGCGACCCGGGACCGGGGCTGGGTCTGGGTGGAGACCGTGGCCATCAACCAGCTCATGAATCCCGCCATCGGCGGCATCCTGTGCAACATCCGGGACATCTCGGACCGGAAGCGGGCGGAGGACGGCCTTTTGCGCAGCGAGGCGCTGCTGGCTGAGGCGCAGCACCTGGCCTCGCTCGGCTCCTTCGAGTTCGACCTGAAGACGGGCGAAAGCGTCTGGTCCGACGGCATGTACCGCCTGCTGAACCGTGATCCGCGCCGAGGACCCATGCGCTACCAGGACCTCATCGAGATGATCTATCCCGATGATCGCAAGGTCTGGACCTCGTCTAGGAAATTCCTCTATTCCGATTCCGTGCCCCTGCGTTCGGAATTTCGCGTGGTCTGGCAGGACGGCTCCCTGCATTTCCTCACCATCAAGGCGCGGCCCGTGGCGGACCCCACGGGGAATTCCGAAAAAATCGTCGGTGCGATCCAGGAGATCACGGAGCGCAAACGCATCGAGGAAGCCCTCCGGGAGACCATGAACGCGTACCGGGAGGTTGCCGATTTCCTGCCCCAGACCGTGTTCGAAATGGATGCCACCGGCCGACTCACCTTCGTGAACCGGCGAGGCTTCGAGACCATGGGCTATTCGGAGGAGGACTTCGAGCGTGGCCTGCAGGCCTTGCAGATGCTGGTGCCCGAGGACCGGGTGCGGGCGGCACAGGATATTTCAAGGACCATGGGAGGCGAATCCTCGGGCCACGAGTATCAGGCCCTGCGCCGGGACGGCAGCACCTTCCCCGTGCTCATCCATTCCACGCCCATCATCCGGGATGGCCGTCCCACGGGGCTCCGCGGTCTCATGGTGGACATCACCGACCGCAAGCGGGCGGAGGAGGAACGGGAATGGATGCAGGAGCGCCTGCGCCATTCCGAAAAGATGGAAGCCATCGGACAGTTGGCCGGCGGCATCGCCCACGACTTCAACAACCACCTGAGCGCCATCCTGGGCTTCGCGGAGATCCTCCTCGAACGCCAGCACGATCCGGAGCACATCCGCTTCACGGAAGGCATCATCAAGTCCTGCAAACGCTCCGCCGAACTCACGCGCCAGCTCCTCACCTTCGCCCGCCGGGGCAAGTACCTCACGGTGCTGGTGGACCTCAAGCAAGTGATCGGGGAGGTGGTGCAGATCCTCAAGCACAGCATCGACAAGCGCATCACCCTCACGCAGGTGGACGACGGCAAACCCGCGCTGGTGCTGGGCGATCCCCACGAGCTGCAGAACGCCCTCATGAACCTGGCCCTCAACGCCCGAGACGCCATGCCCGAGGGGGGTGAACTCACCTTCGCCACCCAGATCCGGGAGCTGGACGACGCGACCTGCCGCCGATTGCCCTACGACATCTTCCCAGGCGACTTCCTTCAGGTGAGCGTGACGGACACGGGTTCGGGCATCGAGAAGGAGATCCAGACGCGGATCTTCGAACCCTTCTTCACCACCAAGGAGTTGGGGAAGGGCACGGGCCTGGGCTTGGCGTCGGTGTACGGCACCGTGAAGAATCATCACGGCGCGGTGATTGTCTACAGCGAGCTGGGGCGCGGCAGTTGTTTCAAGCTACTGCTGCCCCTCGCCGAGGTCCGGGATGGCGAAGTGGTGGAACACCGCGAGCCGCGGGCGGAGATCCAATCCCTGGGAATCACGCCGGGATCCAGGCAGATCCTGGTTGTGGAGGATGAGGAACTGGTGGGCCAGATGCTGCTGGCGCAGTTGAGGAACATGGGCTTCCGGGCGGTTCTCATGCCCGATGGCCAGTCCGCGGTGGAACATTTCAAGATCGCGTGGGATGGAATCGATCTCGTGATCATGGATCTCGTGATGCCCAACCTGAGCGGCCTGGAGGCCTTCCGGGCCTTCAAGCGCATCCAGCCCGAGGTCCGGGTGGTGGTCTCTTCGGGCTACAGCGTGGATGGCGAGGCGCAGAAGATCATGGACGAAGGCGCCGTGGCCTTCCTTCAGAAGCCCTACCAGATCGGGGAACTCATCCGAGTTCTTGCCGGTCAGTTTTCTGCTGAGGGTCACAGTTCACCGGAGTCTGGGGAACCGTTGCAAGCTGAAGAGCCTCCCCCCTGTTAATCTAGGAGGTTCCTGTCAGGGAGTACCCAAGTGAAAATCCTCATTCTCGGCGTCAACGGCTTCATCGGTTCCCACCTCACGGATCGCATCCTGAAGGATACGAACTGGGAGATCTACGGGATGGATCTCGGCAGCAACAAGGTCAGCGAGCACCTGGACGACCCCCGGTTCCATTTCGTGGAAGGCGATATCGCCATCAGCAAGGAGTGGATCGAGTATCACGTGAAGAAGTGCGATGTGGTCCTGCCCCTGGTGGCCATCGCCACGCCCAAGGTCTATGTGACGGATCCCCTGCGGGTCTTCGAGCTGGACTTCGAGCAGAACCTGCGCATCGTCCGTCAGTGCGTGCAGTACAAGAAGCGCATCGTCTTCCCGTCCACGTCGGAAGTCTACGGCATGTGCACGGACGCGGAATTCGACGAGGAGAAGAGCCCCCTTATCACCGGCCCCATTCCCATGAACCGCTGGATCTACAGCACCAGCAAGCAGCTTCTGGATCGCGTGATCTGGGCCTACGGCTTCCAACAGGGCCTGAAGTTCACGCTCTTCCGCCCCTTCAACTGGATGGGCCCCAAGCTGGACAGCCTCAACACCGCGAAGGAAGGCAGCAGCCGCCTGGTGACCCAGTTCAGCTGGAACCTGTTCAACGGCGAGCCCTTGAATCTGGTGGACGGCGGCGCGGCGCGGCGCTGCTTCTGCGACTTCGAGGACGCCATGGATGGCCTGATGATGATCCTGCGCAACGAGGGTGGGAAGGCCGACGGCAAGATCTTCAACATCGGCAACCCCAGCAACGACCGCAGCGTGCGCGAGATCGCCCAGATGATGATCGAGATCTGGAAAGACCACCCCTTCCGGAAGGAGAGGGGCATCTCCGAAGGTCGCATGGTGGAGACCTCCAGTGATGATTTCTACGGCAAGGGCTACCAGGACGTCATGCGCCGCACGCCCAGCATCAAGCGCATGCAGGAGTCGTTCGGCTTCCAGCCCACGATCAGCATGAAGGAATCCCTCCGCAAGGCCATCGACTTCTTCGTGGAAGAGCACAAGGCTTTGGAGAAAGTGGTCGAAACCGAAGGGTAAAATCGCACCACGGGAGACACGGAGAGCACGGAGGAAAACAGAAAAGTCCTTCTCCGTGCTCTCCGTGTCTCCAGGGTGAATAGAGGATTCAAATGACCCGCAAGGAACGTACGCAATTCTTCCTCATCTGGTTCTTCCTGGGCCTCGTTCCGCTCTTCCTGCGGCCCCTGTGGGAGCCGGACGAGGCGCGGTACGGCGAGATCCCAAGGGAAATGCTGAAGACCGGCGACTGGTTGACGCCGCACCTAAACCAGGTGCTCTACTTCGAGAAGCCGCCGCTCCAGTACTGGATGTCGGCAGTGTCCATGAAGCTTTTCGGTATCAACGCCGTGGCCGCGAGGCTGCCACTCGTGGTCGCGACCTTGATCCTCCTCTGGTGTGCCTGGCGCCTCTCCCGGCGCCTGGGCGCGGCTCGCCCCATGTGGGGAGCCTTCATGGCGGGCACCACGCTGCTCGCGTACATCTGCAACCAGACACTCACGCTAGATGCGCTCTTCTCCGCCTTGCTCGTGCTCTCCCTGGTGGCCGCCATCGAATCTGTGTGGGCGAGGGTCGAGGGCCGACCTGCCCTGGGGTGGACCCTGCTAACCTTTGGCGCCAATGCCCTAGGCCTGCTCACCAAGGGCTTGGCCGCACCGGTGCTGCTGGGTGGCGTGATCATCTGGTCGCTGCCCTGGGCCTGGAAGACGCCCGCTTTGCGCAAGGCCGTGCTGCGATTGTTATGGGATCCACTCGGTTGGCTGGTTTTCGTGCTGATCGGCGCCCCGTGGTTCGTGATGGTTCAGCGCGTAAATCCAGATCACGCCTGGTTCTTCTTCGTGCACGAACACTTCGCGCGGTACTCGACCACCATTCATGCCCGGCAGGGTTCTTCCAATCCCATCCTCGACAAGCTCTATTTCGTCGGCGTGCTGCTGCTGGGGCTGCTGCCCTGGCTCACCGCGTCGATCCTGGGCCTTGGACGTGCCTGGGGTTTCCTTCGCCGCAAGGGACCACAGACGGAACAATCGCCGCTGCACCGCTGGACCGTGGCTACGCTGCTGCTGGCCTTCGCGGTTCCTTTCGTCTTCTTCAGCCTCTCGGATTCCAAGCTGCCTCTCTACATCATGCCGGTGATCGCGCCGCTTCTTGCGTTAGCCTGCGCCTTCGAAGGGGAGGAGGAAGGCTGGACGGTGCTCAAGCGTGCCGGCTGGGAGCTGCTGGTACTTGGCGCCATCTTCGTGCTGGCGGGTCCCGCACTGATGAAGGGCAATGGTACCTTCGGCTGGGTGCTGGGACTCGGAATCGCCTTCGTGGGCCTCGGTCTCTGGGGCCTCCGGCCGAGGGGCCTGTCGGGTCCCTGCTGGATGACCGCATTGGGCGCGGGTCTGCTGCTCCTTTCCCTGGTGGCCCACAAGGCTGCGGGGCCGGGGAAGAGCGTGGAGGAGCTGGTGCGCCAGGCTCCTGCGGATGCCCAGTGGATCAGCGGCGGCAATTATTTCCAGGGCATTACCTTCTACACGGGAGCGCGTCCTGTGGTGATTGCGGGTACCGGCGAGCTGGCCTTCGGCCGGAATCATCTGCCCGTTTCCGAGCAGCAGAAGTGGTTCCCGGAATCCCTGGATACGCTGCAGCCCACCGCGGAGAGGATGCGCACCGAGGATCCTTCGCATCCCGTCTGGGCGCTGATCTCCAAGAATGCCTGGCGGGATCTGCCGGAGGAAAAGCGGCAGGCCTGGGTTGTCGTGGATCACAGTCCTTCGGCCTGGCTGGTGCATCTGAAGTAGCAGAACGGATTCGAATGATCTACCTCGACAACAACGCCACCACGCGCCTCGCAACCGAGGCCCTGGAGGCCATGCTGCCCTTCTTCCGAGAGCACTACGGCAACGCCAGCTCGGCCCATGCTCTCGGACGGATGCCGGAGGGCGCTCTGGTGCACGCCCGTGAGCAGGTCGCATCCCTGCTGGGCTGTCAGACGGCGGAAGTGGTCTTCAATAGCGGAGGCACCGAAGGCATCAATCACGCGTTCAAGGGCGTCTTCGAGGCTTTCCCGGCCAAGCGCCACTTCGTGATCACGGCCGTGGAGCACAGCGCCGTGATGGCCGTGGCGGATTGGTTGAAGGCACGGGGAGCCGAGCTTTCAATGGTAGGCGTGGATTCCGATGGCCGGCTGGATCTGGATGAGCTGAAGACCGCCATCCGCCCCGATACAGCCTTGGTCTCGGCCATGGCCGCCAACAACGAAACAGGCGTGGTCTTTCCACAGAAGGAAATCGCCCAGATCGTTCAGGAGCGAGGCGCTCTGCTGCACGTGGATGCCGTCCAGGCCGCGGGCAAGATGACCCTGGATCTCCAGGGCGTGGACCTCCTCAACATCAGCGCCCACAAGTTCCATGGTCCCAAAGGTGCTGGCGCTCTCTTCATCCGGCGCGGGTTGCGGCTGAAGCCCTTCCTGGTGGGCGGCCACCAGGAGCGGGGCCGGCGGGGCGGGACGGAGAACATCCCGGCCCTCGTGGGCATGGGTGCCGCGGCGGAACGGGCCAAGGCGCATTTGGCGGAAATGGAAGGGGTACGCAGCCTTCGGGATCACCTCGAGGAGGCGCTGCTGGCCATCGTTCCAGATCTGCGCGTGAATGGCCGGAATGCGCCGCGGCTGTCGGGAACGAGCCTGCTCAGCTTCAAGGATCTCGAAGGGGAGGCTCTGCTCCTGCGCTTGAGCGAGAAGGACATCTGCGTTTCCACGGGCAGCGCCTGCACCACGGGTCAGAAGGAACCCAGCCATGTGCTCCGCGCCATGGGCGTGCCCTTCGAGTGGGCGAGGGGCACCATCCGAATTTCCTTGAGCCTGGAAACGACCCGGGCCGAGATCGATCAGGTTCTGGAGATACTCCCAGCCTTGGTTGCCGAGCTCCGCCAACTGAGACCCATGGCGCGATAAACGTGATCGGAGTCTGCCCGGATTATCAGAGGCTACTTTCATTTAATACGCGTCAAAGCAAGGATGAGCCTTGCTTTTCATCCCCTTTATCCACTTCATCCCTGTTAATCCCTTCTTTAAAAGATGGTTGAACAGGGATGCAGGGGATGTAGGGGATGAAGGGGATAAAAGAAAAGCAGTGAGTTGACAAGCCCTAAAACAGACCGGTCCTGTGCGATTTCCCACGCGCCATCCAATCGCCATTCACGCAGTGTTCGGCCCCGGCAGCAGAGGCGGTTGGAACTATTCCGGATCCTTCTTCCGAAGCCCCGAATGGTTCTCGAATTCCTGCTCCACCTGGTCCGTGTCCGTGGCGTTGTAGAGCACCAGGTTGCGCAGGTGGGCGTAGCTCTCGGGGCCCATGATCTTGGTGAACTGGAAGGCGATGCCTTCCGGCAGGTTCCGGACCACGATGCCCATGAGGTTGATCTCGATCTCGTGTTCCACCAGGGAAATGGTGATCTCGCACTCCATGCCTTCCGGCAGTCTTTCATGGGTCGGGGCCAGCATCCCCTTCATGCTGAGGGTGTGGACCGAGGAACATTCGATGGGCCGGTGGTCGGCCATGATGGTGACCGCGCAATTGACCACCACCCGGGTGAATTCCCGCTGATTGGAGGGCTCGGGTGTCATGGGCATCTCCGCAAATGGGATCGCGGGAGAATCATGCGATCGGGGTTCACCTACTTTTCGTAATTCCAGACCTCGACCATTAGATTCCGCCCCTGGAGGCCGTGGTGCAAGACGGAAATGCAGCAGTCTCAATGCTTCCCCTAAAACCCGGAAGTCTTGGGAGAATGGCGCCATGAGCTTCGTCCATTTGCACCTCCATACCGAGTATTCCCTTCTGGACGGTTTGACTCGCATTCCGGAACTCATAAAGAAATGCAAGGCCAACGGAATGCCCGCCGTGGCCGTCACGGACCACGGAAACATGTACGGGATGATGAAGCTCTTCGACGCCTGCGAGAAGACCAAGGACGAGAGCGGCAACTGGGCGGTGAAGCCCATTCTGGGCTGCGAGGTCTACGTGGCGCCGCGGTCGCGCTTCGACCGGAAGCTGGACAATGCAGCCCTCAACGCCGAAGGGCTGGAGGACTGCGTAGATCCCTCCGGCCACAAGGACGCCGGCTACCATCTGGTGCTCCTGGCCAAGAATCCTGTGGGTTTCGCGAACCTCGCCAAGCTGGTCTCGGCGGGCTTCACGGAAGGGTTCTACTATAAGCCGCGCATCGACAAGCAGCTCCTCAAGGAGAACAGCGAAGGGCTCATCGGGCTCTCGGCCTGCCTGGGCGGCGAGGTGCAGGCGCGGTTGCTCTCGGGGAATCTGGATGCCGCGGAGCGCATCGCCCGGGACTTCCGGGAGGTCTTCGGGGACGACTTCTACCTGGAGATCCAGGACCAGGGCTTCGAGGCCGAACGCCTCATCATCCCCAGTCAGTTCGAGCTTTCCAAGCGCACGGGCATTCCCCTGGTGGCCACCAACGACGCCCACTACCTCAACCACGAGGATGCGGATCTGCACGACACGCTGCTCTGTATCGGCACCAAGACCCTCAAGAACCAGCAGCGGCGCATGCGCTTCTCCACGGATCAGTTCTTCGTGAAGACGCCGGAGGAGATGAGCGCGGTCTTCCACCAGAATCCGGAAGTCCTGGAGCGCAGCCTCGAGATCGCCGCCAAGATCGATCTCTTCCCCATCACGCGGAAGCCCATCACGCCTCAGTTCCCGGTGCCTTCGGGGCACACGCTCGAGAGCTATTTCGTGGCGGTGGCCCGCGAGTGGTTCGAGAAGCGGGTGCTGGAATGCAAGCCCCTCTGGGCCCAGGGGCGCCTGAAGCACAGCGAAGAGAAATACCGCGCGCGGCTCGAGTTCGAATTGGAAACGGTCCTGCACATGGGCTACCCGGGCTACTTCCTGCTGGTCTGGGACTTCATCGCCAAGGCCCGGGAGATGGGCGTTCCCGTGGGTCCGGGCCGCGGCTCCGCCGCCGGTTCCATCGTGGCCTGGGCCATGAAGATCACCGATATCGACCCCATGCAGTACGATCTGCTCTTCGAACGCTTCCTCAATCCCGAGCGCGTCTCCATGCCCGACGTGGATATCGACTTCTGCCGGGATGGCCGCCAGAAGGTCATCGACTACGTCACTGACAAGTACGGCAAGAACCGCGTCAGCAACATCGTCACCATCAACCAGCTCAAGACCAAGGCCGTCATCAAGGACGTAGCCCGGGTCTTCGAGAAGGATTTCAACTGGGCCAACGAGCTGACCAAGCTGGTGCCCGCCGTGCCAGGCCAGCCCATGTCCGTTGCCCAGGCCATGGAGCAGTCCGACAAGCTGCGAGAGCGCTACGCCTCTGAGCCGGAAACGAAGGAAATCCTGGATATCGCCGCCAAGCTGGAAGGCCTGTCCCGTAACACGGGCGTCCACGCAGCGGGCGTGATCATCGCCCCCGACGAGCTCACCAAGTTCGCGCCGCTTTCGAAGGACAAGGACGACAAGGTGATGGTGCAGTACACCATGACCGAGGCGGAGCGGGCGGGGCTCTTGAAGATGGACTTCCTGGGCCTGGAAACCCTCACGCAGATCGAGAAGACCCAAGGCTACATCCAGCGGACTCACGGCGCGCCCGTGGACATGCTCACCATCCGCACCTTTGACGACAAGAAAACCTACGATCTTTTTGCTGCTGGCGATACCGATGGCGTGTTCCAGTTCGAGTCCGGTGGCATGAAGTCGCTGCTGCGCAAGCTCCAGCCGGATCGTTTCGACGATCTCATCGCGCTAAACGCGCTGTTCCGTCCGGGTCCCCTGGGCGCGGGCATGGGCGATACCTACGTGAACCGCCGCCACGGGCGCGAACCGGTAATCTACATGTTCCAGGATCTGGAATCCATCCTCTCGCCCACCTATGGCGTGATCCTGTACCAGGAGCAGGTCATGCAGATCGCCTCGCTCATCGCCGGCTACAGCCTGGGCGAGGCGGACATGCTGCGGCGCGCCATGGGCAAGAAGGACAAGGCCAAGATGGCCAAGGAGAAGGACAAGTTCATCGAGCAGGGCATCAAGCGCGGCTATGACAAGACCAAGGTGGCCGAGCTCTTCGACTTGATCGAGTACTTCGCCGGCTACGGTTTCAACAAATCCCACTCCGCCGCCTATGCCATGGTGGCGTACGAAACGGCTTACCTGAAGGCCAACTACCGCACGGAATTCATGGCGGGACTCCTTTCCACCAAGAGCCAGCGCACGGACGACGTGGTGAAGTACATCCAGAACTGCCGCGAGATCGGGGTGCAGGTGCTGGGGCCGGACATCAACGAATCCCAGCTCGACTTCACCATCACCGGCGAGAGCCAGATCCGCTTCGGACTGGCGGCCATCAAGGGTCTTGGTGACGCGGCCCTCGACGCCATCCTGGAGGCACGCAAACAGGAAGGCAGTTTCAAGGACTTCTTCCACGCCCTCAAGAGCACGGATCTTCAGAAGGCGAACCGGAAGGTGTGGGAGTGCCTCATCAAGGCGGGCGCCTTCGATGGCCTGGAACTCAACCGGGCCGCGCTGCTCGAAGGGTTGCCTTCCGCCATCGAGAACGCCTCCAAGGGCGGCAACGCCGATCTGGGCTTGGTGAGTCTGTTTGATGACGCCGAGATGGCGAGCCTGGCGGACAACTGGACGCTGCCCGAAGGCATCGAGCCCATGAACCGCAAGGAACGCCTGAAGTGCGAACGGGAAACGCTGGGACTCTACGTTTCCGGCCATCCCCTGGAGGAGTACGTCGACGCGATGAAGGTGCACACGGTGGGTTCCATCACGGCGCTGAAGGAAGCCGTGGCGGGCGGCCGCACCAAGGACCGGGACGAGGTTTCCCTGGGCGTCATGATCACGAACGTGGCCTTCAAGACCAACGCCAAGGGCGAGCCCTGGGCCATCCTGCAGCTGGAAGACCTCACCGACAAGATCGAGGCCCTGGTCTATTCCAACCGCTTCAATCCCGTCACCAAGAAGCGCACGCCGGTCTTCGAGGTCTACCGCGATCTCCTGCTGCCCGACGCCCTGCTCCGGGTGACCGGCGAGCTGAAGATCGAGACCATCACTTCGAATGGCAATGGGAACGGCGGCGGCGAGGGGGAAGAAGACGAAGAACAGACGGTCCTCAAGCTCTTCGTGGCCAGCCTCGAGAACCTGGAAGACTTCCAGGGCCGCGGGTTCACGGGCGCCCTGGTGCGCTTGCCGCCGGGCGTGTACCCGGACCGCCTGCTTCCGCTTCTGCGCCTGCATCACGGGAATCTGCCGCTCTTCCTCGAGTACCGGAGCAAGGAGGGTGTGACGGCCAAGGTGAAGGCCGGCGTTGAGCTGGGGTTGCGCTACGATCCGGACCTGGGCGAGAAACTGGCCAAGGAAGCAGGCTGCAGCCTGACCTGGACTTATTGAACGAATACATCGTGAGCGTAGAAGCGGAGGCGGTTGTCCGTCGCGTTGATCCATGCGCCTGGGTGCTGGCTGAATCCGGTCTTCACGGACGTTGATGCGTAGTTGAATTTCCCTGCCTGGACGATCTGGGGGCCTTCCAGGGCAATCAGCGAATCCGGCTTGTCGCTGGGCCGCACTAGTGCGATATGGCCGGACTTGAGCGGATTCGGATTGAGGAAGACGGCGGCCACGACCTTGCCTTCGTTGGCCAAGTGCTGGGCTTCGATTGGCGATGCAATGGGTTTCCAGCCTTGATCCTGACCGTGCTCGACGAGCCAGCGGAACTGGGCGTTCGCCAGGTTCTTCGTCGAATGTTCCGGGGGATGCAGGAGGTAGATGCCCAACCGGTCGCAGGCCGCCGCGACGAACGCGCTGCAGTGGGTCTTGGCTGGCTTGCCATTGTCGGGGATGCCCGTCAGCCAGTTGATATGATGGCCCGCAAGCCAGTGGTGCTCCACGTCCATGCTGTCGTAGCGGGCGGCAAGGCGGAGCGCGGCCGGTGTTTGAGCCGCCAACAGACTGGCGGCGCCAAGGGTGAGCAGCCATCGCAAGGGCTCGAGTTGCGTTCTGGTTCCTGAATTTGCAAGCGCCATGGCTGCATGAAACCACGAACTTTTCCGAGCGTGCATGCAAATATGCATCTTCACGCGCAAAGGAATCCAAAGCTTCAGTCGGCTATTCATGGACCTGGCGGGAGTACCGATAAACAACATGGAGCCCACGGGCCCCGGCTTTGTTTGCGAGCGAAAGGAGGATTCCATGTCCAAGCCTTACTCTTCGCTGTCTCCATCGATTGAACAGCGCCTTGCGGGGTGGGAGCAGATCCAGTACCGCTTCGCCCACGCGCACAAGCCAAAGATCCGGCCCACCATCACCATCTCGCGGCAGTTCGGCTGCGAGGGTTTCCCTCTGGCCGAGTATCTCCGGGGCCTCCTGGAGGATGCTTCGGGCGAACCCTGGAACATCTATGACAAAGCCCTGATCGAGAAGGTCGCCCACGACGAGGATATCTCCCTGCGCCTGCTCAAGAATCTCGGCGACATGTCCCACACCCTCGAAGCTCTGGGACTCTACTCGTCCACCCACATGACCCACGACGAAGCCTTTGATAAGGTGGCCAAGGCCATCCTGCAGATCGCCGCCATGGGGAACGCGGTCATCATCGGTCGCGGCAGCCCGATTCTCTGCAAGAGTATGAAGAATTGCTTCCATTTCCGGCTTGCAGCCAGCCTCGAATGGCGCGTGGCCAGCATCATGAAGCGATTGGACATGCCCCGGGAGGAGGCCGAGGATTTAGTGAAGACCAATACACGGCTAAGGGAGAAGTTCATCAGTCAATGCCTGGGCGAGGACATCACCGATCTCACGCACTACTGCGCGGTCTTCAACAACGGCGCCCATTCCATCCACGAGATCGGTGCTGCGATCCTCGCCTATGTCCGCAGCGGCTGGCTCGGCGAGGGCTACTTCAAGCGCTGAAGCCGCCTTATCAACGGATTTTGGAATCTCATCGACGGCGACGGGGCCTCCTGGGGGACTCTGGGGTAGGATGGGATATGAGCGTGCTCACCCGTCCTCTCCCCCCTCTTTCACCCAGCCTGGGAAAGGTGGTGGAGGCTCTCTGTACCGCCAGTGAGACGCTGACCACCAGCCCCCAGGCACCGCACATCCGGCGCGAGTTCCCATCCCGCACGGCCATCTACGAACTGGTCGAGGACATGCGGTCCGTGCTGTTTCCGGGCTTCTTCGGGCCTTCGGAGCTCACGGGCGAGACTCTGCGGTACCACGTGGGCGCGACGCTGGACAAGATCCTTCACGGCCTCGGCGAGCAGATCAAGCGAGGGCTTTGCGTTCCCTGCGTCGAGGGAGACACCATCGTCTGCGACAAGTGCGACACCAAGGCCTTCGATCTGGCCAGGGCCTTCGTGGAGAAGCTGCCCGAGGTGCGACAGATTCTCGCCACGGATGTCCAGGCGGCCTACGAAGGCGATCCAGCCCTGACTAACCCTGACGAGGCGATCTTCTGCTACCCCGGGCTCATGGCCATCACGAGCCAGCGGGTGGCCCACGAACTAGTGAAACTGGGCGTTCCCTTGATTCCGCGCATCATCACGGAGCACGCGCACAGCCTCACGGGCATCGATATCCACCCCGGTGCGCGCATCGGCGAGAAGTTCTTCATCGACCACGGGACCGGCGTGGTCATTGGCGAGACCAGCATCATCGGGAAGAACGTGCGGATCTATCAGGGCGTCACCCTGGGTGCCAAGAGCTTCCCCTTGGACGAGCAAGGGAATCCCATCAAGGGCATCGACCGGCATCCCGTGGTGGAGGACGATGTCACCATCTATTCCAACGCCACCATCCTGGGCCGGGTGACCATCGGCAGGGGTTCGGTGATCGGCGGCAACGTCTGGCTGACCCGCAGCATCCCGCCTGGGACCACCATCACTCAAGGGCAAGAGAAAGCTTGAACATTCCAGGTTGGCGGATCGGATAAATACCACCCCTGCAAGTCGCAAGTAGTTCTCGTTGATAAGGGCCTCCGGACGGAGGCCTTAAATGCTCCATGAACGTCGGACTATTCTTGATTCACAAGGGGATTTTCGGGTGTATGATGCAATCCGCCGTCACCCATCCCCGACCTTGTCCACCCGGACACACCCATGACATCCCAGGATTTCCCATCCTTTGTCCAATCCCTACCGGAAGCGGAGCTGGCCGACCCCGGTCTCCGCGGCTGGCTCCTGCAGGGGGATTCCGGGCAAGTGCTCTACCACGAATCTGATTCAGAAGTGGAAATTCCGGAACATTCCCACGGGGAACAGTGGGGGATCGTCTTGAGGGGTCGCATCGAGCTGACCATTGAAGGCCGCATCCGGGTTTTCACCCGGGGGGACATGTACCATATTCCGGCCGGTGCAAAGCACAGAACCCATATTTTCCCTGGATTTCGGGCCGTGGAGCACCTGGGCGAACCGAACGGCTACCGGGTGAAAAGAGGGCATTAAGTCTAGGTGCTGGAAACCGTTGTAGACTGCGGGAATCCATATTCGCAATGGATCCGCCATGCTGCAGCAGTTGGGCAAGTACGAAATCCTCCGGGCCCTGGGACAAGGGGCCATGGGGGAGGTCTACCTGGCCCACCAGGCGGCCATCGGGCGGGAGGTGGCCATCAAGACCATCCTCTCAACCGCAGGCCGTGCGGACGACATGGAGGAGCGCTTTCGCCGGGAGGCCGCGGCCGCGGGGAAGCTGAACCACCCCAACATCGTCACCATCTACGATTTCGACCGGGAAGGGGAGCTGCTCTACCTTGTCATGGAATACGTCCAGGGCGAGGATCTGGAGGACATCATCGCCCATCAGTCCATGACGCCCGCCCAGTTCCTGGAGGTGCTGGCCCAGGTCTGCGACGGGCTTGGATACGCCCACCGGCACGGGGTCATCCACCGGGACATCAAGCCCTCCAATATCCGCGTGGTACGCGACGGCAAGCGGATCCAGGCCAAGGTGATGGACTTCGGCATCGCTCGAACCCGGGACAGCCACATGACGGTCACGGGCATGGTCATGGGGACCGTGAGCTACATGGCGCCGGAGTACATCCAGACCAGCAAGTCGTCGGCCCAGGGCGATCTCTGGGCCGTGGGCGTGATGCTCTACGAATGCCTGACGACCCGGAAGCCCTTCGGAGGCGACAACACCACGACGATCCTGTTCAACATCGTGTCCCAGGCGCCGGATCCCATCGAACCGGAGGACGCCCAGGGCATCAGCCCCAGCGTCCACCTGATTCTTGATCGCGCGCTCTCGAAGGACCCGGCCAACCGGTACCAGACCGCCGAAGAATTCGGCAAGGCCTTGAGAGCCTGCAAGGATCCCAGCTGGAAGGGCGTCATCGAAGCCACGGTGGCCCCTTCCATCCACGGCCCCACCACACTGATGAGAGCCCAGGCAGGAAGAGCCGCGAGTTTTCCCGAACCCTCCTCGGCGTTGACGGCCCTGGCGCCTCCGGATCCTGACGCTCCAACAGCGTCGGCCCCATCGCCTGCAGCGCGAGAGCGAGCTACGAAGCCCGGTTCTCATTTCCGATATGGCATATCTGGGGCCGCCGCACTGGGATTGGTGGTCCTGGTGGGAATCGGAACATATCTGATCGTGGGAAGGAAAAGCTCTGCGCCAACGCCCGTCGTGCCCACGTCCACGGCGCCTCCTGCCGTGAACGTTCCGGCGATTCCGCCCTCCCCTCCAGTGACAACACCACCGGCGATGGTGAAATCCAAGACAACACCGCCAGTCGCGAAGATCACCCCTCTACCGGTAAAGCCGCCGGAAGAAACACTGGAACAAAAGCGGGATCGGGCCATCGCGCTCATCGAGACGGAGCCCGCGCGGGCTGTGCCTATCCTGCGGGAGCTGGCAGCAGCCCAGCCTGGCGATGCAAGGATCCAGGGGCATCTTCTGGCTGCTCTATATCGGAGCCGGGATGCAAACGGATTCGAGCGCGCCTTGGACATCGCCAAGGCGAACGGCCTGACAGGGACTCAAATGATGCAGTCGGCACCGCTTTTCCGAATGGTCATGGTGGATGAGCAGATCGCCCACAAGACCAGCAACGGAAAAGATCTGCTTTCCGAGGCCGTGATCCACAAGGTCGCGGCAAATTGAATCTGTCAGTGCCCCAGGCTTTCCAGCCAGCCACGGATCGCGGTTTCCAGTTTGGCCTGGTAGTCCTTCGCCAACGCCCGTTGCGCAGTCGCCTCGTCGATGCCCACGCCCTTGGCGGCGATCGTGGTGGACTCATATTCATGGCCACCCGCATCCAGCAGTGTGAGATCGACGACACCGCGGGCGATGGTGAAGTCAGGTGATGGCTCGTACTCCCACCACTGCTGCTTGGAAACGGCAAGATTCTGCCGCTGGCCCGAATAACGGATGCGGATCGTGAAATTACTCTGAGTGTCCGACCATCCCAGACCTTCCTTCAGGATGGCTCCGCGCACAGCAGCCTGGATATCGGCGAGGCCCTTCTCCGCGGTTGCGTTGAAGGTTATGGATTCGCACAGAGTAGCTATCCGTCGTTCCAGATCCATTTTCTGATCGCGGATGGATGCGCGAAGCATCGCATCACCTCCGCCGGCCGCAATCAACGCCGCGAGATCATCCTGCGATTCCACAGCCGATTGTAGATCCCGCAGGCGCTTCAGCGTCCGGAGCATTTCGCGAGGGGCCACTGGCACCGCGCCTTCTGCGGCCAGGGCCTGCTTCGACGCTTGGAATCGTGCCCGCAGCTCCCTCTCGGCAACGGGGAGATCGAGATAGGCCAGGGCATAGCTCGTGCGCTCGGCTGCGTCCACCCAGACTTCCTCCACCACGAGGCCCGGGAGATCCGCGGCATGGGCGCTGATGCTCACATCCTGGGAGATGGATTTGGTGGACGTGCCCGTGGCGGCTCCTCCCGCCTGTTGTGTCAGGACCATGGCGTTCTGTACATTGGTCTCACTCTTCACGCTGGCGCGGAGGCGAGTGATCACCTCGGTCCGAGCATTAGCCTCGGCTTGCTGGATTCCCTGAGCCTGGTTTTCGGAGTACGTGGCGAGGCCCAGGGCGTAGATTCGGCTCGCCGCCTCGGGAAGAATTGAGATCCACTTCGGTTTGCTCTGCGCCTGCTTGGGTGCGGGCTGCGCTCTCATCGAGGCAAGGGTCAGCGCCGAGAACAACCAAACCAGAGCGGACTTTCTCGTGTTCACGGGGCTTGCTCCCTCCGAATGCACATCCGAAAACCTCTTCACCTCAGACGAGCTTATGCTAAGTTCGTGAGTTTTCCAGGCCCAGGAGGAATCATGCGATACACCGCCGTCCTTGCAGCGAGTGCCATGCTGTTCGGCCTGGTCGCGTGCGGGGAGAAGGCGGAGCCCCAGGCCATTCCCGTGACGACGACTCAGACCAAAGGAGCGCCCGCCTGGATCGATCACGAAACCGTTTCCGATGGCTTGGCCGCCGTGGGGATCGCTGCGGCGAATCCGCTGAAGGACAAACAGATGCAGCGCACCGAAGCCATGGCCAATGGGCGGA
Source organism: Holophagaceae bacterium UBA1801 (assembly GCA_002319925.1). Taxonomy (GTDB): domain Bacteria; phylum Acidobacteriota; class Holophagae; order Holophagales; family Holophagaceae; genus UBA1801. The sequence continues at coordinate 27,904 of DCFP01000202.1, read as the reverse complement.
GCAACCTGGCGGCCAAGCTCAAGATTCGCGTGCAGAGCGCCTTCAACCAGCTCACCCAGCAGATGAAACTCACCACCAGCGCCGACCGCATGCCTGTCTCTTCCGAAGTCATGCAGCGTGTTCAGGAGAACGTTTCCCACCTGCTCGTGGACCAGGAGCTTTCAGGCAGCACGCCTCGGGAATTCTGGACCGACCCGGCGGATGGCACGCTCTATGTTTTCATGGTCATCAGCAAGGAGAACGTGGACAGCGCGCTATCCACCATCGCCAAAGCCCAGATCCACAAAGAAATCGATCAAGGCCAGACATCGCTCAAATCCGCCTTGGACGAACTGGACGCGGCCATCGCGGCGAGTGCGAGTTGAATCGAGGGGCATAATGGATTGTTTCAGGTGATGCTTTGAGAACCTTGCTTCGTTTCCTGTTTTCCGCCATCGGTCTGCTGGTCGCTTCCAACCTGGTCCCAGGGATCCACCATGACCGTTTCCTTGAACTGTTGGTCGTGGCGATCATCCTGGGCGCCTTGAACGCGACATTGGGATCCCTGCTGAAGTACCTCACCATCGTTCCCATGGTCTGTTCCTTCGGTTGCCTGAGCCTCTTCATCAATGGGCTCGTGTTCTGGCTGGCGGGGCTTCTCTCGGCGCGGCTGCGGCTGGGATTCGCGGTGGATGGCTACTGGGCCGCGTTCTTCGGCGCCATCGTTTCGAGCGTGGTGGCCACTTTGCTGGAATGGATCCTCATCGGCCGCGAGAATCGTCGCCCGCCTGAGGAACCCCGCCGGGTGAAGATCATCAACTAGCAGGTCAGGCTCTCCGAACCCGTCCGTTTCTTGCGCGAAATATATTACTCTTCCGGCGTTTGAAGGCCTGGGACCGCGGCTTGATTTCGATAACATGGAGATCAAGTTTCAAGGAGCAGCCCATGAGCGCTACTCAGGAAGTCTCACTCAATCCGTTGGCGGAAGCCGCCAATGAAGCCATCCGCAAGGATTGCCAGGTCATCTTCGATCTGCTGAGCGAGCGCGGAAAGCGTTTCTTCTTCCCCGCCAAGGGCATCCTGGCCCAGGGCGCCGAAGCCAAGCAAAAGGCCAAGACCGCCAATGCGACCATCGGCATCGCCACCGAAAACGGCGCGCCGATGTATCTGGAATGTGTGCACAAATATTTCAGCGGGCTGACCTCCAGCGAGCTGTACGACTACGCGCCCAGCTACGGCAAGGCCGACCTGCGGCAGGCCTGGGCCAAGAAGCAGCGAGAGGAGACACCCTCCATGGGGACGCACCTGGTCTCCAATCCCGTGGTCACCAACGCCCTCACACACGGCCTTTCCGTAGTGGGCGAACTCTTCCTGGATCCCGGCGATGAGGCCCTTTCCAGCGACCTGCTCTGGGAGAACTACAACCTCGCCTGGGAAACGCGCCTCGGCGCGCACATCAGCTACTACCCCTTCTTCGACAAGGAGCTCAAGGGCTTCAACGTCGAAGCCTTCTCAAAGGCACTGAAGGAGCGGGCCGGCAAGAAGCTTGTGGTCTCCCTCAACTTCCCCAACAATCCTTCCGGCTATACGCCCACCAAGGCGGAAGCACTGGCCATCGTGCGCGCGCTCACGGAAGCCGCGGCTGAGGGCAGCAAGCTCGTGGTGGTCTGCGACGACGCTTATTACGGCATGTTCTTCGACGAATCCTGCGAGCGGGAATCCTTCTTCGGCCGACTGTGCCAGGCCCATCCGAACCTCCTGGCCGTCAAGGTGGACGGCGCCACGAAGGAGGAATTCGTGTGGGGCATGCGCGTGGGCTTCATCACCTACGGCATCCAGAACGGCACCGCGGGCGTCTACAAAGCCATGGAAGACAAGACCGCGGGCGTCATCCGCTCCGTGGTATCCAGCGTCACGCATCCCGGGCAGACCATCGTCCTGAAGGCCCTCCAGGATCCCAATTTCCGCAGGCAGCAGATCGAGAAGATCGAAATCCTACGCAAGCGGGCTGCGGTCACTGGCGTGGAATGCCGGAAGCCGGAATACGCCGACTGCTGGGACGTTTATCCCTACAACAGCGGCTACTTCATGTGCCTGCGGCTCAAGGGCGCTGATGCTGACACGGTGCGCATGAAGCTCCTGGATGAGCATGGCGTCGGCACCATCGCGCTGGGTGAAGCCAACCTTCGCGTGGCCTTCTCCTGCTTGACGGAAGCCCAGATACCCAGCGTATTCTCGGCCATCGCCAGCGCCGTGCGGGATCTGAAGCGGAAATAAGAAACTATCTAACTTGCTCTTTCATCCGGGTGATTCATGTCGGGCAATCCCTACAAGGACGAGATCGTTATTTCCTGGCCGGAGCTGCACCGGGACGCGCGGTACTTGTGCACGCTCCTGCACAAGATCGGCGACTGGAAAGGCATCCTCGCCATCACCCGCGGCGGGCTGGTACCGGCCGCGCTGGTGGCCCGGGAGCTGGATATCCGCCTCATCGACACTGTCTGTATAGTGAGCTACGGTTCTGCGGCCCAGGGCGGCGCCGAGCAGTCCCAGAGCGAGCTGCGATGGCTCAAAGGTGTGGAAGGCGATGGCAACGGATGGCTGCTCATCGACGACCTCGTGGACACGGGCAAGACCGCGCGCGCCGTGCGAGAGCGCCTGCCCAAGGCCCACTTCGCCACCCTCTACGCCAAGCCCCTGGGGCGCCCCATCGTCGACACCTACGTGAAGGAGTTCCAACAGGACAAGTGGATCTACTTCCCCTGGGACA
>DCFP01000202.1:5515-24908 GCA_002319925.1 Holophagaceae bacterium UBA1801 | reverse complement strand
ACTTCCCCTGGGACATCGACTACCGCTTCGTATCCCCCATCAGGACCCGCATCGGTCACATCTGAGCTCGCCGAGGCTTTCATGAACAAGCCACTGTCGATCGCTTACACCTCCATCAAGGACGGCTTCGAGATCCTGGAACTGCTCCCCCGGATGGCCAACCGCCACGGGTTGGTGGCGGGCGCCACGGGCACGGGCAAGACCGTCACCCTGCGCGTGATGGCGGAGGCCTTTTCACGGGCCGGAGTACCCGTCTTCATGGCGGACGTGAAGGGGGATCTCTCGGGCCTCGCCCTGGCTGGGGCCGAGAACCCGAAACTGAAGGAGCGCCTGGATCTGTTGAAGCTCACGGAACACGCCTATGAGGGCTTCCCGGTGGTCTTCTGGGATCTCTTCGGCGAACAGGGACATCCCGCGAGGACCACCATCTCCGATATGGGTCCGCTGCTCCTGGCGCGATTGCTGAACCTCAACGACACCCAGGCAGGAGTCCTCTCGCTGGTCTTCAAGGTGGCCGACGATCAGGGTTTGCTTCTGCTGGATCTGAAGGATCTGCGCGCCATGCTCGTCCATGTGGGAGAGCACGCCGCCGAGCTGAAGACCCAGTACGGGAACGTGAGCGCGGCCAGTGTCGGCGCCATCCAGCGCAACCTGCTGGCCTTGGAAGAGCAGGGCGCGGACCGCTTCTTCGGCGAGCCGGCCCTGGATCTGGAGGACTTCCTGCAAACCGATCCAAAGGGTCGTGGCGTGGTCAACATCCTGGCGGCGGACAAGCTGATGCTGTCGCCCAAGCTCTACGCCACCTTCCTGCTCTGGCTCCTGGCCGAGCTCTTCGAGCGCCTGCCCGAGGTTGGCGATCCGGAGAAACCCAAGATCGCCTTCTTCTTCGACGAAGCGCACCTGCTCTTCGAGGACGCCCCCGATGCGCTGATGGAGAAGATCGAGCAGGTGGTGCGCCTGGTCCGCTCCAAGGGCGTCGGCATCTACTTCTGCAGCCAGAATCCCCTGGACATTCCCGAGAAGGTGCTGGGCCAGCTCGGCAACCGCGTGCAGCACGCATTGCGTGCTTTCACACCGGTTGATCAGAAGGCGGTGAAGGCCGCGGCGGACACCTTCCGAACGAACCCGGGCCTGGATGTCTCGAAGGCCATCACGGAGCTGGCGGTAGGCGAGGCGCTAGTGAGTTTCCTCGACGCCAAGGGCACGCCCTGCATCGTCCAGCGTGCCTGGGTAGCCCCTCCCGCAAGCCAGCTTCCGCCTCTGGAACCTTCCCAACGGAAAGCGGTCATCGACGCCTCCGACCTGGCCGGCCATTACGAGAAAGCCGTGGACCGGGAGAGTGCCTTCGAGCTGCTGAAGGCGAGGACCGACCACGAGGCCCAAGAGCAAGCCAGGGCCAAGGAGGAGAAGTCCCAGGCGCGGAGCAGCGCGCGGCAATCCGACACGGCCTTGGAATCCTTCGGCAAGGGATTGGCTCGCGCCGCCGGAAGCAGCATCGGGCGAGCCCTGGTCCGTGGTGTGATGGGTAGCCTCTTCGGTGGTGGTGGCCGTCGCAAAGGGAGTCTCTTCTAGCCCTTCCAGCGCCGAGGATCCTCTTCGTGGATCCCTAACTGATCCAGCACACGGGTGGCGAAGGTGCTGAAGAGATCGTCCAGGGAATCCGGATGCTGGTAGAAGCCGGGCATGAGCGGCATCACCACGGCACCTGCATCATGAACGCGCAGCATGTTCTCGAGTTGGATGCGGTTCAAGGGCGTTTCGCGCAGACACAACACCAGTGGGAATCGTTCCTTGAGGCACACGTCCGCCGCGCGGCAGATGAGGTTGTCGCTGGTGCCGGAGGCAATGCGGCCGAGGGTTCCGGCGGAGCAGGGCACGATGGCCATGCCATCATGCCGATGGCTGCCACTGGAGATTCCCGCGCCCAGGTCCCGCTCATTCAAGAGCTGGATCTTCGGGGAACACGCGGCCAGTGCTTCTCCGCTGAGGTGGCATTCGTCCATGAGACAGCGGCGACCCGTCGGAGACAACAGCAATTGGAGACCATCGACGTGATCGCTGGCCGCAAGCCGTTTCGCTACGGCCATGCCGAAGGCGGAGCCCGTGGCCCCTGTGATGGCCAGAACGAAACGCTTGCCCATCACAGCGCCAGGAATTGGGGACCTGCGTTGGTGATGCTGCCGGCGCCGAAGGTCATCAATAGATCACCGGATTGGGTGAGACCATCCAGGGCCTTGGGGAGTTCCTCGATGCGGGGCACGTAGTGGGCCTCGCGCTGGCCGTGGGCGAGGATGGCGTCCACCAGTGTCTGGCCTGACAATCCGGGAATGGGCGTTTCGCTCGCTGCGTAGATGTCGGTGACGACCACCACATCCGCATTGAAGAAGGCCCGGGCGAATTCCTCCAGGAGAGCCTGGGTCCGCGTGTAGCGATGGGGCTGGAATGCCACCACGATCCGGCGCTCCGGATAGCCCTTGCGCGCGGCGGCCAAGGTCGCTTCGATCTCCGTGGGGTGATGGCCGTAGTCATCGATCACGATCACGCCCTTGCGTTCACCCTTCTTCTGGAAACGGCGGTCCGCGCCCGTGAAATTCGCGAGGCTCGCGCGGATGATCTCCTGCTCGACGCCCATTTCCATGGCCACGCCGATGGACGCCAAGGCATTGAGCACCATGTGGTCACCCGGCACCCCCAGCGAAAAGGTGCCGATGTCCTCGCCGAACGCGCGCACCTTGAAATGGCTCCGGCAGCCATCCTGCTGGATCTCCATGGCGCGGATGTCCACCTGGGGATTGAAGCCGTAGGTGTGCACGGGGCGCCGGAGGCGCGGAAGGATATCCGCCACATTGGGGCAATCGATGCAGGCGAAGACGCTGCCATAGAAGGGAACCTTGTTGCCGAAGGTTACGAAGGCGTCCTTGATCTCATCGAGATTCTTGTAGTGATCGAGATGCTCCCGGTCGATGTTGGTGATGACGGCCAAGGTCGGGTTGAGCATCAGGAAGCTGCCATCGCTCTCGTCCGCCTCCGCTACCAGGAAGGGGCCTTTGCCGAGCTTCGCATTGCTGCCGATGGCACCCAGTTTCCCGCCGATGACGATGGTGGGATCGATGCCGCCTTGGCTTAATACCTGGGCCACCATGCTGGTCGTCGTGGTCTTGCCGTGGGATCCCGCTACCGCGATGCCGTATTTCATGCGCATGAGTTCGGCCAGCATCTCGCCCCGGGGAATGACGGGGATCTTGGCTGCGTGTGCCGCGAGCACTTCCGGGTTGTCGCTCTTCACCGCGCTGGAGATCACCACCACCTGAGCATCCTGGATGCACTTGGCGTCGTGGCCGATGTGGACCGTCACGCCCAGATTCCGCAACCGCTCGATGGTGGAACCTTCCTTGACATCGGAACCGCCCACCTTGTAGCCGAGATTCACGAGCACCTCGGCGATGCCGGACATGCCGATGCCACCGATGCCCACGAAATGAATGCGCTGAATCTTGCCAAACACGACGGACTCCATGGAGAGGACCAGTCTACCGCCATGTTCCTGCAGGAGATCATCCACAGACACTGGACTCGCTGGGATGAAACGGCTGCAATTCGTGTGCAACCTGCCCGGTGGGGAACCCGTCAAGCTGAGCATCACCTCAAGGAGAGGTGACACCTTGGATTTGGATGGTGGTCCTGGCGCGACTTGAACGCACGACCGCGAAGATTAGATGGGTGGCAAACAAGGCTCCAGTGGAGCCTCGTTTGCCGGGCACCCGTCAAGCTGAGCATCATCTCCAGGGGAGGTGACACCTTGGATTTGGATGGTGGTCCTGGCGCGACTTGAACGCACGACCTACCGCTTAGGAGGCGGTTGCTCTATCCACTGAGCTACAGGACCAACGCCGACGAAATCCAATTGTAGCCTATTTTTACCTTATCCTTCGCATCCGGGGAAACCATTGTGGAGCGGGGCTGACTCTGTTTTAGTGGAGCCTGCAAACCCTGCGGAGAGCGAGATGCGAGTCCTGCTGATTCAACCCCCTTTCTGGGCGGTGAATTCACCGAGCTTGGGCCTCAGCTATCTGCAAGCCGCCCTCCGGGACGCCGGCCACGAGGCCGACATTCTCTACAGCAATCTCGATTTCGCCAGACGCATCAGCCTCGATTTGTACGGTTCGGTGCAGTGTCAGCTGCCAGTGGATTTCCTGTTCGGGGACTTGGTATTCGGTCCTGCTCTTCAGGGTCGTGCGGCCCCTCAAGATCAAGTGCGGCACATGCTGAACGGATTGCTGGCAAAGCATCGGATGCCAGATTCGGCTGCCAGTGGTGTCATCGAGCACTACGAATTCTTGGTTGAGGCAGCAACACGATTTGTTGCGGAATTCCGTGAATCGAAGTCGTGGGAAACCTACGATCTGGTAGGCTTCACGACGACCTTTAGCTTGGTTCCCGCTCTGGCCATGTCCAAGGCCATGAAACAGGCGCAAAATGCTCCTCCCGTCGTTTTCGGCGGATGCCACTGCGATGATTCGCTAGGCGAGGCGCTCATCAAAAACTTCCCATGGATCGATTACGTGGCAAGGGGTGATGGCGAGAAGCTGGTGGTGGAACTTGCGGAACACCTGAAGACAGGCCGGAGTCACAAGAGGAGCATTGACGGCTTGTTGCGGCGTGACAGCGATCAGATCATCGCGTCAGAGCGGACCAGGGCAAAAGCAGAAGATCTGGATGGGCTGCCTTACCCGGATTTCACCAACTGGTTCACCCAAATGGCCAAGCACGGCTGGGTGGATCGAGCAGCCATGCGCCTTCCCATCGAAACCTCCAGGGGATGCTGGTACGGCCAGAAGCGTCAGTGCACGTTCTGTGGCCTCAATGGTGCGAGCCTGGAATTCCGTTCCAAGAAAAGTGAGAGGGTGATTCGAGAATACTCCTCGCTCATGGAATACGAAGTCCCAGTCATCTATGCCGTTGACAGCGTCCTGGATCCAAGGTTTTTCAAGGATGTGATTCCGGGAATTGAAGCCCTGCCAAAGAAGGGCATGATGTTCTTCGAAGTGCGGGCCTCCCATACGCGCGTGCAGCTGGCCGCGCTTAGAAACGCCGGCATTCGCGTTCTCCAGCCGGGGGTTGAAAGCCTGAACACGCGATTGCTCGGGCTCATGAACAAAGGCACTACAGCCTTCCAGAACGTCCGCCTCCTGAAGTGGACCGCTGAGCTTGCGATACCGGTTTCCTGGAACATGCTTTGCGGTTTACCGAATGAAGAAGCCGAGGATTACCTGGTCATGGCTGAATTGATTCCATCCTTGATGCATCTCTTGCCACCAATCACCGAAAGCAATCGGATCCATGTGGATCGCTTCAGCCCCCTGTTTGAGCGGCACTTGGAGGCCATCCAGCCGATCGCAACCTATTCTCTGGCATTGGGGCTAGAGCCTGACGCTGTACGGGAGTGCGCCTACCATTTCGAATTTGACGCCGCACATTCTGCCTCAAAGGAGGTAGAGCAAGCGATCAACCACCTCAGAGCTAAAATTGCCGACTGGCAGGCCGCCATCGGAAAGGTCGCATTTGTGACCCTTTCGAGGGAAGGACGGCTTACTTTGTTCGATTCAAGGCCTGGAGCCGCTTGTGGTGAGGTTCAACTCAACGAACTCCAAAGCCAAGCGTATCAATTGCTGGGAAATGGCTGTACCAGGAATGCCTTGGAGGAAGCCCTTGCCATTTCCTCAGCCGAAGCGGGAAATCTGATCACAGAATTTCTGCAACATCATTGGGCTGTGGAATTGGATGGGAAGTATCTGGCCCTTGCCATTGCAATGGATGAAGGTGTGCCTGAAGAGGTCCCATCAACACTACAGGGCAGTGTTGCCACTGCCCTGTGTTGTCATCGGATGATGTCTTTGTGGGATGCTGTTAAAAACTGAAATTTGGATCAATAGTATTAATTTTAGAGCATGGATTTGACTCTCGAATCAGCTCATGCGAATTGAGCAACCAGGGAGAGACTGGAGATCCATGGAGCCGGCAATGTGTTTTGAAACGGCGTCCAAAGCAGCGATCTGCTCTGAAGAAAGATGATGTTTACGGGTCAATTCCATTGTGTTGCTCTTTCCGCTGAAGAGGTCCATGAGAGCGCTCTGGAAGTTCATGTTATTCTCCAATAAAAAGATAACAGCACTATCGCTGTTATCGGTCAGGTGGATGGGAACAAGGTAATCCTTTTTCGATTGGTTCGCCAATCTTTTTTTCAAAAATTTTGCCGACTACTTACAAGTTCAATGTATAAAATCATTGGGTGAAATATGTATTTTTTCAAAATATGAACTTGCTTAGATAAAGATTAAAAAATACCTGTAATGTTTGTCTTGATTAAGGCTTCTCGCGTCATCGATGAGTATGAGGTTGATCAGTAAAGATTTAGCAAAAATAGGGCCAATTCCACAACAAAGGTGAATTATTATTAAGGTAAATAGTGCCTATATAGATGACAAATTCAACATGTCCGGTTTTGAATTTCCAAGGCGAGGTCGCAGACGCAGCGTCGCGAGGCTGATGTCTGGTGGGAACAGTTCACCCAGGCATCAAGCTAAATTCGGGACTTCCGGTCTTCTGGATTCTCAGGAATTGATCCCTTGAATGGTCATGGATGGATCAATTAACCGAGGCATTCGATTCGCAGCCGAAAAATCGAAAGGTAGTGCCTTCACCCGGACCAGATAGGTTCATGACCGTCCAAGATCGTGGACATGCACCCTGACGTACAAGTGGGGTTCGACTATGCCGTGCTCTCGCATCCATTGCTCTGCACTGTTGACCAGCTCGATGCCCTTCTCCCCCAGCTGTACGCCACGGCACCAGCGCATGACATTCGCATGGAGATGCATCTGGCAATCGTGATAGGCGACCTCGGCTTTCAGAAACCATTCCACGGATTCAGTTTTCCTGCCTTCAATGGCAGTCTCCATGCCTTTGAGCTTGTAATAGGTCGTATTGCCATAGTTCGTATTCTCTTTACGGATGGTTCTCATGGTTGCACGTGCGATCTGCAGGGCTTCACGACGCTCCTGAGAATCCCCTGGGCAGGCACTGACAAAGGAGAGCGCGTTCCTGGCCCGGTATTCCTGGAAGGCGATATTGATCAGCTGGACTTTCAATAATCTGGATTCACGCAGTGCGGGCCATTTCGTCAGGAAATCCCGCCACGCAATTTCCGGATGCCCGATGTATTGGTTGATGGTCCCCTGGAGCATCAGTGCCTGCCAATGTTGAAAGTGGAACTCGGTGCTCGACCAAATTTCCAGAGCCTTTGTGACATGTCTCTGGGCCTGTTCAGGGTCATTCTTGGCGAGGTAGTAGAACATCGAATATCCGGTCTTCAAGTTGGCTTCCGCGAGAAGATCGCCTCGTTCTTCCGCGTCCTTGATCAAGGCTGGTAGCCGCTCCTGGAATTCGCCAAATTGCGCCTGCACGAATTGGGCATGCATCTGCTGATAATGCAGTTGGTGCAGCTCGTAGGTCACGCCCACGCACTGCTGGGTGTAGACGGATTTGGCTTGTTCCAGAAGTTCCAGAGCCGAGGTCCAACGGCCCAACCGCAACGCTGCCGTCCCGCTGGCCAAGTAAACGTATCCCAACAGCTTCGGATCCCCGAATCTCTCTGCCAACACGAGGCTAGTGGATTGGAATTTTTGAATTTCATGGGACGCGCGGTTGCCTCGAATCGATTCGTGGATGATCTGGTGAGCCAGGGCACGGATGACACGGGACGGTTCGCCCACTTCAAGGGCCAGCAGCAGGTGCCGGACCTGCAGATCCATTCCGCGCATGATCGCGCCCGTGCCAATGCCTTGCACGGCGGTCCAAACGATGTCCACGCGCTCCAGTTCTTCGGCTGGAATCTCGGACTCTTTCCGCTCCGTGAATCCCAGGCCTCTCAGGCGAAGACGCATGGCATAGTAGGTCGCCGAGAGCTTCGCCCGGAATGGATTCGAGGCCAGCTTCATCCCGATGGATGCCAGCACCGGTTCGAGGGTGCTGACCCCTTGCTCGAAATGCCCGCTGCGGAAGAACTCCTCAGCCGCGCGCCTTTGCAGGCGGAGCTTGTCGTGGGGCTCCATGATGGTGGAGAGCAGCAGGTACGTCTGCGCCGCTTCCTTTCCGAGCCCCGCGTTCGAAAGCACGTCCGCCAGCTTCAGCATCAGGTCGGGATTCTCGGGATCGGTCAACGGACGCAGATCCATGGAACGGCGGTACAGATCCGCGGCGCCTTTGAACGCGAAGGTCTCTGCTGCCTTGTCGGCGGCGCGAGCCGTGAACTCGGCGGCTTTCCTGGATTCGCCCGCGAGGATGTAATGCTTGGCCAGGGTTTCGGGTTCGCCTTCACCGCAGAGTTCAAGCACTTCCGCGAGGCGGAGATGCCCAGCACGGCGGCGGTTGCCGCCCATGGATGACAAAACGGCCCTGCGGACGAAGTCGTGATAGATCTCGAGGGTCTGCTGCTCCCGGGTGCTCCTGGTGCGCACCAAGCGTCCCGCTTTGAGCAGTGATGTGGGCGGAAGATGCGCGCCTTCGAGATCAGAGGCCCGCTTGATCACGTCCCAGGAGAGTGGATGCCCGGCCAGTGCGAGGGTTTCAACGATGCGCTGAATCTCGTCGGAAAGGGACGCCACGCGCTGCTGGATACATCCGTAGAGCGTGTTCTCGAGAAGGTCACTGGATTCCACGGACCCGAACTTGCTGTGGTGCGCGAGTTCGCCGATGAAGAAAGGATTGCCGCCGGAATCACGGGCGATGCGCTTGGCCAGCACCTCGGCCGCCGGCGTCTCTGACCCGATGAGCGAAATGGCCAGGTCCTCTGCCAATCTCGGCGCGAGTTCCTTCACGGGGATTTCGATGGCCTCAACTCCAAGCGGCTTCGAGAACAATTCCAGCAGTACGGGCGCTGAGGCCGATTCCTCGGTGCGATAGCAGATCACCAGCATCAAAGGCGGAGGCTCCGGCGGCGCGAGCAGTTCCCGGAGGAGGTAGGCGCTATCGAGATCCCCCCAGTGGAGGTCATCGATGATCAGGATCACGGGGTGCCGGTCGCTGAGCCGACCCAACAGCTCTCGCAGGGCCAGGATGGCCCGTCTGCGTATGGCCTTGGCGTCCTCTATTTCCAGACCTCGATCCGCATTCCGGATGAGGGTTTCGATTCGGTTCAGAACGGGGAAAACCCTCGTGAGGGCGAGCGCATTCCGCGGGGTCAGGGATTCCGCCTTATCCTTCGGCAGATGAGCCAGGTAGCGGCTGAGGTCGTCGATCAGGGGGTCAATGGCCTTGTAGGGAACGAACTCTTGCTCGTAGCAACGCCCTTGCAGAATGATGGCTTCGGGCTCCCTCAGCTGGATCTCGTGCACGAAGTGGCGGAGGAGGAGCGTCTTGCCCGTGCCTGACCCGCCGTGCAGGTGCACCAGTGTGGGAACTTTCGAGGGAATGGCGCGGAAAGCCTCGATCAATCGATGCAACTCCAAGTCCCGTCCGACCAGGAGAGGTGGTGATCCCGCAGGATTGACCTGGAACCGGGGAGTGCCGAGGGAGCGGAATTCCTTCAGGCGATCGAGAATGGCGGTGCCTTTGGGGCGTGTGGCGGGGTCCCGCTGGAGCAGCCGCATGCAGAGGGTATCCAAGTCTTCGGGGGTCTCGGGCACCAGGGATGACGGCGAGGGCGGGTCCTGCCCCACCTTCTTCTTCATCATCTCGAGCAGCGATCCGGAATAGGGTTGATGGCCCGTGAGCACCTCGTAGAGCATGACGCCGACACTGTACCAGTCGCTGGCTTCCGTGCCCCGGTGTCCTTCCAGTTGTTCCGGTGACATGAAGGCGGGCGTGCCGATGATGCGCGTGGCGACCTTGTCATCACGCGTCCCGCGGGTGGACTCAACCACGAGTCCGAAATCGAGGATGGAGAGATGGCCTTCGGGCGTGACCAGAACATTGCTGGGCTTGATGTCCCTGTGCAGTTTGCCCGCTTGATGCAGCGCCACCAGCCCTTCCGTGAGCTGGCGCAGGAGAATCCGTACAATGTTGTAGTCCTCGGGCGCGGAGCAGGGACCCGTCTCGCCGCTCTCCGCCCCGGGAGGCAGGACCAGGGGCTCGTAGTCCATCTCGGCGCATGGGGTGGATGCTGTCCGGTAGTTGTCCGGGCATTTCCAGGAGGTTCCCATGGAGTGGAAGCTGGCCAGGCCTGTCATGGAGGCGCCGGAGGAATGGGAATCGGAAGACCCCTGGGACTTGCGCAGGAAGTCCTTGAACGAGATCCCTTGGATCAACTCCATGGTGAAGAACCATTGATCCTTGTCTCCGACCAGCTCGTACAACGCCGCAAGGTTGGGGTGGATCACGTCCACCAGCGAGCGGAACTCCCGTTTGAAGTAATATAGGCCCCCGGCCGTGGCCTCATGGGGCATTTTCAGCGCGACTTTGGTCTGTCGCTCCCGATCGAAGACCTCGTAAACCTCCCCAAAGGATCCCGAACCCAGATACCTGAGGATGACGTAGCGATCTGTGCCCTTGAAAACGGCCATGCAGTGTCCACTGGGACTGGAGCGGAGGGTTGGGGAACGGCGACGGTAATACGCATGTATAGAACGTTTGGATCAATTCTGGCAAGGTTAGGAGCGGTCAAAATGAATGGACACGGCTCCGCCCAATCTATTTTTATTCGGCCAGTTCGCCAGAATTTATAAGTACTGGAGCGTTTCAGATCTTCAACGCGGATTCGCTGGATTGGGCGCGAAATAGGATATTCATGCTGTTGCGGAACTTACCCGGGTCGATGAAATCACACGCCATGCTTGGCGGTGAATTCTTCGTAGCTGCCCTGGAAATCCTCGATCCCGTGCAGATCGAAGTGCCAAATGCGGGTGGCCACTTCGTCGATGAGATCCTCGTCATGGGTCACGAGTAGCACGGTGCCCTCGTAGCGCTGCAGGGCTGCGTTCAAAGCGATGACCGCTTCGAGGTCGAGGTGGTTGGTGGGCTCGTCCAGGACCAGGATGTTGGGCTTCTGCAGCATGAGCTTGCAGAACATCAGCCGGCAGGCCTCTCCCCCAGAAAGCACCTCGGTCTTTTTCATGCCTTCGTCGCCGCGGAACAGCATCTGGCCAAGTACGCCGCGGATCTCTTCCACAAGCGCATCGGGATCGAACTGGCGGAGCCAATCCACCAGGGTCCAGTTGTTCGGGATCGACTCTCGGAAATCCTGGGCGAAGTAGCCCACGTTGGCTTCGTGGCCCCACTTCACCGTGCCCGAATCGATGTTGCGATCCGCCTCGGTCACGCTGGGAGCATTGGCCAGCAGGGCCTTGATCAGGGTGCTCTTACCGGCTCCGTTCCGGCCCATGACGGCGATCTTTTCGCCACGGCCGATGTTCGCAGTGAAGTTCTTGATCACGTCGATCCGATTTCCGTCCACATCGTAACCCGCGTTGACATCCTCGAATTCCAGCGCGTGACGTCCGCTGGGGCGCTTCTGGTCGAACTTGATGTAGGGGCGCGCGATGTTGCTGCGGGCTAGATCGTTGGGGGTGAGCCGCTCCACTTCCTTGCGCCTGGAAGTGACCTGGGAGGACCGCGTGCCAGCCGCGAATCGCTGGATGAATTCGTTGAGCTGCGCGATCTTCTTTTCGCGCTGGGCGTTCTCCGCTTCGAGACGCGCGCGGATCTGCGTCTTCTGCATCACCATGTCGTCGTAGCCGCCGGTGTACTGGATGATCGCCTGGTAGTCGATGTCCGCGATGTGCGAGCAGACGCGGTTGAGGAAATGTCGGTCGTGGCTGATGACGATGACGGAGCCGTCGTACCGGATCAGGAATTCCTCCAGCCAGTGGATGGAATCGAGGTCGAGGTGGTTGGTGGGCTCGTCCAGAAGCAGGGCCTGGGGATGCCCAAAGAGAGCCTGCGCCAGCAGCACGCGGACCTTCTGGCCGCCCTGGAGTTCGCTCATCCTGCGCTCGTGGAGTGCCTCGGGGATATCGAGGCCGTCGAGCAGGACCGCGGCATCACTCTCGGCGGTGTAGCCATCCTCGTCGGCCACCATGCCTTCCAGCTCCGCCACGCGCATGCCGTCTTCGTCTGTCATCTCCGGTTTCGAATAGATGAAATCCCGCTCCTGGAGCGCTTTCCAGAGAATCTTGTTGCCCATGATGACGGTGTCGATGACCCGGAATTCATCGAAGGCGAACTGATCCTGGCTGAGGATCCCCATCTTCTTGGGGCGCTGGATGGTGCCACTGTGCGCCTCAAGCTCGCCGGAAAGCACCTTCATGAAGGTGGACTTCCCGCTGCCGTTGGGGCCCGTTAGTCCGTAGCACCGCCCTGGCGTGAAGGAGGTGGTCACATCCTCGAAAAGGATCCTCGCGCCG
This sequence comes from Holophagaceae bacterium UBA1801, assembly GCA_002319925.1. GTDB lineage: Bacteria > Acidobacteriota > Holophagae > Holophagales > Holophagaceae > UBA1801. Next base: position 12,510 of record DCFP01000202.1, on the reverse strand, counting down.
TAGCGCATGGTCACGTTCTGCACAGCCAGCATGCCGATCCTCCCGAACCCATCATTCTACCGGAGACCGCAGGGAATCCCGAGCCGTGATTCCAAAGTTCACGCCACCTCGAATTCGGTTTCATCAAAAAGGGCTGCAGCTTCTTCCCAGCCGGCGCCCCTGCAGCCGAAGTGCCCGATGGCTCTAATTCCCAGAGCCCGCGCGCGGCGGGCTACGACGGCGGGAAGTTTGCCTTCCAAGGTGGAGGAGTCCAGACGTCCCTCGCCCGTGACCACGGCATCGCAGCCGGCGCAGTGCTGATTAAAACCTAGGGTGTCCAGCATGGCTTCGGCGCCGTCCACGAGATCCGCGCCAAGGCTTTTCAACTTGGCACCCAGCCCGCCCGCGGCGCCGGTGCGAGGGCCCGTGGGCAGACCCAAAGCCATCAGGCGGTCTTTGAGTGCCGGGATGTCTTCGGGTCTTGCGCCCTTCTGAGGGCCGAAGATGCGCGCAGCTTCGGCGAGCTCCGTGGTCACATCGCAGAACACGCGCGCAGGCGGAAGATCCAAGCGAGGCCAATCCCTGCCGCCATCCACCGTGGCACTGCCACCCAGGCCGATCCAGAGGCGGGGCGCCGTGCGGAAGTGCGCGAGCAATTGACCGAGGCCGCGGCTTGACGCGGCAACGGGATCGAGCCGCTCCAAGCCTGCCAGTCCGATGACCTGAGCGCATTCCACGGCCACGGTGCCATCGGGGAATACCAGTACCGGCGCGGGCCGGGCATGCCCGAAGGGGTCCTCCGCGGGAAAATGCTGGAACTCGCCGCCCAGAGTGTAATGCAGGCATTCCAGGAAACCGTCACCGCCATCGCTCAGGGGCAGCAGTCGATCATCGGGACGCGCCAAGTGCCGAGCGGCTTCCAAGGGCGTCATGGTCCCCTTGAATGCGGTCGGCGCGATCAAGCGCATCGCGGTTTCCGACGATTCGCCACGAGGATTTGCGCGGCCAGGAGCAGCAACCCGATGTCGCGCAGGATCGCCCAGTGCATGTCCTGGAGCCGTTCTTCCTGGGTCCGGGTGGACGCCTCCGTCGTGAAACAACCGCAATCCACGGGATGGTGCCTTGCCAGATTGATGGAAAGGGCCACGGTGAACACCACGAGCAGACCCGCGATCCAGCTCGTGGCTGCGCGCAGCCAGATGCCCAGGCAGAGGAACAGGCCGCAGAGCAGTTCGACCCACGGGAGCACCAGTGCGGCGGGATGGATGGCCCATGCGGGCGCGAGCTGGTAGAGCCAGATGGCCTTGGCGAAGCCGGGTGGGTCGATGATCTTGGGAAGGGCGGATACGATGAAGACCAGCCCCAGTGCGATCTGGATCCGTACGTTCAACCAGGGGTGGCAGATCCAGCGTCTCATGGCTGATCCCCCTTGCTGATGGGATGGTTCTGCTTCAGCCAATCCGGATAGCCTTCTCGATAGATGAGGAGGTTGCGGTAGCCCAAGCCGACGAGCTTGTTCGCGAGAATCCGGGAGTCCTCGCAATCCCCGCCATTGCAGTAGAGCACGAGCGGATCCTTCGACGAGGGATGTGCCGTGGCTTCGAACTTCGTCATGCGCGCGTCCATATCGGATTCCCAGACCGGCACCAGCCAGGCGCCAGCGATGTGGCCGGCCGTGTATTCATCGGTGCGTCTGGCGTCCAGGAAGGAGATCTTCGCTTGATACAAAGCCCAGGCCTCATCCGCGTGGAGGTCCCGGATGGGCTGGGAGGGATCAGACACGAATCGTTGCAGGATTGGAGGCGCATCCTGTCCCGATGCGCTCGCGGTGCTGGCGGCCGCAGATGCAGCACCGGAGGATGTGGATGGAACGGGATTGACCTCCAGCCAGGCCAGGTGCCGCGGACCTCCTGCGAAGGCGTTGGCCAGTATCGCGCACAGGACAGCCAACCCCGTGAGGGCAGCTGCCTGGATGCATAGTGTGATTGACGGACGCATAGGTTAAGTGTCCGACAAAACGTGGAGAATGGAATACTCAGCCTTGAACGGGTTTCCCCATGAGGGCATTCACGGGTTCGATACCTGCGATGGTACCTTCCTGGACCGCCTTCAATACCGCGCCACCGCCCGTGAAGATGTAGTACTTGGGGTTGTCGATGGCCACGATGTAGAGACCGGGGAGCAGGCGCTTCAGCTCCTGCATGGTGTCGCCGCCGCCATAGAGCTTGATGGCCTGGAGATTCTCGTCGATGAGCTGGTCCATGGCGATGGTGCCTTCGTTGAAATGCGGCGTGAAGCCCATAACCGCGTTCACGAAGATCGTCTTGGCTCCATGGAAAACGGAAAGCACCTTGGGATCCGCGAAGGATTCCTTGGCGACATCCAGGACGTAGTTCAATTGCGTGCCCGCCTTGAGATCCTTGAGGTTATGGGTTCGGTACTGGCCCTCCAGCCGACCCTCCATGGTGTCGGATTCCACGATGTAGGGCAGTTCCACCAGCTTGTCGGGGTACTGGGCTGCGAAGTCCGCGAACTTGCGGGCGTGCATCATGTCCTCCTCGGCGATGCCCTTGATCTGGAAACCGTACTTCGCGCAGAGATAGGCGTTGTAGATCACGCCACCCAGCACCAGATAGTCGGATTTCTTCAAGAGCGTGAAGAGGGAATCGATCTTCGTGTCGAACTTGGAACCCGCCACCACTGAGACAAGAGGCGCTTGCGGATTGTAGATCCGGTCCAGGTTCATCAATTCCTTCTGCATGAGGAAGCCCGCGTAGGAGGGCAGGTACTTGTTCACGCGCACCGTGGAGGCATGGGGCTGCCAGGAGCCGAAGGCGTCGTTGACGAAGATGTCTGCGAGCCCCGCGAGCTGGTTGGCGAAGCGTTCCGCCGCGTCGCCTTTGGCTTCCTCGCCTTGGAACCAGCGGGTATTGGGCAGGTAGATGGCGTCGATCTTGTCTTCCTTCAGATCGCGGATGAGGTGGTTGATGGAGGTCTCGATGCCGCGGATGCCCTTGGTGCCGTCCGGCACGAACTCGGGTACCTTGATGCTGATATGCAGCTTGGACTGCAGGTAGTCCACGATGGGCTGCACCGATGTGTCATCGCCGATCTTGATCTCGCCCGTCTTCTTGTCGTAGGGGCGGCCCACATGGGTCATGAGGATGATCTTCCCGCCCTTGGCATTGATGTGGTACAGCGTGCCGATGGTGGCGTCGATGCGGTAGGGATCGTGGATCAAGCCCTTCTTCACGACATTGTGATCCACCCGGACCAGGACCACCTTGCCTCTCAAATTCGCGTTCTGGATGAGCTGGATATTGGGATTGCTGAGCATGCGTCCTCCAGGAAGATGGGTGCTGCGCTGGGAATGGTTGAAAGGTGGGACCATCCTAACGCCGAAAAATCACCGGCACCTCATCTGCCTACTTTGAAAACTATCCCAGCACCACCTTCCGCTTGACTCCCGAGGGAGCGCGCTCCAGTTCCCGAAGTTGCCTTCGCCACGTCGTGAGATCCAGTCCAGTGCCGATGATCACAGCCACCCGGGGGGCCAGTTCGCCGCTTGGCATGAGAGGCAGGGGGAGGATCTCCACCCGGCCATCGGCCACCTGGAAAGCCCAGCGATCCGACCCGTCGTTCCGCGCTGGCCACCCCGCGAATGACGCGATGCCTTTGGCCCGCAGCAATTCTCCTTGTCCGGGCGGGCGCAGGAACAGGGCTTCCAGAGCCTCCGGATCCACTGGGTGATCCCAGTGCACCGACATCGATCGGGCGTCGGCAAAACTGGGAGCCGAGGTTCGTTCGTGATCGGCTGGAAGAGCCGGAATATCCCCGCACCAGGGATCGGGACTTGTGGTTGCGGTCTCTCCCATGCGGCTGTGCGCGAGGGGCAGGTTCTTGAATTGGCAGCGCAGCTGCCCTTCCCAGGCGATGGCCAGGCTCGGATCCAGGTCGGCCTTGCTGATGTAGACCAGGCTTGCCAGCCCGGCCTGATGGCGCAGGAGCGGGCGCTGGGCGAGATGATCCAGCGGAGTCAGGCAGGAGATCACCGCGAGGCATCCGGCCAGTTTCATCCGGCCTTCCAGTGCGGGCTCCCGCTCCAGATCCACAAGGTCCGTGGGATCGGCCAGTCCGGTGGTCTCCAGTACCACACGGTCCGGCCGGGTTTCGGTGGGCAGGTCGCACCATCCGGCAAGGGTGGCCACCACATCGCCTCGCAGGCTGCAGCACGCACAGCCGTTGACCAGGTTGGCGATTCCCGCCAGTTCCGGCCGTTCTGCGTCCACGAGGGCACCGTCCACGCTCACAGTGCCAAACTCGTTGATGAGCACCGCCACCTTGCGATGTTCCGCGATTTCGCGCTTGAGCAGGCGATTGACCACCGTGGTCTTGCCCGAACCCAGCGGGCCCGTGACGATCAGGACTTCGAGAAGCTGCGTGTTCATGTCCTAATGCTAACGGTAATGTCAGTGATCCAAGGGAGTGCGCGCGCATGCGATGGGAGGATGCGAGTTACCTGGTCTCAGCCACCCTGGTGGGTGGTCTCGCTCGGTCCATTCGCCGAGGGTTGCCGGCGGGCTGGCGGACCCGCCTGGAAGCCCTGCCCGCAGAGGATCTAGCGCCGGGCTGGGTCTGGCTCCATGCCGTGAGCATGGGCGAGCTGATCCTGGCGGAGGGGATTCTTGGATGGTTGAGGGACCAAGGCTACCGGGTCCACCTGACCACGGGAACCCCGGCGGGCTTGGGATTGCTGGCCAAGCGCCTGCCGCAGTGGGACCAAGGAACGGGGCGCGTGTCGGGGGGTGCTTTCCCCTTCGATGATCCAATGGGATTGCGGCCTTTCTTCCTTCAGGCCCCGGGCGCCTTCATCGCCCTGGAAACGGAGATCTGGCCGAACCTGCTGCGCGAACTCGAGGCGCGCGGAATTCCCCGAATCATCGTGAACGGTCGTCTGACGGAACGGAGCCAGCGGCGCGGTGGCCGTTGGATGCGCGCAGCCGCCGGGCGATTGACCGTCGTGGCAGCCCGGGACGAGGCGTCCGCCCAGTCCTTCCATCGCCTCGGCGCTCCCCAAGTGGCCCTGGGCGGCAATCTGAAGGCGGATCTGCCTCCTCCCAAGGCGCTCCACGAGGGGTGGGACCATCTCCGGCAGGGCTGGGCCCAGGCCAAGGTGCTGGTCGTGGGAAACACGGTGGAAGGCGAAGAGGATTTCCTGGTCTCCCTCTGGCTGACCCTCAGGCAAACCAATCCGGCTCTGCGGATGATCCTGGCGCCGAGGCAGCCGAAGCGATTCCAGGAGGTCGCCGCGCGGTTCAAGGCCCAAGGATTGCGCTTCCTTCGGGCTTCCGGTACCTGGCCCGCGGATCCCGAGACCTGGGGTGCCACGGACCTGCTGCTCCTGGATACCCTGGGAGAGCTGCCGGCGGCCTATCGCGAAGGGACCGTCGCCCTGGTCGGGGGCGGCTGGGCCTGGCACGGGGGGCACAATCCCCTTGAATCTGCCCGGTGGGGCATTCCCACGATCATCGGACCTGGATTCCGGAATTTCGAGGACCTGGTCGTACCCCTGCGGGAGGCGGGACTGGTGGAGATCGTGGATCGTCCGGAACTGGAATTCAAAGTCCATTCCAGACTCGAAGGCACGGGGCTGCGGCCGGGCCGCGTCCTGATGGACCTGCCGGCCGCCCTCCGAGGGGCTCTATCTAGGACTTGCTCCATTCTCAAGGATGTCCTTCCCCCGCCCCGATAGACTTAGGTAAGGAGCCGACCGAATGCCACACACCGCTTCCCCGCACGTGCTGATCATCGACGACGATATCGCGGTGCTCAACATGGTCAGTGACGCGCTGGCTCACCATGGCTTGAAGGTCCATCCCTTCTCCGAAGGCGCCGCCGCCATGGCTTTGCTGGAGCAGGCCCAGGACCCCGTGATGGATCTGGTGCTCTCGGACATCAACATGGACGGCATGGATGGCTTCGATGTCATCCACCGGGTGAAGTCCATCAATCCGAATCTGCCCGTGGTGCTCATGACGGGGCAGGCTTCGCTGGAATACGCCATCCGCGCCATGCGCATGGGGGCGGCCAATCTTTTCCAGAAGCCGCTCACCATCCGGGAACTGGTGAACAGTGTCTTCCATCTCGTGAGCGTCCATCGCGAACTCCGCATGGCGGAAGCAGGTCTGCGGGGGCTCGTACAGGAGACCCGGCACTTCTCCTTCCGTTCCGACGAACTGGACATCCCCAGCATGGTCATGCACCTCACCGACCGGTTGATACCCCTCGGTTTCGCCGAGCCGGGCAACCTGGATGTCATCGCCATGGCCTATCACGAAGCCCTTGTGAATGCCCTGGAACATGGGAATCTCGGCATGGAGTCCAGCCTCAAGGGGGATTTCATCACGGGCCACGATGCCTATTCAGCCCAGCTCCAAAGCCGGCTCGCGGATCCGGCCTACGCCTCCCGCCGCATCGACGTGCTCGTGCAGACCACGCCGGATTGCTACGAAGTGACCATCATCGACGACGGTCCTGGCTTCGATACCTCCAAGCTCACCAAGATCTCCGATGATTCCCTCACCAAACAGTGCGGCCGCGGCCTCGCCATGATCCGCATGGTCATGGACGAAGTGGTCCATAACGAGAAGGGGAATCGGATCGAGCTGGTATTGAGGAAGAAGAGTGAATAGTGGTCAGTGGCCGGTGGTCAGTGGCTAGTTGAAATAGATGCGGCCCCTCCGGGGCCGCATCCGCATTTACTGATCACCGACCACTGGCCACTGACCATTTCTTTACAATGCCTGCTCGATGAAATGCTTCAGCTGCGGCTTGGGCTGGCCGCCGACCTTCTGGTCCACCTTCTTGCCGTCCTTGAAGAGCAGCAGGGTGGGGATGGACATGACGCCGAACTGGCCGGCGACGATGGGGTTGTCGTCCACGTTGATCTTCACGATCTTGGCCTTGCCCTGCAGTTCGCCCGCGAGTTCGTCCAGGATGGGGGCGATCATCTTGCA
>DCFP01000202.1:648-5244 GCA_002319925.1 Holophagaceae bacterium UBA1801 | reverse complement strand
GATCATCTTGCAGGGGCCGCACCAGGGAGCCCAGAAATCCACGAGGGTGACGCCTTTGGCGATGGTCGTCTGGAACTGATCATCAGTGATCTGCTGGACGTGTTCGGACATGACAAGCCTCTTGAAAAATCGGTCCTCGGGACCGGGTCAGGGGAGCGGGATCAGCCCGTTCGAGCCGCCGCCGCTCCATTGGGCGATGGTAAAAACGCTCATGTACTTTTCGTTGGTCTCCCGGAGACGCTGAGCCAGCACCTCGCACAGTGCGTACAGCACCTTGAGGGCGATCTGGTGATGGGCCTCGATGAGGGAGCGCAGCTCCTTGAGCGGAATGAAGAAAAGGTCCGTGGATTCGTTGGAAACTGCATCTGCGGCTCTGGGGGAGAAGTCGATGAGGGCCATTTCGCCGAAGAAAGCGTGGGGCTCGAGCACCGCCAGGGCTTCTTCGCCGGTGACACTGCGCTTGGAGATGCGGATGGAGCCGTTGACGACGATGAAGAGACCGTCCCCGGCATCCCCCTCGCGGAAGATGATTTCGTCCTTCTGATAGTTTCGTACCTGGCCAATGATCAGAATCTGGGCACGCTCCGTCTCATCCAGGTTCCGGAACAAGGGCGAATCGGTAAGGAAGGCGGTGTTGATCACGGGGCGTCCAAGTGAACGTGGGCGACGATGTCCAGGCCAAAGCCGCGGAGACCAATGTACTTCTTTTCCGATCGACTAAGAAGGCGCATTTCGCGGATGCCCAGGTTGCCCAGGATCTGGGCGCCGATTCCCACTTCCCGGTCCGTGGGGGCCTGGGAGGCCTCGGCTTGCATGTGGCGCCGCAGATAGACGAGGACTCCGCGGCCTTCCCTTGCGATGGCATCCATGGCCGCATGGAAGGCGGAAGCCGGGTTCTGGCTGAAGCCGAGGAGGTCGTCGGGCAGGGTTTCCTGATGGACACGCACCAGCGGAGCGGCTCCGGACAGGTCTCCCATGGAAAAAGCCAGATGGACACTGCCATCCAATAGGCTCGCGAAGCGGTCCACCTTCACCTCGCCCCAGGATGTCTGCACCAGGGTCATGCTCAAGCGGCTGACGATGGGATCCTTGCGCAGACGGTAGGACACCAGGTCCGCCACGGTCACCAAGGGAAGCCCATGTTTCTGGCAGAAGGGGATGAGATCCGGAAGGCGGGCCATGGTCCCGTCATCCTTCATGATTTCGCAGATGACGCCCGAGGGGTGCAGGCCGGCCAGTCGGGCCAGATCCACCGAGGCTTCCGTCTGTCCCGTGCGGGTCAGAACTCCGCCGGGCCGGGCCTTGAGGGGAAACATGTGGCCGGGCTTCACGAAATCCGAGGGTTTGGAGTTCGGGGCGATAAGCGTCTGCACGGTCCGGGCGCGGTCGTGGGCCGAAATGCCCGTAGAGGTACCCTCCCGGGCCTCGACCGTCACGCAAAAGGCCGTCTCGAAGGGGCTGGTGTTGTCCTGGACCATGAGGGGAATGTGCAGCCGGTCCAGCAGCTCCCCCTCCAGGGCCACACAGATGAGCCCCCGGCCGTGGGTGGCCATGAAGGTGATGGCTTCTGGGCTGATGTGCTGGGCGGCCAGGGTCAGATCCCCTTCGTTTTCCCGGTCCTCGTCGTCAACGACCACTACCATCCGACCGGAGCGGATGGCTTGGATGGCATCTTCAATGGGGGCGAAGGGTGACCGGCTCATGCCTCCAGCATCCCCCAGGCGGGATTCCCTGGGAAGAGCTTCCCGGCTCCGAGGGAGCCGCTGCATGTACTAATTTTGGAGGCAAGGATGGCGCCCGCGGCATAAGAATCCGTAAAGAACTGGCCAGAAACGCACTGGCCATTTCGTAACGGCTTCTAATCTCTGGTAGCATTTTCCTCCAGCCATCCTGTTTCACGGAGAGGGGATTTTCAATGTCCCAGGGTCTCATTCAAGGTTCCATGCGCGAAGCGCCGCTTCCTGACATCATCCAGCTGGTGAGCCAGGGCGGAAAGTCAGGGTGCTTCCATATCACCGAGGATCCGAAGAGAGCCAAGATCTTCCTGAAGGACGGCCGCATCAGCCACGCCATCACCAATGATGCCGAAGGTCTCGACGCGGTCTACGAAGTCGCCCTCTGGCTGGACGGGCACTACCACTTCGAGGAAGGGGAACAGAACGCCCCGGTCACCATCACCAAGTCCAACGCCACAGTGCTCATGGAGATGCACCGCCGCATGGACGAATGGCGCGTCATCAATCAGAAGATCAGTTCCCTGGACCTGTACCCCAATTCGACGTTGCTGCCCGGAGAAACCCCGCACGGCGTCAGCCCTCGCGAAGCCAAGCTGCTCAACCTGATTACGGGCTTCTACACCGTGGCCGAGCTGGCCGAGGTTCTCCAGAAGCCGGTGCTGACCATCGCCAAGGATGTCTACGGTCTGATCATGGCCGGCCACGTGACACTCAAAGGGGTGCGGTCGGGCCGCCGTCCGGAACTGCCGGCGGACATGGCTCCTCCGGCTCCCGCCGCTCCCGTCGAGCCAGCCCGGCCAGAGCCCGTGGCGGCACACGTGGCTCCTGTGGTGCCAGCTCCGGAGCCTACACCCCAGCCCAGGCCCGCCGTGGTGACGGATCCCTCCAAGATGGCCAAGCTGAGCGCCTTCAACCAGCGCATCGTGCAGGCCGCGAAGTCGGTCCTGCCCGCCCAGCATCACGAGATGGTGAACCAGCTCTACGCGAAAGCCACCCAGCAGGTCATGCAGGGCGAAGGCCCGGAATCCGTGAAGAACCTCGCCCTGGCCATTTCCAGGGGAGCCGTGGATGCCGGATGTGACGCGGAGATGGTGAAGACTCTGAACGCGCAGCTCAAGGCGCTGTTCAGCAAGTGAGCCTGTCAGTGGACGTCCCATGCTGTTCCTGAGGCTACTGGGAGTCCTCTGCCGGGATGTCGCCAAGGATCTGCTGAGGCACCGCGGGCAGCATCTCCTGGCGGTCCTTACGCTGGCTTCAGGCTTGCTCCTGGCGGGTGGAGGCCTGCTCGCCGTGGAGAGCCTGGATCGATGGGTTTCCCACATGGAGTCCCAGGCCAAGGTCACCGTCTTTGCCACCGAGGGCGGCCAGCTGGATGAGACGGAAAGCCTCCTCAAGCGCGATCCCCGTTTCAAGGAAGTGAAGCGGATCACGTCCCAGGAGGGCACCCGGCGGTTCCTGGAGACCTCCCGCGAAGCTGGCTTGATCCTCGAAAGCCTGGGCAATGAGCCGATCCCGGAAAGCCTCGAACTGACCCTGAGGCCGGACCTGTTGGCGGCCCACAAGGCGGTGGATGTCGGCGAAAGCTTGAGGACCTTGCCCGGGGTGGGGGACGTGATCGTCGATCAGCAGCGGCTGGAGTCCATCCAGAAATCCGCCCGCCTGGTGCGACAGGCCTTGAGCCTCATGGGTCTGCTGCTCCTCGTGGCCGCGGGGTTCTCCACGGGCAACGTGATCCGCATGAGCGTCATTTCCAGGGAAGAGGAGATCTCCATCATGCGCCTGGTGGGCGCCACGGAAAGTTTTATCCGGACCCCCCTGTTGCTGGAGGGCGCGGTCCTGGGATTCACCGCGAGCATCATGGCGATCCTGGCGCTCTTCGGCATCTGGTGGCCCTTCCACCGCGGCTTTGGCGGCATCTCGCCGCTGTTGGTGGAGCTGGCCCGCATGGGCTTCTTCTCCCTCAAGAGCATGTTTGTCCTGGGCTTCATGGGAACGGTGACGGGTGCCCTAGGGGCGCTCTGGGGCTTTTGGACCACCCAGCGGGCCCAGCGGCGCGCGGAGGAGATCATGGAAAGCAATTCCATCTAGGGTCTACTTTCCAAGTCGCGGCGCAGTGGGACCATGAAAACAGACCCTTTGCATCGACGAAGAAATAGTTTCATCAAATCACTTGATTGTGGAACTCAATGCTGTACCTTGTGAGGCACTTCCCCCACAGGATCAGCCATGGACTTCCCGTCATACCTCGATCTCAGGAACCTCAAGGCGCTCTTCCCGTCGGATTTCTCGCCTTCGGAAGTGGCCAAAGGCCAGACCATCTTTCTCAAGCGGCTGGCACTGGCCGCGCACGAATTCTACGGTGGGAAGATGATGACCATCCCCAAGGCGGGGATCTACGGCTTCGGCTGGTTCGGCGTCTGGTACACCCCGGGCGTGTCGGCCGTTTCCACGGCCATCCGCGATAACAACCTCCGCTCGTACAACCTGTCGAACCGGAGCAATCTCGTGGCCGTCATTTCCGACTCCACGCGGGTGCTCGGCGACGGCGATTGCACGCCCAGCGGTGGCCTGGGTGTCATGGAAGGCAAGGCCTTCCTTATGTACTACCTGGGTGGCGTGGATGCCATCGCCCTGTGCGTCAACAGCCACACAGAGCCCGATGCCCACAAGGCGGGGTTCGATTTCCGGGCCATGGGCAAGCACGAACATGATCCCAAGAAGATCATCGATTTCGTGCGCATGGCCGCGCCGTCCTTCGGCGCCGTGAACCTCGAGGACATTTCCCAGCCCAACTGCTTCAAGGTGCTCGACGGGCTGCAGGACTGCGGCATCCCCGTCTGGCACGACGACGCCCAGGGCA
>DCFP01000202.1:0-419 GCA_002319925.1 Holophagaceae bacterium UBA1801 | reverse complement strand
TGGCACGACGACGCCCAGGGCACCGCCTGCGTCACCCTGGCGGGCATGATCAACGCCATCACCTTGGCCGGGAAGGACTGGAAGAAGGTGAAGGCCGTGTTCTTCGGCACCGGCGCTTCCAACGCCACGATCATCCGGCTGATGCTCGCCCAGGGCTTGGATCCCCGCAACGTCATCGCCTTCGACACCAAGGGCGGGCTTCATGTAGACCGCGACGATATCCGCAAGGACACGCGGTTCTACCGCAAGTGGGACATCTGCCAGAAGACCAACCCCGACAAGGTGGACGACATCCTGAAGGCCTGCAAGGGCGCGGATATCCTCTGCTCCCTGTCCACGCCGGGTCCCGGTGTGCTGAAGAAAGAATGGATCAGTTCCATGGCCGACAAGGCCATCGTCTTCGCCTGCGCCAATCCCGT
>DCFP01000030.1 GCA_002319925.1 Holophagaceae bacterium UBA1801 | reverse complement strand
CAGCGCGTGGTCTGGGCTGCGCCGGGCAAGAACGCCGCCACGCTCGATGCCTTCTTCGATGTCCTGGGGCCGAAACGCACGGCGGAACTGCGGGGCATCACCATCGACATGTCAGCGGCCTACACCCAGGCCGTCGGCCGTCGGGCTCCTCACGCGACCCTGATCTACGACCGCTTCCATGTGCAGCGTCTGGTCCAGGATGCCCTCGACGAAGTCCGGCGCTCCCAGATGCGCGTGCTTGACGGTGCAGACCGTAGTGCGATCAAGAACACCAGATATTCACTGCTCAAGAACTACTGGAATCTCAGCACCGTCGACGTCGAGCGGCTCGCCAAAGTCCAGCAGACCAATCGCCCTTTGTATCGCGCGTACCTGCTCAAGGCGATCTTCGCGGAGATCCTGGGGCGCAGCGACGAGCGCCAGGTCAGGCAGAAGCTCGAAGAATGGATCAGTTGGGCCAGACGCAGTCGGCTGCCGTCCTTCAAGCGAGTGGCCGTCACCATCCGCAAGCACCTCGAAGGCATCATCGCCATCGTCTCCACCGGGCTCAGCAATGGACGCACAGAGGCGCTCAACGGCAAGATCAGAACCATCACCAGACGCGCCTTCGGCTTCCATCGCGTCTCCAACCTCGTCGGCTACATCATGCTCTGCTGCACCGGCCTTGCCCTGTCCCCGGTCTTCAAGTTCACGCCGCTACACCCACAGGAACCATAGGAGACGGTGTGGGTCTCATGTTGACGTGAAGATCCGTGGGTTTTCATGTCAAACCGCTCGAAGCGACACGACGTCATTGAGGATAGTGACCTCGGCTTGATAGGTGGCGGCGAGCATAGCCCATGCTTGCTCGAAGCGTTCGCTCTGTGCCCAGCCCCGTAGATTCAGGATGGCTTGCCCACCTTCCTTGCCCCAGCGCATTCCGCTTTGCTTCAGCCGCTGGGTCACCAACGTCTTGCACGCGGCCTCCATCACACCTGTCCCGATGGGCAGGCCCTTTGCCTTCATCTCGGCGTATCGCATGCGCTTTTGGTACTTCCTGAAGTAGGCCAGCTCGGTCGCAATGACCTTGCTATGCGGATGCTTTTCTCGAAGGTAGACCAATGACCGAATCACCTTCTGCACGCCGTCCTCCTCTTCCAGAAGTACGTGGCGAAGGTCGTTGAACCGTCGGCGACTCTCGACCGTGCCATCGCCATAGACCGAGGCCAATGCCGTGTTCAGATGTTCCGCCGCGTGGAAGAAGTCCACCACCTCTGGCCCTTCCGGCAGTTCCTTGTGCAAGAAGGTCCAATTGTCGTTCGCCCCGTCTGCCCCCTTCACCAGTTGCAGGTCTGGACGCAGGTGCAGCGCCATGTCCAGCTCCGCTTTCAAAGCCACTTTCAGCGACGCCTTGTGCGCCTCGGGCATCTTCGCCGTCCGCACCGCCGTCAGCAGCTTTCCGTTCCGGTCGCAGAAGCTCAGCGTCGCGCATCCGATCTCGCGATAGCCAGATGGTCCCTTCGCGATTCTTCCGGCAGCCGCCGCCTCCGCGCGCTTGTCCACCGCCTCGCCATCCTTCATCGGGGCCAATACGCCGTCCAGACTCGCCATCACCGTGACCGCTTCCTCGGGGATGGTCATCCCTTCGCGCAGGGCCTTTTCGAACCCTTTGCGGTCGTCATTCCATCGTTCGGCCAATTCCTTCGGCAACCGATCCAGGCTGCTCTTCGACGGGGCCATGTTCCCCATCCGCTTGAAGAGGTCCTCGCCGTTTTGCGGCGTCATTTGCGACACCACCCATGCCGCTTGCTGTGCGGCCATAGGCGTCCAAAACCCTCCTATGATCCCCACTCGGAGGTCCAACGGGACTATCGACGGCTCGTTCTCGCTGCCTCGCTCCTTGAATAGTGAGCGATTCACCACCACAGGCCCGGCACCGGTCATGTATGTCTGAGAAGCTCGCAAGACCCGCGTAAGCCCCTTACAGGGAGGAGGCCGGCGGAGTGCTGGATCTCGTGCATGCTGGGCGCATGGAGAAGTCTGGCAATCCGAACGTAGTGCTGTTTCGTCGCAAACGGAGGCGGTGGCCGCGCGAGGTGTGGGTCAATGAGGTCAAAGCCTTGGCTGCCAGCGGGCTGAGCCCCGAGGAATACGCCGCCAAACGAGGCGTCCGTGTGGAAGCCCTTCGGCGATGGCTACGAGTGCTGGGCAACGACCTCGGCTCGGCCGCCAAGGCCCGCGCGACCACGAGCTTTCTTCCCGTTCGGGTCGTAGGACCGGCCGAGCATTTGTCGACGAGCAACGCATTTGCGGTCGAGGTGGACCTAACCAACGGCCGGCGGGTACGCGCCCGGGTGGGGGACCACGCGGATGCCCAGAGGCTGGCCGTCCTTCTGGACGCTCTCGAGGGAGACCAGCGATGCTGACGCTTCCGCCGAGCGTGAAGATCTTCGCCGCTGTAGAGCCAGTGGATGCCCGCAAGAGCTTCGATGGCCTGTCGGCCGTGGTGCGCGACGGGCTTGGGGGCGACCCCATGACCGGTCATCTGTA
>DCFP01000009.1 GCA_002319925.1 Holophagaceae bacterium UBA1801 | reverse complement strand
GATCGCGGGCGGATTCATTATCCCACAGCACTCATCCGTCTGCCTGGGGCCAGGATTTCACTTGCGGCTTCAGCGGCACTCAGCAGTCTTCTGTCTCTTCTTGATCGAGTGGAACATTGGCCGGATAAAGTGCTTCTCGAATCGTTTAAAGGCTCTGTGGACCGGCGCGATCATGCGGCGATGCAACTGCAGCTCCTTTGGATCGTGTGGATTGCTCCCATACCTGAATGGGTATTGGAAGGATAGGTGGTCTTGGCAGAGATTGGGGCTGTAGGCTGGATCATCCCGTAGCCAATCTCCCCAGTGATCTTGCATGTAACGGCGTTCTTCATTGCAATGATGCCTCTGACTGGGTTTTTTAGCTGAATCGTACAGAATAGGCTCACGGTGGAATATATCCACAAAAGGCGTCCAGACATTGCGATAACCCGCTTGACGGATGCGCAGGCAGAAGTCGATATCAAAATAATAGTTGGGCGTATCCTGTGCATTCATTCCATGAACACCTTCATAAATCGATTTCTGAACGACCAGACAGGCTCCGGAAAGCGCTGAATAGGATTGGGTGACCATTGCGCGGCCAAAGTAGCCAGCGTGATCGCTTGGCCAGTATTGATGGGCGACGGCATGGATATGGCCCTCACCGCCAATGCCCAGAATGAATCCACCGCTCTGAACGAATCCGATGGGGTACAACAATTTCGCCCCAACAGCGCCGACTCCGCTGCGCAGGGCATGACTGACCATTTCGTTCAGCCAGTCAGGGGAAACGATTTCGAGATCGTCATGCAGGAAAGCCAGTACGGTTCCATGGGTTTCCTGGACGGCCGAATTGAATTTTTCGGGTGTCGGCATTTTCGAGCCCAGAAACAGTAATCGAATCCGCGGATCCGAGTTGAGATCGTGCGATTTCTCGATCAGATCGCTCACTCCCTGCCGCGAGTGCAATACGAGGACCTCGAATGCAGGATAGTTGGTCCTGCCGAGGATGCTGTCCAAGCACTTCTTGCGAACCCTCCGGGCGCTTCGGGCCTCGATGATGATCGAGACCATGGGAGCGGGGCTCGGGAGATCATAGTGAATGCGATAGCTCAGTTCTTCCGCCTCTGCCTGGCCGGCGACTCCGGTTCGCGATAGATGGTCGTTCAGGGCTCGTTCGGCCGCGAGGTATGCATAAGGCTTTTCGTCGCTGGAGTAGGAGGCACTGCCCGGGATGACGCGCCAATTGTAAAGCACCTTGGGAATATGGATGATGTCGGATTCCTTGGTCTTTTCGACGCATCGCAGCGCCAAGTCGTAGTCCTGGGACCCTTCCAGCCCCACACGGAATCCACCCAATTCCCGGATCAGGCTTGTGCGGAACACTCCAAGGTGGCTGATCATGTTATGGGATAAAAATAGATCGTAATTGTATTTGCACTTAAAATAAGGTTCATAGCGCCGGTTTTGCATATCAATTTTATCTTCATCCGAATAGAAAATCTGTCCGTTCGGATAATGATTGATGGCTTCAACCACATGGAACAGAGCATTCTTCGGCAACAGGTCATCATTGTCCAGTAAGGCGATGAACTCGCCGGAGGCCAAAGTCAATGCGCTATTGCTTGCTTCTGAGATATGTCCATTAATATCACGAAAAATAACTTTAATCCTGCTATCATTTTCCATCACCTGGCATAACATCGGCTTGATATGCGGTTGGGTTGATGCATCGTCGGCAATGCATAGTTCCCAATTCGGGTAGGACTGCTGCCGGACGGACTCGATGGCCTGTTCCAGCAATTCCGCCTTCACGTTGAATACGGGCATGACGATGGAAATCAGAGGACGGTGGGCCATGCCCTGGATTCGAGAATGAACTTCCTGGCTATCGATGTTCTCGTTTTCCTTGATCCAAGTGCCGTACCTGGCCATCAATTTCGCATCAGGACGCGTCTTTGCTCGTGTCACGGATTTCTTCATGCTCAATCCTTTGATCGCTATTATACAAAGCTGATGCATGCCTGGTAAGTGGACGTGGTTGAAGGCAATTAGGATCGCGAGACACGGATGTTGTCCCTATCGCCTTCGAGCCTCCATGATGCATGAGCAGCGCTGCAAGGGGATGGGTTGAGCGTGCGACCACATTCCTCAGCAGCCTTCAAGCCGCTCCAGATAGGCGCTGAACTCGCTCTCCGGTGTCGGGATTCCAGAGCGGAAATAGCGCACTTGGCCCCGTGTCTTGGTTTCCATGGGCAAGCCGGCGACCCGGTTCCGCAGGTGCTGAACAGTGCCTGCGTTTCCATCCAGGATCAGCGTGGCTTCCGGCAACACCTCGCGCAGATGGGGACGGAAGTAGATGAAGTGGGTGCAGCCCAGCACTACCGAGCCGTAGGCCGAGAGATCCAGATTTGCCAGCCGGGAACGGAGGTAGGGCAGCACGGTCTCGGCTCCGAACTCGAAGCGTTCCGAGAAGACCACCAATTCCTGCATGGACAGGTAATCGACGACGCCCTCGTTGTCCACCTTCGCCACCAGATTGTGGAATTTGGGTTCCTTGAGGGTCATCTCCGTGGCGAAGACGAGCACGCGCTTGTGATTGTTGGCCTGCACCGCGGGCTTCACCGCGGGTTCCATGCCGATGATGGGCAGCTGGAACGTGGCTCTCAGATCATCAATGGCCACGCTGGTGGCGGTGTTGCAGGCGACCACGATGGCATCGCAGCCCTGGTCCCGCAGGAAGGTGATGGCTTCGAAGATGTAGCCGCGGATTTCCTCCTTGGGCTTGGTGCCATAGGGAACGTGGGCCGTGTCCGCGTAGTAGAGATACCGCTCGTTGGGCAGGAGCTTGCGCGCTTCGTGAAGCACGGAAAGCCCGCCAATCCCTGAATCGAAGAACCCGATCTGCATGCCACTCCATCCCGGGCGAGCGCTCGCGAGCCGGGTTGATTCGTTGTAGCACAGGTGCGATCACGGGGCGACTATGTGCACCTCGCCATCCGCATCCATGGAGACGTGGACGCCATACAATATGGAACTCTCGTCGCAGAGCACGCCCATGCCGCCACTGGCTTCGGGCACCAGCAGGAAACTCTGGCCTTCGTCCGGAGTGATCACCCAGTTGCCGGCCAATTGATCGATCAGGACAGTGTCCAAGCGTCTGCCTGGCTGGAGATGCTCGAGACGGTAGGCTCCGGGCTTGAGGTCATTTTCCATCTGGGCCGGTGACTGGAGAACGACATTCATCTTCGCGCCACTGCGCCAGGTGATGGTCAGCCAGTTGCCCGGCCCGAACTGGAGGCTGTCGAATTCATTCTCCGTCGTCGGAATGAACTTCCCGTTTCCCGCCCATGTGAATTCGGAATAGCTGCCCCGAGCCACCATGGCCAACAGATCCCCGTCCAGGTCGACCAGAGCCAAGCCGGAACCGGAGGCATAGACACCGGAGACGGGGTGGAGCGCCTCCGGAATCCTGGGGAAGGTGGGAGGAATGCGGAAGCTGGGCTTCTCCATACCAAGTCCTGTTGCCGCATAGGCCTGCAGGAGATCGAGGGCGATGCTCTTGATCTGAGCCGGACCCGACGGGTTGGACAAGGCGCTTGCCAGAACGAGACCAACGTGATGATCCAGCAGAAACAGGATCATGGTCCGGTGCGACACCGAGGCGCCATAGGCCCAGGCCACGCGCCCCAGGTAGCCGAGCTGGTACTCGGTCAGGAACCACCCCATGCCCGATTCGAAGCCCTGCCGGTCGAGCTGCCCAGCGATGCCCGGCGTGAACAGAGCGCTGGCCTGGGCTTGACTGATGGCGCCGTGGGGCCTGCCGTCAAGGGCCGAGAGCAGGGAAGAGCCGAACCCGGCCAGGTCCGTGAGCGAGGACATCGCGCTGGCCGACGGTGTATAGGGCAACACGAGGCTGGATGTCACGTTCGGGTCGAATTCCGAGCCATCCCGGAAGTAATACTTGGCCCGTTTGATGGCTTCCGCATCCGTGACATAGGAGGACATCGACATCCCGAAGGGGTTGAAGACCACCGAGGCCAGTACCTGGTTCCAGGGTTTGTGCTGGGTGCGTTCCAGCACAAGCGCCAGGAGATCGATCATGGCGCCGGAATGGGTCTGGCGTAGGCCTTCGGGATAGCGGCTGGGCCGGGTGGCAAGGGCCGGCAGCAGATCCTCCTCCAGCCGGTACTGGGAGAGGGCGCGGGGGAATGCATCCACCCAGCCGGTGGCCTCGTTGACGAGGCTCCGGAGGTGCATCCGGCCGATCTTCTCCAGGTTCGGAATCCCGGCAAGTTCCGGAAGATAGAAACGAAGGGGCTTGTCCAGATCCAGCCTCCGCTGGCCCGCGAGCTTGGCGACCGCCAGAATCACGAACCGTCCGGACAATTCGCCGATGAGCAAGGGCGTCTGCTTGTTGAACGGAACGGTGCTGTCCCCGGGTTCGCTTTGGTAGGACCAGATCTCGCCCTGGTCCGAGAACAGGACCGCACCGAAGCCGCCCCGCTCCAGTCCGGCTTCGGCGTCCACCAGCGCGTTCAGCGCTTCTTCTGTCTGCGGCTGGACCTGGCTTGCCGCCGTTGCCGCAACCGAAAACCCAAGGGCCAGCATGAGGATCAAGGGCAGGAACAGTCGGATGCGCCTCATGGATCCCCCTTTCCCGGCTGCGAACCGGTGGGTAGTACCAATGTGATTCCGGGCCGGTGGAATATCCAGGGATAATTCCGACTTATTTGGTAGACTTTTTTTATGGCACGCCCATCCGTCCTTCCTGGTCCACGTCCCGAATGGCTGAAGATTAAGGTTCCCGCCGCCGAAACCACGGCGGAGGTCGAGCGGCTGATCCGCTCCAAGCACCTGGTGACTGTCTGCGAGGAGGCCCGCTGTCCCA
>DCFP01000101.1:38365-42408 GCA_002319925.1 Holophagaceae bacterium UBA1801 | reverse complement strand
GGCCCGGCTGCAATACGCGCGCCGGCACTACGGAGCAGGTTTCGAATGGCTGCTTCGGAGGCTGGTGCCTGAGCATAGGCGGATGGCGGAAGGGGAGGCCCACTGATGCTCTACTACTTCGTGCCAGATGCATCCATGTCCGGAGGCATTAAGGTCGCCTATCAGTTCGTGGACGCGCTGAACGCCCTTGGGGTGCCGGCGGTGATCGCCTCTCCCGGGGGCATGGCTTCCACCTGGTTTCAGTCCCACGCGGCGGTCATTGATGCCACGGACGCCCGCAGGAATTTCCATACGGAAGACATCGCTGTGTTTTCTTTCCCGCAGGATTATTCAGCCCTGCGTGAACTACCGGGGCAACTGGTTTTCCATTGTCGAGAAACCAGCCCCCTCATCGGACCGATCCTTGCGGATTCCAGGGTGCAGGTGCTCACCTGCTGGAGGCGGGCCACGGAGCATGTGAGGGCTCATGGCGTTCTCGATCCCATCGAAGTCGGGGTTTCGATCGCCCCTTGCTTTGCCTACACCGGAGAACCGAAATTCGAGTACGCGGCAGCCTGTATGCCGCGTCAGGGCGCTGAATTGTGCGAGGCCGTGCAGCGCGCCTACGGGTTCATGCGCTACATCGCGATCGATGGCCTGAGCGAGAGCGAAGTGGCCCGTGTCATGAAATACAGCTCCATTTTTCTCGCCACCGATGAAGAGGAATGGTTCGGGCTGCCAGCGCTCGAAGCGATGTCCGCCGGATGCATAGTGGTGTCGGTGCCTGTGCAGGGCGGGATGGAATATCTTGAAGACGGCATCAATGGCAGAGTGGCGAGATCCGGGGATTTCGTGTCCGCTGTCGGCCAGCTTCTGCAGGAGCAATCCGACATCCTGCGATTCCGGATGCGGCAGGCGGCGGTGGCGACGGCGCGAGGCTACACCCAAGAGCGCATGCTGCAGCGGCTTTCCGAGCAGCTTCACGGACCGCTGTCGCACTGGCGGAGGAACGCATGAGCAGCCGCCTTTGTGCCGTGATCGTCTCCCGAGGTCTCGATGAAATGCTGCGCTTCTGCCTGAAATGCTTTTTCGAAAGTGCGGAACAGGTGTCCGGATCGGTGGAGGCCGTGGTAGTGGATAATGCCTCGCTCCGGCCGTACCTTGCCACTTCCTTTCCGGATAGTCGTGTCCGGCTGCTGCGGTTTGATGCCTCAACCGGATTTGCCGCAGCCTGTAACCAGGCCGTGCGGGACTGCGAAGCGGAACACCTGTTGTTCCTCAACAATGACGTGTTTCTCGACCGTTCGACCCTCGTCCGGATGCTGCAGCATGGAACCGTGGAAGGCGTTGGCGTGACCGGCTCGTGGCTCTACTTCCCGGATGGACGTGTGCAGCATTGCGGCGTCGTGTTCGGGGACGGTGAAATCGGTCCGTACCATTTGCATCGCGGCCAATTCATGGAACCGCGCTCGCAGTTCGAAACGTTCCAGGCGGTGACGGGTGCCTGTCTGATGGTCAGCCGGGCGCTGTTCAATCGGATCGGCGGCTTTGATGAATCCTATTCCTTCGGCCTTGAAGACATCGACCTCTGTCTGAGGGTAAGACAGGCTGGACAGCGGGTGATTTGCGTGGATGCGGGCCGCCCGATGCATTTCGAGTCCTTCACTCCAGGGCGCATTGAACTGGACGTTTCCTCGCGCCGGCTGTTCATGGAACGATGGCGGGACAAATACACCATAGATGGGTAACGACATGCTACAGATGACGGTGATCATACACACGCGGGATTCCGAGGCCACATTGCCCCGGCTCCTGGAGTCCGTGCGGTGGGCCGAAGAGTGCATCGTGGTGGACATGGAAAGCCGCGACCGAACGCTCGAGATCGCGCGGCATTACGGAGCGACACTGCTCTCCACGCCGATCGTTCCGCGGATTGACGGAATCCGGAACGACTTCCTGGAATGCGGTCATCACGAATGGGTATTCGTCCTGGATTCCGACGAATATCTGGCAGCTGACGCCGAACAGATCGTGCGCGGTCTACTGGAGCGATATGGCGAGACTAGCGATGCATTCTGCATTCCCCGCTACAACATGATCGCTGGCCAGATCATCCGCAGCCGCAGCTGGTATCCCGATCATCAGATCCGCCTTTTCCGGAAGGGCTGCGTACGCTGGAGCGACTCCACGCACAAGCTCTCGGAACTGCAGACAGCGCAGGAACGGCTGCACAAGCTCGAGCCGCCGGGCTGTCTCCACATCCATCACGAGAACTACACCAGCATCCAGCAGTTCATCGATCGCCAGGTCCGGTACGCCCTCAACGACATCTATCCGGAGGAGGGATTCTCCTTCCAGCAATATGTGGCATGGGCTTACGAGGAGTTCGACTTCCGGTTGGACGAGAAGAACGATGGCGAGCTTTCCTTTGCGCTCGCGACGCTAATGGCCTGGGATCGGGTCGTTCGCGGCCTGATCCATTGGGAACGGCTGGGGAGGAAGGACTCGCTCCGCCGCGCCTACTCCCTGCCGATAACCACGATAAGCCGCTATCCCGAGGGTGTGTTTCCCGGGGATGTGGAAGAGCTCCGTCGCCAGGCCGAGGACCTTCACCAGCGGCTCCAGTTCCTTGAATCCGTGCCCGGAGTAAAACTGCTGGCACGCCTGACCAAATCCGTCCGGCGGGAACACCGGAAAACGAAAGATCGCTTGAAGCGAATGCGGCAGTACTTCCGGGGGAAAAGCGCGACAGGTTGATACTGTCATCTGGCCCTGTGTGCGGATGACTGAGAGAGCTCCGCGCATGGAAGAAAACCTAGCGTGACGATCCCAGTTGCATGAAAAGAGGGGACTATTGTCGCTTGCTCCAGAAATCTGTTCATCAAGTTCAGCGGTGCCTGCTCTCTATGCGGAATCGAGTTGGTAGACGCTCCCGTTTAGAGCAAGTGGGTTCGAGTCTGGAAGTGAGAATTGCCAGGTCTGTTCGTGTTGGCCTTATGGAACTTGATGCCTAAGGATTCGTTGCAAAGGCGCCCAGGATCGAGGCGCCCACCAGGTAGCTGGATAGTGCGATCTGAACGGAAGCTCGGCCGAAGTAGGTGGTGTGGGTGGAGGGGACCGTGGGGATGGGATTGGGCGTGGGGTTCCAGCCTGGCGCGGCGGTGCTGGGGTCGAGGATCACCTGCTGGGGACAGCCCACGACCCAATCGTGCCGATCACCGAGGAAGCCCTTGATGACGAGGTCGAGTCCATTTTCGGCCCAGCGCTTGTACCAGGGGAGGTTGGCCACGAGCGATGAGTCGTAATCTCCAGCGACGGGCCTGAACTCAGGCACGGGCGCCAGAGCCGGTCCGAGCAGTTTCGCAAGAGCGGGGCTCCCCGGTGTCATGGCCTGGCATCCGGGCTGGTTGAGGAAGAACTCGGCGGAGTGCTGTGCCAGCCCCGTGAGGAAGGCGCCCATGGGATTCCCGGCCTCGCCGATGAGACACTTGGCAACGCTCAGGAATTTGGCGAGGGTCCAGCCGGCGGTGAAGTAGCCCACACCATTGGCGCAGGCGGCCAGGGCTCCCTTGTGGAGCTTCATGCCCGGCGTCTGACTCAGGGCTTTCGCCACCAGGCCTCCCTGGCTGTGGGTGATGACATCCCATTCGCCCGCGATCGGACCGCCGAGCAGGGCTTGCAGGACAGCGGCATTCGCATCCGGTCCGACTAGGATGGTCGGGTAGTCGAGGGCTAGGATCTGATCGTAGTGATGGGTGTTGGCTACCCTCGCGATCCAGGAGTCGCCGTAGCCCGCAGACAGGGTTCCGAAGCAACCCTGGGTGCTCGAGAAGGTGCCGTGGATGAACAGCAGTGTCCTCGCGCTCAGGGAGAAGGATCCTGGTGTGGCGGCCTTGAATGTCGAACTGGGGACATCCCATTGCCAGAGCCGGTAGTCCTCCAAGCCGGTGTGGGTGGCGAGCCGCTGGATGACATCGCCCGAGGCGCTGTTTCCGCGCTTGAAGGTGAGGATCTTCACCACGAACTTGGAGGTGGACCGTTTCCGGGAAAGCCGGAAACGGCCG
>DCFP01000101.1:12871-38123 GCA_002319925.1 Holophagaceae bacterium UBA1801 | reverse complement strand
GGAAACGGCCGCCGCCCGTGGCTTCCAGGGCGTGGGTGGGCAGCGCCGGGATCCGGTAAGTCAGGCGGTCCCGGCCGCTGCACGTGTGGCCGGAAGTGGGATCCGGAAGGAGGTATTCGATGGAGGTGCCATCGCTGCCCCGGTTGCGATCGAACTGCGGACCGTCGGGCCCCATGTGCTGGTAGAACACCAGCGCTCCCTCATCGTGATTCAGGAACAGGGTCAGCCGCAGCGCTGGCAGCTCGTTCCAGGTGAAGTCCTGTCCCGGCGCAGGCAGCGTGACCTTCTCGAAACTGAGGAAGCGTTCCCGCACCTTCCTATCCTTGGCTTGGTTCATGCGCGGGTGGCGGCCGCGGTAGATGTCGTTGATTTCCCTCAGGGTGGCCTGGCCTGAGTTCGCCGCGGTGGAACCCAAGGTGCCGAGCCGCGAGAGCTGCAATTTGCCCCGCCACTGCAAAGGCGACGAGTCGTCGTACATGCCCAGGGTTCCCCAGATGCCGGGAACCTCGTCCTCGATTTCCCGGGCGATCTTCCGTGTGAAGGCCGCGGGTAGCGGCTGTCCTGCCCTTTGCCCGAGGGGAATGAAGGCCACCCCCGCAGCATTGGTGGTCAATGCATCCGGACTGATGGAGAGTTCGAGCATGGTTCACCCCTAACGAAACTGGGCAATGCGATCATCGAAGGGACCAAGGCGGTGGGGTCGTTCGATTCGCGAATTCAACGCCATGAAAAGAAACGCTAATATCCGATAATAATCTCGGGAATATCCATATGAACTTGAATGATCATGGTGATTCTAACCATCTTTTCGATGCCTCGAATACGGAAGATCCCTACCTCTGGCTGGAGGCTCCCTGTGAAGGTCCGGTACTGGAATGGGTGAAGGCAGCCAACGCCCCGGCATTGGACACACTTGGACATTCCACTGGTTTCGAGGAGCTGGAAACCACGATCCTCGAGATCCTAAACTCCAAGGCCAAGATTCCCTACATCGTCAAACACGGTGACTACTTTTACAACCATTGGCGGGATGCGGAGAACCCCCGGGGACTCTGGCGGCGGACCACCCTGGAGGAGTACCGGAAACCCGAGCCAGCCTGGGAGACGGTGCTCGATCTGGATGTCCTTGGGAAAGAGGAGAGCCAGGGCTGGGTCTTCCATGGCTCGCAGTTCCTGAGGCCCGGCTTCCAGCGCTGCCTCGTCTCCCTTTCGCCCGGCGGCTCCGATGCCGTGGTGGTCCGGGAATTCGACGTGAAACTCAAGGCGTTCGTGCCGGATGGTTTCGCAGTGCCCCTGGCCAAGACCGACGTGAGCTGGATCGATGCCGATCATCTCTTCGTGTGCACGGATTTCGGCCCGGGCTCCATGACCACGTCGGGCTATCCGCGGATCGCGAAGATCTGGACGCGAGGAACACCGTTGGAACAGGCCGTGACAGTGTTCGAAGGAGCAGAAACGGACATGGCGGCAGGTGCCTTTCACGATTCCACGCCGGGCTTCGAACGGGACTTCATCTATCGTCGGCCCACGTTCTTTACCAATGAGATCCACCTGTTGGGAGCGGAGGGTTCCCCCCGGAGGATCGCTATTCCCGACGACGCGGAACCGTCATTCCATCGCGAGTGGATGACCGTCACTTTGCGCACGCCATGGGACGTGGCCGGGAAGAGCTATCCCGCGGGCTCGCTGCTGGTCATCCGTTTCGATGCGTTCATGGAAGGCAATCGAGCGTTTACGATCCTCTTCGAGCCGTCCCCGACGACATCCCTCGCTAGCGCGCAATGGACGCGGCACCACCTCATTCTCAACGTGATGGACGACGTGAAGAACCGGCTTTCCGTGCTGACACCGGGAGAGCTTGGCTGGGAACGTACGCCGTTTGCGGGCGCGCCGGCCTTCGGCACGCTCTCGGCTCAGGCCGTGGACGAGGACGAGTCGGATGCCTTCTTCATGACCTCCACGGATTTCCTCACCCCCGATACCCTTTCCTTCGGCGAGATCGGAGCGGAACCCGAAACGCTCAAGTCGATGCCCGCCTTCTTTGAGGCCTCCGGTCTGGAGATCTCGCAGCACTTCGTGCAATCCAAGGACGGCACCCGCGTGCCCTATTTCCTTGTGGCCAAGCGAGGCCTGATTCTGGATGGATCTCATCCAACACTGCTTACGGGGTACGGCGGCTTCGAGGTTCCCCTGCTGCCGTATTACAGCGGTATCTCGGGGCGCGCCTGGCTGGGCCGGGGTGGCGTCTTCGCAGTGGCCAATATCCGTGGCGGCGGCGAGTATGGTCCAGGGTGGCACCAGGCGGCCCTGAAGCAGCATCGCCACCGGGCCTTCGAGGATTTTGCCGCCGTGGCGCAGGATCTCATCGCGCGGAAGATCACCGCGCCTAGGCACCTAGGTATCCTGGGCGGCAGCAACGGCGGCCTGCTGGTGGGCAACATGCTCACGGCGTATCCGGATCTGTTCGGCGCGATCGTGTGCCAGATCCCGCTGCTGGACATGAAGCGGTACTCCCGCCTGCTGGCGGGAGCCTCGTGGATGGAGGAGTACGGCGATCCTGATCAGCCCGAGGACTGGGCTTATTTGCAAACCTTCTCTCCGTACCACAACGTGAAGGCAGACACCGACTATCCTCCCGTGTTCTTCATGACCACGAGCATGGATGACCGGGTGCATCCGGGCCACGCCCGGAAGATGTTTGCCAGGATGAGGGAACTCGGCCATGAAGCCTACTACTTCGAGAACATCGAAGGAGGCCACGGCGCAGGCGCGGACAACCGGCAGATGGCGCGGTTCTGGGCACTAGCCTATGCCTTCCTGTTCAAGACCCTGGCCTGATCAGCCGAGGAACGACTTCACGAAGAAGACGATGCCGATCAACCCGATGGCGATGGAGCCATACCACACGGCGTTCTTGCGCGTCAGCGCGGAAACGGCGCCGAGGGCGATGGCCACCTGGAAGAAAGCCACTGCGTAGGCAAACTGATGGTGGCGGTGCATGAGGTGCTCCGCCTCCTGGGTCATTTCGTCCCGCTGCTGCTCGAACTCCTTGGCCTTGGTCTGGATCTCTTTCTGTTCCTCGCCGTAGCGTTTCGAGCGGTCCTTCAGTTCCGCAGGAACCTCCTTGCCCGTGGCGGTGATGGCCGAAACCGCGCCCTCGGCCACCGCGGCCTTGATGCCCTTGGCCTGGTAGTAGGCCCACTGATCGGAAGCCTGGGCTTGCAGGCGCGTGGCCTGGGTTTCCATGCGCAGGGCCTCGTTGACGGTGCCTCCCGCGTACAGCGAGCAGATGGCCGCGAGGGCCGCCAGCAGGGACGTGCTGAGCGCGATGGTCTTTAGGAAACGGCTCTCCTCTTTCTCCAGCTCTTCGTGGATCGCTTCATGCAGATTTTCCGTTTCGATCTCTGGGCCTTCCGGCATCGTTTCCTCCAAACCAAAATTTCGATGACCCTTGGAAAGGGTGCGTTCCCTTTCTTCCAAGCTGTTTTGCGGGGAGTTGGGTCAGCCTCGGGTCTTCTCCACCCATACCTGGAGGATCTGGAGGCAGCATTCCACGGAGGCGGTCATCCATTCGAGGCTCACCCATTCGTGGACCGAGTGGTAGCCCTGCGCGCCACCGAAGAGATTCGGGGTGAGCAGGCCCATGAAGGAGAGGTTCGAACCGTCCGTGCCGCCGCGAGCGGCCCTCTGCACGGGCGCGACGCCCTGGCGGTGGAAGGCTTCCAGCGCGTAGTCGCGCACCTTGGGATCCTCGGCGATCTTGAGGCCCATGTTCCGGTAGGTGGGCGTGACGGCCATCCGGATATCGCAGCCCGGGAAGCGCGCGGACACGCGATTCACAGCCGCCTGAAGATCGGATTCCCGTTCTGCGAGTTCTGCCTCCGAGAAGGCCCGCACGAGGAACTTCAGCTCGGCGTGGGACACCCCGCCCGCGATGTGATTGGGATGCAGGAAGGACTCCCGCTTTTCCGTGGTTTCCGGCAGATGGTCGACGGGAAGGGATTGGATGATTTCTGCGGCGATGCGCACGGCGTTGATCATGCTGCCCTTGGCCTGCCCGGGGTGGGCATCATAACCCGTGATGGTGATGGTGACGGTGGCCGAATCGGCGCAGAAGGTCTCGTCCTCGAGTTCGCCCAACTCTCCGCCGTCCACGGTGTAGGCGTAGGCGGCGCCGAAGGCCTTCACATCGAAGTGCTCCGTGCCGCGGGCCACTTCCTCATCCGTGGTGAAGCCGATGCGCAGAGTTCCGTGGTGGCACTCGGGATGCTCCTTCAGCCACGCGATCATGGTCATGATCACGGCGATGCCATCTTTGTCATCGGCGCCTAGCAGCGTGGTGCCATCCGTCGTGACCAGCGTGTGCCCCAGGCAGCGGGCGAGGTTGGCGTGCTTGGCCGCGGAAATGGGATGCTCGGGAGTTCCCGGCAGGGGAATATCACCACCGGCGTAGTCGCGGATGACCCGAGGTTTGACTCCACCGCCCGGTGTGCCGGGGTAGGTGTCCATGTGCGCGAGAAAGCCCAGCACGGGCACAGCGCTATGTCCCGGCGGCAGGTTGCCCGGCACGGTGGCCGTCACGTACCCCCATTGATCCATGGCGGCGTCGTCATGACCCAGCGCCTTCAGTTCTTCCACCAACAGCCGGCCGAGGTCCTTCTGTTTTTCCGTGGAAGGGCTGCAGGTGGCGGTGCCGTCGCTCTCGGTATCGATCCGCACATAGCGGAGGAATCGCTCCAGCAGAGCCTGCTTCTCGTGCGCTTCCAGCTTGAAAGTCATCATCGCGCGCTCCACGTCCCGCCCGCTTCCAGGCCAGACGACCCATCATGGCTGGTTCCGGCTGATGACCGGATCACAACCAGAGAATCCTGGATCACCTCCAAGTAGACTGAATGAACCATCAAGGTGCGCCATGACCTTCCACGCCTTTCTGCTGATGTCCGTGCCCGCCATTGTCGCGCTGGGAGGCGGTGTCCTGGCGGTTGCATGGCATCCCAGCCGCGAATCCCGGAGCCTCATCCAGCATTTCGCCGCAGGGGTCGTGCTGGCAGCCCTCGCCGTGGAGCTGCTGCCCGAGATCGGGCGGGAGCACGCGCCGGGCTTGGTGCTGGCGGGGGCTTTCGCGGTCGGGAGCCTCTTCATGTTCGGGCTCAAACTGGTCACGAAGAAGATGGAACACGCGGGAGAGGGAGGCTCCACCCTCTGCGGGGTGCCCTCGGGGCTTCTTCTCGCCACGTTCCTGGACGTGGCGATGGATGGCTTCATCATCGGCGCAGGGTTCGCGGCCGGCGGCGCCACGGGACCGATTCTCGCGCTCGGACTCTCGGTCGAGCTGCTCTTCCTGGGCCTCGCGCTGACATCCGAAGCAGCCCGTGGATGGCGGATCGTGCTCGTGTCCGCTGGCTTGGGTGTGGATGTGCTCCTGTTCGCGGTTCTCGGTAGCCATCTGTTGTCAGGGGCTTCCCACGCTTTGATCGGCGGCGTGCTGGCCTTCAGCGCAGCCGCGCTGCTGTACCTGGTGACGGAGGAACTGCTGATGGAAGCCCATGACGGCCCCGAGCGCCCCATTTCCACCTTGGTGCTCTTCGCCGGTTTCCTTGCCTTCTGGAGCATCCAGCTCGCCGGGAATTGAGGCGTTTACTCGTCGAGGAAAGGCCTCATTCGTCTGCCGACTGTGATCTTCGATTCATGACTTGATCCGTTTTCCATTCGCCTAGCCTCTCGGCCTTGCTTGAAGGCCGGGAATGGATCCATGACTGTGCGGCTTCCACACCGTTGTAGCCTGAGATCTAGCCGATGGAGATTGCGATGCGTTCTGTTCTGGATCGGAAGATCCTGACCCTATCTGAGGCTGTCCATGGGGAAGGCGCAATCGCCGAAATCCATCACGAAAACAAAGCCTCTGGCGAAGGTTGCAATGCTCTGGGAACATCGTCTTTTTCCCGACCCGTCCGCTCTCTGTGATGGCGGTCAACCCTGGCGCCATCTCACTGCGGGCGCAGAATTCCTTACTAGACTAGCGGGATAGCGTTCCATGAAGGGTGCCATCCTGTTCGGTCGAATCGCAACCAAATTCCACGCCTTCCCGCGCCAGTTCTGGCTCATCGCCCTTGGGGTAATGATCAGCTCCGCGGGCTCGAGCATGATCTGGCCTTTCCAGCTCATCTACGTCAGCGGCAAACTCGGACTGCACATCTCTACGGTGGCGACCCTCATCACCATCAGTTCCGCCATGGGGCTCGTGATCTCGCTGGTGGGAGGTTCCATCGCGGACCGCATCGGCCGCAAGCCCGTGATGTTCCTGGCCCAGGCGTCCCACGGAGCGGCGTATCTCCTCATGAGCCAGGCGTCAAGCTACCTGGGCTTCCTCGTTCCCATGACCATCATGGCGACGGCCATGCCGTTCTATGCGGTGGGATCCGATTCCATGATGGCTGACATGCTGCCCGTGGAGCAGCGGATCGAAGGCTACTCGATCCTGCGCATGATCAACAACGCGGGGATCGCCGTGGGCCCCGCCATTGGCGGCTTCATCGTCTCGAAGTCGTACGTGCTCGCCTTCCGCATCGCCGCGACCTGCATGTTCGTTTATGGGTTGATGCTGGTGGTCCTGGTCAAGGAGACCCTCAACAAGCAACGGAGAACCCGGCATCTGGACATGGGCCGCCGAGAGTCCTTCGGCGGCTACAACCGCGTGCTGAGGGACCGGTTCTTCGCGATCTTCGTCATGGTCGTCGCCCTCGGCATGATCGCGCCCCTGATGATGTGGACGCTGCTGGCGGTCTACACCAAGCAGAACTTCGGGCTGCCCGAGTACCTCTACAGCTGGATTCCCATCACGAATGCCCTGATGTGCGTGTTCGTCCAGTATTTCGTCACGCGGATCGCATCCCGCTTCAGGCCATTGCCCGTCCTCGCCGTGGGCATGTTCGTATACGCCGCCGGCGTGGGCAGCGTGGCGTGGATGAGCCACTTCGGCGGCTTCGTGGTGAGCATGGTGATCATCACCTTCGGTGAATTGATCCTGGTTCCCACGGCCACCACCTATGTGGCCAACCGCGCGCCAGCAGACCTGCGGGGGCGCTACATGAGTACGTACTGGGTGACCTGGGGACTGGCGCGAGCCGCGGCCCCGCTCATCGGCGGAGTGTTGAACGATCAGATCTCACCCCGGGCCGTCTGGCACGGCGGGCTGATGATCGGAGCGGCGAGCGCGCTCATGCTCTTCATTCTCGCGAAGCGGCGGGAGCGGGGCGTGCCTGAGGAAGAGGGCGAAAGGACCTGTCCAGCCTGATTCCGGATTGAAGCTGACAGTAGATCCGCGCCAGAAATCTCATTCCATCGCGGTGCCCCACTGGGTATTTGCCAGACCCGGCAGGGAGGATTTCCGCTGTCCGGTGATCAAAGCATCCTCGAAGTCCTGGGCTTCGTTGGGCAGCAGCGCGCCTGAGGCGACCAGGTCCACCACGGCCTGGCGCAGGATATCGCGGGCCTTCGGGTTCCAATCCCATTCGCATGCGGACTCGAAGGCGCGGCTGAATGCGTCGCCGTCGCGCTCGATGGCATTTTCACAGACACGCATAACATCCTCATGCACAAGAATCGAGGAACAACAGGTCTGAACCAGCCTGATGATCACAAAAAAAAGACACAGCACGATGCTCGAAACTATTTTCCCCACTTCCTGGAAAATGAAAACAGGCAAAATAAAAATCCCGGAATTTGCCAAAGATTCATGGGTTATAGTCCGGCTATGGACGGTTCCTAGGTGGAGTAATGTCCGTTGCCGGCTCAGCCGCGAAGAACCTGCTCGATCTTCTGGAGCTGGCTCCGCGCTTCCTCCTGCATGGCGACATCCGCGTTGGGAGCGTTCAGGAGTCCCAGCCAAGCCTCACGGGAAAAGGCGAATTTCAGGGTCGCGTACCGGTGTGTGTCCAGTGCTTCCTGTGCATGCTTCAGGCGATAAAGCCGGGCTGCCTTCTGGAGCAGTTCCTCCACGGTCAGGACGCGGTTCGCGTTCAGGCCATCCGTGCTGAAGGGATTGCGGCCGCAACCCCGGCAGGTATTCGAATCGGGTGAAGTGATCTCCGCGCAGTAGGGGCAGATTTCGATTTGAGCCGGTAAAGGCGCAGGGGCGGTTTCGGCCTTGGGTGGAGGTGGCACCTCTTGGCGCCGCAAAGGCCACCCGCGGACCGCGACGACCATGGTCCCCGCGACGCGGTCATGAAGGCAAAGGCGCCGCTCGCCGAAGATGAACAAGGAATCAACCAGGCCGAACAGGGCACCGACGAAGGGAATCTGCTGGATCAGGCCCAGGAGGAGGTAACGCTTGACGAAGGAATCCCACAGCGTCGCGGGGGTTCCATCCTGCCGCGTGATGCGGATGCTGCAGATGCGCTTGCCGACGGTCTGACCGTCACGGGCGAGGAGGTAGCCGTTGATGGCCAGGTAGATTCCCATCCCCACCGCCATGCTTCCCAGCTTCAGGGTCCACTGGGTCGTTCCCTGAGACTCGAAATCGAAGAAGCGGTACCCGAGCAGGGTCATGCCACCCCATATCGCCAGGAAGGCCGGAAGGCCGGAGATGATCACGTCCAGCAGGCAGGCGCCAAGCCTGGTCCAGCGATCCGCGAGCTCGGGTCCCGCGGACATGCCTTCCTCTATGGCCAACTCCGCCCTGGGCGCGGCGTAGGGATTGATGCCATCGGGATGCGGGGGCTGGGCATTCATGTGGCCGGGTACTCCTTGGGTTTCAGCGCTTCAAGCCGGTCCACGGCTTGTCGAGCCCGTTCCTTGGTCTCGGCATCCGCCTGAGTCGAATGCAGCAGACATAGCCAGGCGTCCTTGCAGTCCGGGAATTTCTGGGCGACATCGAGGTAGATGGAATTCGCCTCGGTGTGCTGACCTGACCGGAAGAGTTGGTGAGCCTTGCCCATCATTGCCTCGACTTCCCCGGGCGGCTCCGCAGTATTTTCGAGGGGTTGTTCGATGGTCTTTTCCACAGGTCCGGAAGGAGAGGGTTTGGGTGTGAAACTCATGCGCAGGCGGGATTCATCGATGGTGACCTTCTCCGCGTTGGACCGCCGCATCAATGCACCGAGACCCAGCAGCGCGATCGGCGAAATCTTCAGGAGCAGCCAGAAACAGCCACTGGCGTCCATGCCGGAACCGGTGGCCTTCGAGAAGTCGATTTTCTGGCCCGTGGGATGATCCACGGCCTGAGCCAGCTTCACTTGCTCCTCGGCCGGGGGCAGGTCCTCAGGCGCAGGCAGATTGTGGGTGTCCTGGGTGAGGGATTCGGGCAGATCCACCTTGACGGGCAGGTTGATGGATGGAGGGGCTTGGACGAGCGCCGACAGGGGTGTGGGAGATGCGTTGTCACCGCTCTGGTAATCCTTGAAGCGCTCCCCATCCGCGAAGGTCACGCCACGGATCAGCGAGGAGCATTGCTCGAGATCGGAGGAGAGCGGGTCTCCGGAATGGATGGCCATGACGATATTGCCGCGGCGGCCGAACTTGATGAAGTGCGCCTGCATGCGCTTGGTGAGGGATTCGAAGAGCAGGTCCCGCGTCATCAGCTCGTTGGGGTTGGTCGTCATGTAGGGTTTGAAGCTGCTGGACCACGCGTAGCCGAGGGCGTCGGCATCCTTGTCCAGGAACGGCGTCACGGGCCAGTAGACCTCCAGATAGACGCGCTCGACCCCCGAGCTATGGGCCTCGAACTTCATATGCTCTTCGAAGTCGGTGTGCCACTTGTCGAGACTGAAGGCATCCAGATCCAGCTTGGTGTGCCCTTCGGGAACGAAGCGCGCGGAAAGAGCCCAGTCTCCATCCGTGGAGGAGATGAGGATGGGTTGCGCCGCGGGATCCGCGGTCGCGGGTGTCTCATAGAACTTGGCCACCTCGGAGGCGGGCAGATAGCGGAGGCCTTCCGGCAGGTTCAGCTTCGCCACCTTGCCGAAACCGACCACGCACGGACCCTTGCGCCATTGCGGCGCCTTGAATTTCGACGGCTTGGCAGCCCAGGCGAACTGCGCGCAGCAGGCGATGACAGCGATGAGCGAGCGAAGGGATTTCATGCTAGCTCTTGGATGGACGGATGGGTTTCATGAGGCCGCAGGCTTTGAAGATGAGGAACAGGACACCGCCCGAGATCAGCATGATGGTGCCGAGGTGGCCGTAGGGCTGGGTGTCCTCGCCCCGCATGGCCGCGGTGCCCGCGATGAAATGGCAGATGGCGCCAGCGAGGAAGAGCAGGGTGGGAATGAGGGCCAGCAGAATGAACCACGGTTTGCGGGGAGATGCGTCGGACATGTCAGGCTTG
Source organism: Holophagaceae bacterium UBA1801 (assembly GCA_002319925.1). Classification (GTDB taxonomy): domain Bacteria; phylum Acidobacteriota; class Holophagae; order Holophagales; family Holophagaceae; genus UBA1801. The sequence continues at coordinate 27,799 of DCFP01000101.1, read as the reverse complement.
CTCCTGGGAAGGACGTTGGTCGATGCGAGTCGTGGCCGGGGAAGGTAAGGTCCGCACGACGATGGTTCCGGCGAGCCAATCGTGCAGGCAGCGGCGATCCTCACGGAAGATGAACAAGGAATCGATCAAGGTGAAGATCCAGCCAACGTGCGGAATCTGCATCAGAAGGCGGATGGGGAGTTGCCGCTTGACGAAGGTGTCCCACAACGTCGCGCGGGTCCCATCCTCGCGGAGGATGCGGATCCGGCAGATGCGCTTGCCGATGGTCTGCCCGTGCCTGGCCAGGAGATAGCCGTTGAAGGCGATGAAGACACCGCCGCCGATGATCACTGCGAACGCAGCCGTGAGCAGGTCGGGCGGGCTGTTGGTGTCATCGAGGAAGGAATAGCCCAGAGCCGCGCAGCAAGCCCACATGAGCAGAAGGGCGGGAATGCCGGCCATCAATTCATCGAGCAGGTCAGCGCCCAGCCGGACCCAGCGGCCCGCAAGCTCGGTGCAAACGGCTTCCGATTCGAAAGGCTGCAGGTTCGCCCTGGGCGAAGCATAGGGATTGATCGTGCTTTCGGCATCCTGCCGAGAATCGTGCGGGAATTCCATGATCCGGGGTGCTCCTTGGAAAGCTCTTGGGTATTTCAGTATTTAACAAGTCAATGCGAATGCCCGCGGCCCTGTTCAAAGAATTATATAATTTTCATTTATCAGGTGCAAGACGGACTCACGCGAATCCAGGGGATGTGCCGACAGATTTCGCGCTGTTGTGAAATGCCCATGAAGGTCGGTAAACCTACTCGGGCTGGGCTTCCTGGGCCGATCGAATGGCATCGCGCAGATTGTCCTGCACGCGTCCCTTGTCTCCGAATTCCCACTTCCCCAGGAATTCAATATCGTCCACGACCCAGCGCCGGCCTTCGTGGGCGAGGAAAACCCGGTCCTGCCATCGCGTGACCTGGCCGCCATCGGAATAGGACAGGTCCACCAGGAACGAGTCACCGGATTCGGGGGTGATGGCTCCCATCGCCGTCGCGCCTTCGAACAGGGAATAGAAAACCCGGCTTTCAATAAGAGGCGGGACCGCTTCCTTGTTCTTGCTCGCGTACAATCTTTCCGCCTTCCAGGCCTGCGCCAGCAGGTCGCCCATGGTCCTGGAGACGAGCGGAGCGAGCCTCTGGATGTGCTTGCGGCTGGGAATGCCGGATTCCTTGAAGGTGAGAATCGTGGAATAGAACGATGTGATGGCCTTGCGCTTAGGGGCGAGATCGGCGTCCTGCGCGAAGCAGGGCAGGACGGCGAGGCATGCGATGAGGAGACGGTGGAGGAAGCGCATGTTCAGTCACCCGTTGGGAAGGAGGTTGTCATTCAATGATGGCGTAAGCTTCAGCATTGTTGCTGGGATCGACGAAGGCTCCCCTCGGGTTCTTGCCTTTCTTGCGGATGTAGCGCGACGTGACCTTCGGCTTGGTCTTGTCATCGGCCCACTGGTCCATGACCCAAATGCCGCCCGCATCCTGCTTGATGAAGAACGCCGCGTGATTGCCGCTCCGATTGCTCGGGTATTTTCCATCGACGAAGGTGGCGATCGCCGTGCCCTTCTTGATGGAGAGGTTTCCGAGGACGGTCTTGCCCTCAGTCCACTGGGAGGTGTTTGGAGTCTTGGCATAGGCGATGACCAACGCAACGCATTGTTTCGATCCAACCTTCGCGGTGTCTTCCAGGTCATCGACCTTGTCATAGACGTAGGGCATTTGTGGCTCCAGGGGTGGGATTGCGATTTTGGGTGTTCAGATTCCAGGGTGGTCATTCATGGCATTGATGCCGCACAACTCAGGCGTAGTGCATACGGCATCAGCAGCGCCATCCAGAAAACGGGGTAGCCCATCTTGAAGGCATGGATCGAATCCGTGCTCCCACTGATGGCTGGGAACACGCGAATCGTGATGAATGAAAGACCTACGGCAAGGAACAGTGATCCGAACAACAACGGCATTCCCCAGATGCGAAGAGGCGTCAGCCAATGATGGGCGCAACTGAACAAGCTCAGAGACAAGACCAGACTGGAAAGCAGGAGGGTGATCAGAAATCCGGCGCTGGCATTTGGGACCATGCTCCGGTAGAGCCATTCGAAGGCGATCCATCGAGCAATGATGAAGCCCGCGAGCACCGTGCTGAAACTGAAAGCCACGCATAGCATCCGCTTGGGCCGCGGGCGGCGCAGTGGCAGGAGCAGCGAGATGCTCAAGGCGATCAGCAGACAGATGGGGATGGAGGACCAGTTGAAACTAAAGAGCCATGCGAGCCCACTCCATCCCTTCACCCAGCAAACCTCGCCGAGCCAAAAGAACCATGCCGCAAACGCCAACGGAAGGGGAATGGCGATTCTAAGAATATGCTGCGGTGAGCGCATCTGGTCCAAGCAGGGGAACTGGCGGGAATCGATTTAAAAAGGAATGGCGCGAGATCGGGAGTGGATGCTCGCGCCATTCGTTCATTGCACTGCCCAGAACCCGCTATTGGGTCGGCTTGTTCTGGGTGAGATCCCAGCCGGAGCTGACGGTGCCGGTGCTCTGGCCCGTCTGCCTGTCCTGCTGGTTGTACTTCCAGACGTAGCTGCCGGCGCTGATCGCGACGGTTTCGGAGGGGAAATCGGCGCCATGGGCGCCACTGACACCCACGCTGGAAACAAGCACCTGCTTCAGTGTGATTTCGCCATAGAGCATCTTGTTCGAGCCGGCGCGGTTCAGGTGGATGATGGCTTCCTTGATGTGGGTGCCTTTGCAGCAAGCTTCATAGAGCTTGGGGCTGGCTTTGTCGAAGAGATGGGTGAACTGGATCGGGGCGATATTCACGCGCTCGGAGGTGGCACCACCAGCGGAACTGGCGGTAGCAGAGGCGGGCTGCTCCAGGGACCAGTCGAAGGACGTGATTTCGATCCAATCCTTGTGCTTGTCGTCGGTGCACTCGCCGGGAATGCCATCGATTTTGATAAAGGCATCAAAAGCCATACTCTCTCCTTTGGAAAAGAAGGGGGTTGGGTGAAGAGGTTACTTCACTTGCTAACGGGAAACGGCCGCGGGCAATTCCGCGACCAGCCGTAGGGAAACAGTCAGTTCATCAAGCTGGAAGTGGGGCCGGAGGAAAGCGGCGGCGCGATAGCAGCCGGGTTTTCCGGGAACCTCCACAACCTCCACGTAGGCTTCCCGCAGGGGATACCTGGACTTCGCTTCCTGGGAAGCGGAGTCGTCGAGCAGCACGTACTGGGCGAGCCACGTGTTCAGGAATTCCTCCACGTTCGAGCGGGAGGCGAAGCTGCCAATCTTGTCGCGCATGATCGCCTTCATGTAATGGGCGATGCGGGACACGGCGAAGATGTAGGGCAGCTGCGTGGACAACCGCGCGTTGGCGTTGGCGGAATCGGTGTTGTAGGTCTTGGGTTTCTGGCAGGACTGGCCGCCGAAGAAGGCCGCGTAGTCCGTGTTCTTGCAGTGGACCAGCGCCATGAAGCCCAGATCGGAGAGCAGCTTTTCGTTGCGGTCGGTGATGGCCACTTCAGTGGGACACTTCAGGGCGATCTCGCCATCGTCGGTCTTGAACGTGTGGGTGGGGAGATCCTCCACAAGACCCCCGCCCTCCACGCCGCGGATGGCCGCCAGCCAGCCGTAGTTGGCGAAGGCGCTGGTGAGGCGCGCGCCGTAGGAATAGCAGGCGTTCACCCAGAGATACTTGGAGTTGTCGGTGCCATCGACGTCTTCGATGAAATTGAAGTCTTCGACGGGCGATGTCTCGGGGCCGTAGGGCAGGCGTCCCAGCACGTGGGGCAGGACCAGGCCCACGTAACGGGAATCCTCGGATTCACGGAAGGACTTCCACTTGGCGTACTCAGTGGTGTCGAAGATCTTCGCGAGATGCCGGGGCCGTCCGATGTCCACGAAGGATTCCAGACCGAACAGGCCCGAAGCGGCGGCGGAAACGAAGGGCGCGTGGGCGGCAGCAGCCACATGGGAGAGTTCGGACAGGAGATACATGTCATCGGGATGTTTCGAGAATTCGTAATCGCCGATGAGGGCCGCGTAGGGAGCGCCGCCGAAGGTGCCGTATTCCTCTTCGTAGATCTTCTTGAACAGTGCGCTCTGGTCGTAGTCGGAAGAGGTCCGGAAATCCTTGAGCAGATCCGTCTTGTTGGTGTTCAGGATCTTGATCTTGAGCATGGGGCTCGTATCCGTCTGCCGGACCATGTAGCGCAGCCCGCGCCAGGAAGCTTCGAGCTTCTGGAAATCGGGATGGTGCATGATGGCGTTGAGCTGCTCGGAGATGAGCCGGTCGATATCCGCGATGCGGGCATCGATGCTGGAGGCCAGATCGCGCTTGACCACGACGGTGCCGGAGAGCACCTGCTCGGCCAATTCGCTGATCAGATCCCTGGTGCGAGCCTTTTCTGTATCGTTGGCTGCGGCTTTGCTGTTCTCGATGATGGCGTCCAGCAGGTTGGGCGCGCCCTCAGCGACGGTTCCAGACTGCAAAGCGAGGCCTGCCTCAGGCTTGGAGAGATTCGAATCCATGGCCTATTTCCCCTTCTTGTCCTGGGCCAGGGTCAATTCCTGGAGCTTCTCGGTGTCGCGGATGACCTTTTCTAGAAGGTCTTCCAGCTTGTCGTTGCTCGCCAACTTGCCGCGGAGATCGGCGAGGCGGGTGCGGGCTTCCAGCAGCTTGCGCAGCGGATCCACCTGCTTCACCACCTGGGCGGGTTCGAAGTCCTCCATCTTCTTGAAGTCCAAGTCCACGGCGAACTGGCTGTCATTGTTCTTGATCTTGTTGTCCACACGGAGGGAGAGGTGCGGCCCGATGCCCTTCATGACCTCGTCGAAGCTCTCGCCGTCGATCTGAACGAACTTGCGGTCCTTGAGCTTGGGCAGGGGTTCCCTGGACTGGCCGGATTTCAAAGCGTCTTCGACGCTCCCGCCCATCGGCTTGGAGGAGCCGCTGTAATCGCCGAGGACGCCAAGGACGAAGGGAAGCTCCTTCGTCTCGATGGCGTTGCCGATCTCAACGTCGTAGTTGATCTGAACGCGCGGAGCCCGATCCCGGGCTATCCGTTTTTGGGTGCTTTCACGTGCCATGGTTCCTCCACTCTAGGGTATGAATGATAAACTAGCAACAAATCATCTTTAGCTGCCCGCATTAGCGATTTTTTGACCAGTCTCTTTTAGGAAAAATTGCAGATTCGTAAGAGTCAGCCCAGGATCAGCTAATACGCGATCCATGGCGTATGCGGTTTCCGCATATAAACGATGGGATTGCCATGTCTTCTGTTCGGCATGCAGGTTGAGCCGCGTATCGTCGCGGGTCTCGCCGCCCATGGCCACCATCAAGGTCTTTTCGGGCATGCGGCCGAAGGTGGCGTAGAGCCTTGCGCTATCGCGCCCCTGCTTCAACAGGAAGCCGCCGTGCCAAGGCTCGGTTGAACCGGAGATCGCCGCCAGGAGGCTGAGCCATGCGCAGGCATGGAGAGCCGCTTCGCCGCGTCCGCCCTGAAGGGGAAGCTCGATGACCTGGATCGCGGCAGGGTTGTTGAAACGGCGCAGGAAATCCCGATAGAAGGCGATGTTGAGGAGCGCCTGCATCAGCGTGCCCGGCGGGTATTTTTCGGCCAGAAGCGTTTCGAGGATCGCGGGATGCTGGGTGTCCATGAAGTGCTTCACGATCTCTCCGGCCAGGGGAATGTCGTTGGCGCCGATGGACCAGGTCGCGGTCTGGGATTCCAGGTACTGCCGGCAGGCCATGGCTTCCACCGAGTTGTCGATGGCCGTGGAAAGCTGCTCACGCAGTCCTTCGAAAAAGACCTCGCAGGCGATGGGCATCAACCGCCGCTCGCCGCCGATGACCTGCGCGGGGAAGGCCACGCCGGCCACCAGTGGAAAGCGACGCTTCGATTGATCGCAGCTGCTCATGAGCGCGCCCGTGAACAGCCACTTCTGATCCCGGGTGGGGTAGCAGAAGTCGATCACCGAGGCGAAGTCGTAGCGTTCCTCCCAGCCTTCCTGGGTGCGGAAATGCTCCATGACGTTCTGGATGAATTCGTCGAATTCCGTCGCCACGGGATGGGTCGCATTGATCCGCACGAAGTCGGGGCGGTTGGGCAGCTTGCCGAAAACCACATAGGGAATGGAGCTTTCCTGGGGGCGCAGCAGGGTCAGGGCCATGGTCTCCTCCTCAGATTCCGACCCGCTGGGGCAGGGAATGATGGCGCAGCGAGCTGAGTTCAAGCGGATTCGTGCCGCCGACCAGGCGCAGGTTGAAGCGGATCCCTTGCGGGTAGTAGGCCTCTTGGCTCACGTTGCCGGTCGGATTCCTGGAACTGAAGGCTGGTGTCACCTTGAAGCGCCATTCCAGGGAACTGTTGGGTCCCCTGGGATTTTCCACCCGGGCTTGATCCAGGAGCCGCAGCAATCCTAGCCGTCCCGGGAAGTTGCAGATCATGGTGGTGGCGCCGATGAAGGAAGTCGCCTGCAGACGCACGCCCTGCGCGGAGGAATTGCCGGGCCAGGCGATGGGAATCCAGGCCTGCGGACCCATCCGGTACCAGATTTTCTGACCATCGATTTCGAGGAGGATATCCGTGAGTCCAGGGGTCGGAACCGGCTGCAGCTCGAACTTGCAGGAGTCCCCTTCCTGAAGAAGGGTGCCGCCCGCCGCCATCAAATGGGAGATAGCGTCGAGGAAGGAGGGACTGATCCCGATGCCTTGGCCACCCCAAGTCCGCGCCACCAGGTCGTCGCCACGGCGCGTGACCAGCGGGCCCAGCTCCTTGTCGACGAACTTGGCCAAGGTGCCCTCGCCGGGCTTCAGGAACTTCGCGATTTCGCTCAACTGGGCCTCGTTGCCTGAATCCGCGAAGGGGTACTTCGTGCCGAGGCTCGACCAGGGGGTGTAGACCTGCTGCTGCCAGATGCGATCCAGATCCTGCACGGCCGGAGGAACCACCGCGGCGAAGGTCTCGATGAGGGGCCGCACGAGCAGAGGCCGCGCCGCTTCCCGCTGCCCATCGTCCATCCGGGCCAACAGAGGACCATCGACGTACTGCAGGGCCTCCGCCAGTTCGGAACCGGATCCTGCAAGGGTAGTCTGGAGGAACATGTGCGAGCCGTTGGGCACATCGCCGGAGGAGGAAATGCTGGCAAGCTTGGTCCTGATTTTCACGAGCAGGTCCAGGTAGCCATCGATGGGAGCCCGGCCGCTGGGAGGAGCGCCCGGCTGCAGGTTCGCGCCGACCAGCTCCGAGAGAGGCGCAAAACGCGAACTCACGGGCGAGAAGGTCATCATGCCCGGCCGCGTGGGATCGCTGCCGACGCCCAGCAGCGTCTCTGTTTGCTGGACGATGTTTTTCCCCGCGCTATTAATTCGTTTGCTCAGCTCGGACGGACTATCCCAGGCGGTCTCGTAGGCGGCGCGGACCAGGATCATCTTGATTGGTGAACTCTGGGGATCCGCCAGACGACTGAGGACGATGGAGGCTCGATCGAAATCCGAGAAGGGATGGACGACGACCCCTTGGAGGAACTTCTCCCATTCCTTGATGTAGTCGTTCTGGTACATCGCCATCAGCCGTTTCTGGCGTTCCTCGATGGAACCGAGCTGGTCGAGGTTGTCCTGCAGGGACGAAGCCAGAACCCAATCCGTCCCCTTGAACTTGCCGACGGCCGCTTCATCGATGGCGAGCCGGAAGTACTTGTTCCAGGCCTCGCGGGTGAAACTTCCCGGCACCGCGGCGCTTCCGCCAACGACATCCATGTCGCGGTTGTTCAGGATGCTGGCCACGGTCACGGGCGCGAACTTGGTGTTGCCCTGGGCTTTCAGCTCGTTGTAGATCCGCTCCAGGGGCGAGAGAAGCGCAGCCTCGCCCTTGAGGTGGGCGCGGACCTGATTGACGAGATCGTCCCGGTTGTCGATGAGGGGCAGGTCCGGTTCCTTCTCCTGGGAGACGTAGAACGCCACGGTGCGTTCTGCCATGCGGGAAATCTCTTCCATCGTGTAATTCCCGTGATTGGCTTCCAGCCAGGTTCGCCAATGCCGTGGCATCTGATCCGTCAGGTGGGCGGAATCCATGTGCTCCTGGCTGTGGAGCATCAGGTAGGTCTTCAGGATGTTGTACGTGTCTTCCAGGGGCTTGGCGGGAGCCGCTTCGGGCGCGGGCGCGGCGGGCTTAGGCTGGGCCGGGTTGGAGACCCGCACGACCCTGGTGTGGGGGTTCGCCGGCGGGGCGGGCTTGGGTGCTTCCGCGGGCGGATTGCCGCTCATCAGGGAGTTCGTCAGTTTGGTCTCGAGCTGCTGCTTGAGTGGATCCAGCATGGTTTGGCGGACGCCGGCGAAGTACTCGGCGCGCAGGGCCTTTTCGATATCATCCCCGTGGTAGAGGCCCCAGCTGATTTTCCAGGGACGGCCTTCCTGGCGGTACTGATAGAGCTGTTCCAGGCGGTACTGAAGCACCTGCAAGGCCTTCAGCCGATCGCCAAGATCTCCTTTGCGGTAGAGCCCCCGTGAAACCGCCAGCTCGTCCTGGGCTGCGCTGATCAGTTGCTGGTTCCCCACGAAGGACCACGTCCAGCATCCGGCCATCAAGGCCAGGAGCAGCATTCCCGTGGCGATGCCCGCGAGCCGCCAGCGATTGCGGTTGGGGCTGGTGGTGCGCCCGACCAGATACATGTCCGGGAAGACGACTTTCCGGAAGAGGGATTCGAGGAAGAAGGGGCGGCTCCCCAGCAGCTCCGAGGGCCTGAAGCCGAATTTCGTGAGATCGAACTGGCTCGAAACGCGATTGCCCGTGGTGATGCTCTGATTGTTTTCCTGCAGGGCGCTCGTGAAATAGAAACCGCGGATCAAGGGTTTGGTGTGGTAGGGATCGTGCTCCACCAGGTGTTCCGTGAACTTGCACACGGCGTCCTTGAGTCCGTGGAATTCCAGGGGGAACGCGAAGAGTGCGGGCCGCTTCTGGTTGGCCCGGTTCCCCGCGAGCTTGTCGGTGCCCATCTGGGTCAGGCCCTGGAAGAGGGCTTCGAAATGCTGTCCGATCACGCGCACCGCATCAAAGTTCTGCGGCTGGTCGTGCGTCAAGGTGGCACCCCAGACCTGCTGGCGCTCATCCTCGTTCAGGTCCTCGTAGAATTGGCCAAAACCGCGCAGGAGGTCCAGCTTGGTGAACACAAGGTAGACCGGGATCTTGGTGCCGAAGATATCGTCCACTTCGTTGATGCGCTGGCGGATCTGCCGGGCGTAGAGCACGAACGCTTCCGATTGGTGCTGCAGGAGTTCGGGCAGGCTGAGGGCCACGAGAATGCCGTTCAGGGGTGCCTTCGAGCGATGCTTCTTCAGGAGCTTCAGGAACTCCAGCCACTCGGAACGGTCCTCTGCCTGGGTCGAATAGCGGCCCGCCGTATCCAGCAGCACGCCCTCCGTGGAGAAGAACCAATCGCAGTTGCGGGTGCCGCCGATGCCTTGCACGGAGGCATTGCCCTTGGCGGCGAGGGGGAATTTCAAGCCGGAATTGAGAATGGCGCAGCTCTTTCCCGCGGATGGATGCCCCACGATCATGTACCAGGGCAGTTCGTAGAGGGCGGCCTTGCCCCTGGTCTTTCCGATGTTGGACGTCTTGAGCGTCTCGATGGCGCCCAGGAGGCGCTGGCGGAGGAGCGCCACCTCGGCGCGGTTCTCGGGGGAGGCGGAGACGACCGCGTCATCGGCTTTCCGGCGGATCATCTTCTCCAGCACGTTGGCGGAGCGCTCCCGGATGAGTTTGCCGATCATCAGGATCACCACCCAGATGAGCATGATCAAGAAGATCAGAGCGAATCTCGCTTCGATGGTCTTCAGGCCCATGAGCGGCCCGGCGAACCAGACGAGGCCGATGAGCAGGAGGAAGATGATCGCGGACAGGATTTTTGGGCTGCGGAACCAGGTCATGACGTTTCCCGGTGGAAGTGATGGAATGGGCGGTGGAACAAGCGAATCAAGAAGGCACGTTGGTTTTCACGGGAGGGCTGATTTTCGCGGGGCTTTCCACGTGGCCAAGATCGCGCATGGCCCACCGGCCGCCCCAGGTGAGGCCCAGATGTTCCGCTTCTTCTCCAAGTGCCTTGTAGCCAGCCGCGGCCCAGGGATCCCGCTCCGAGATCACCAGATTCCCATTGCGCAGGAATGCCAGGTCCGTCGCCAATCCGTACTGATGCTTGCTCTGGTAGGCGCGTGCGTTGGTGACGCTGGGGCCCTTCTCCGCGAGCATGTCCTGGCGCTCGGGGCTGCGATAGCCTTCCAGTAGCTGCATCCGGTAGCCGCGTTCCTCCATCCTGGTGAAGAGCTTGAGCACGACCTGGGAGAAATCAGGATTCAGGCGTTTCCAATCACGATCCGCGCCTTCGAGGAATGGACGTTCCGTGCCAACGAACACTGAGGGGGGAAGGTCAGGTGGGGGAAGCAGTTTCTCTTCGCCAAACCCAGGGACGTCGGGACCCAAGCCTTGAGGAGACAGTGGGTCTGGACGGTAATATCGCGAGAACGTCAGTGTGAAGGTGATGACGAATCCCACGAGCAGCATCGGCACGACGAACCAGATGAATCTGCGATCCCGGAAGTAATCAAGCGCCCGCCCAGGCCTGAAGGACACGCTCGGAAGGGTCCTCTTGGCCCTGGGAACAATCGGCGGAGCCGGAGGCTCCGGCTGGATCGCGGGGACCTGGCATTCCTGAGCGTAGAAGAACCGCCACCCCACCCAGGCGAGGGCGGCCATCAGTGCGGCCAACAGAAGAAAAGTGAACCAGAGCATGGAGGTGTTCATCGGACTTTAGGGAAGGAAGAAATGAACGAATGACCGGGCACAGGGAGGAGATGTATCCAGAAATAATTGGGCACATCACCAGACACCCAGGACCTCATTCGGTTCATGGGTAACTGCGTTACGGGTGGGACCAGCTGCGAAAAATCATTGATACCATACGAAACAACGGAGAATCTACAGAGAAGGTTTTTTCATAGTATTTGTTTTTCTTCTTCCTTTCATATCGAAAATTTGGGCGATTAAGGCGGTTGGTCGGTCGGAATCTGAGGTCACATTTCGGGCTGCAGATCCAGCAGGTCCCGTAACTGATTCAGGGTGGAATCATCCTTGATGACCTTGGAGAGCCACTGCTCCAGGGGCATTTCCCCCCACCGGGCGGCGCGCTCCGCCAGGGGACCGACGGGGCTATGGGGCTCGTGATCGCGGAAATATTTGGCGACTTCCCTCAGCTTCCGGATGGCGTCCGCCCTGCTTGCGATGGGGCCCGAGGGCGCGGCGGCGGGAGCTGCCACGGCAACCGGATGGTCCAGATTGATCGTCGGCGCCGCCGCGGCAGCGGCCGCTTCGATCTGGGGATCCACACCAAAGCGCTTCAGCATCTGGTTCGCGAGTTCATGGCAGGCCTTCAGGGCTTCCCGCACGCCGTTGAGATTCGGGGCGTCCTGGGAGAAGCGCTGATCGATGCGGCGTTCCAGTTCTTCGAATGTTTGACGGGCGCCTTGAACCTGTTCGTACAGGCGGATATAGAAGCCCTGTCCCGATGCGCTGGCCGCCTTGTCCCAGGCCTCGCCGGACAATTTGCCTTCTGCGATGTCCTGCTCCTTGGCCTTGGCATCGCGCGCACCATTGTTCTCCACGAGCCTGGATTCCTCCCATTTCACATGGGAGTACCCGCCCACCTTCGGGCTTGTCATGGGAACGCTCCTGATGACCATGGGGAGTTTGGCATTCAGCCAATCGAACCGCCCGATCCGCTCTTCGACATCCTCGGGGAACATCGACGAGGGGCCCGCCTCCCAGTAGCGAGAAAGCAGACCATCCAGCACTTTCAAGCCGAACGTCAGGCCCGGAAAACCCTCCAGGTGGATCATCGATTCCGCGTACCAGCACGACACCTGCAGGTCCTTGCTCTTCGTCTTGAGTAATGACTCACAGAGATCGCGCACCTTGGGCCATTGAGGGGTCTGGATTTCACGGACCCATTCCCCCTGTGGATAGGGATCATCACCCTCGCGCAGCCTGCGGATGTCGTCCCACTCCTGTGAATAGGCGGTGTCAGCGCCTTTCGGGAGATCAGGAGAGATGGGCGCGAGCAGAGCTTCGAGCAGGGCAGGAGTCATGGGAAATCCAAAGACAAAACATCAGGAGAAGCCGCCAGGGAAAAACCGGCGCTTCATGGTCGACATATCTGAATACCAACCGGAGGCAGAATTAGGGTAGCATGAGGGGTTCACATTTGCGCACCATTTAGTGGGATGCCCTGGTTGGGAAAAACAGGGTAATCTTGCTGATTGCCTAACCTTGGAACTTTTGAGCAGATGAATCCTCAAACAAATCCCAGCGAAGCCAAGCCCATAAAAAATCCGAGACCATGGTTATACATGGTGGCCTTTCTCATCCTGGCTGCTTTATGGGTCTTGTTTCTTGAATTAATTATTAGACCGCGAGTTCTGGGGATGTCGGGCCTACCCATATTCCAAAGGCTCATCATCTACCTCTTTCCACCCTTGATCGTGGTTGTCGCGGTCTTCGTCCTGCGCGTGCTCTACGTCCAGAAGAAACGGCGCGAGCAGGAAGAGCAGCTTGCCGCTACCCAGGCTGCCGAGGCTGCGCGCGTCAAGGAGGAGGAGGCGAGGAATATTGCCATCCTGGAACAGAAGCGCTTCACCTTGGAGATCCTGTCCCTTGGTGTGGCAGTGGAATACATGCGGCAAACGGAAATCTGGGACGAAATCCAGGGGCAGGAGGCTGTTGGCTCCATTCTGTCTGCGGAACAAGAGGACTATCCGACCACGTTGGACGACAAGGAGCGTGCCCACCGCGAGCGGGAATCCGAGGTGCTGGAAAATATCTTGGGATGGCTGAACGATGAGTGGGCGATTCCGGCTTTCCTGGTGGGACCGAGCCTCCACAATCCCCAGATGATGGCGGTCATCGAGAGCAATCTGGCGGAAGCACTTGATTACGGCGAAATCCAGGGCCGCCGGTTCCGCGTCGTGGAATCCATTCACGATGAATCGCCGGATTTCCTCATGCAGAAGATCTTCGATTTCATGGAACGGAATCCGGAAATCCCTGCGGTCCTGCTGGTGGCCGAGGACGGCCAGGCGGTGCGGCACTACCTGCGCAGCGAAGATGAACCCGAGCTGCTCTACGATGGGCCCCGTCCCCCGGATGGGATCACCGAAACCGTGGTGGGCATCCTGCTGGGCCGGAAGGACCGGATCGAGGCCATGCGCTCGTTCACGCGCACGGACCCCACGGGTGCGGATCCCATGACGCCCTATTGGGAGAAGGATCCGAAGCGAGGCAAGGGCGAGTTCCGGACGACGGAATGGCTTCCCACCGCCTGGTCCCGGACATTGATCGAGCAGTTTTCAGACCTGACAGTGCTTGGTCGTCTGCACCGGCCGCAATATGCCGTCTTTCAGGGTGAGAGCCCTGCCTCAAGAGCGACTTCCATGAAGCACGCCTGGAATGCGGCCCTGGAGAGCCTCGAGAATCCCGGCAGGAACCAGCACCTCATCTATGACTACGGTGACGTGGATTTCGGTAGGCGCATCGTCCCGCTCACCCGGGCCATGGCCGGGCTCGATCCCGAATTCGACGTCATTGAGCAGGGAACCAACGTGCATCGCTGTCTCGGCGACACCGGCGCCGCGACCCCTTTCCTCGGTCTGGCCTTGGCGGTCATGGCCAGCAGCCAGGAGAAGTGCCTCAGCACCAGCGTGTTCCTCCGCCGCGAGGATGGAGCGAGTCTTTTCCTGATCAGCCCCGCTCCGGAACCCGAAGAACCGTCCAATGAAGTCCCATCTCCAGCCAAGGATGAACATGTCCTCGCATGATGAACCCAGACCGAGCTCGCAGAAAAAGAAGCAGCCCAAGTCGAGGGGCGTGATCCGCCTCGGGGACTACACCACCTGCGGCGGCAGGGTCATCACGGCCTCGGCGCGCATGACGATCGATGGAATCCCGGTGGCGTTGTGGGGCGATCATTGTTCCTGCCCCCTCACTGAACCACAGCATGCCAATGACCAGTGCGGAGGCGATCCCGAAGCGAGATGCGACAACATCTGCCATGGCTCTCTGAACGATCGGTACAACGGCATTGTCATCTGCGAAGGCGATATCAAGGCCGTCTACGACGACAGACCCGTCGCGCTCGAAGGCCACAAGACCAACTGCGGAGCCACGCTGATCACCTCGGCCCACGCCCGTTGCCGGATGAAGCCGATCATCAGGAATTCGGTTCAGCCACCAGTTACTGGCCACGGGGTGACGGGTGCAGGCGGATCAACCCGGAAGGTGGAAGACGTTTTTGACGAGCAGGTGCAGTTAACCGACTTCGCCACTGGCCAACCCCTTGCGGGAGCCAAATACAAAATCGTTACCGGATCCGGAAAAACGCACACGGGTGTCACCGATGCGAATGGGAAAACAATGCGCGTGAGTACGACCGGTCAAGAGCAACTGCATGTGTACTTGCTGAGGTAATACATGGCTGAAGAAACACTGGTCGCAACCGTTACCACGAATACCACGCCTGATTCGGTGGCGCAGGTTGCTGTTGCTGCGGCTTCCTCGAACAAAGTACTTAGCGGGGCGTCCTGGACGAACCAGTATCCGAATAGCAGCGAAACGGCGACCCTCGCAGACGACTTCAGGCCACATGCCGAGAGTTTCATCAACGCCCTGACAGGAGCGGGCGCCACAGTGTCCATCAGCAGCACACTTCGGCCTCCGGAGAGGGCGTACCTCATGCACTACTCTTGGTGCATCGCCAAAGAGAACTTGAATCCAGCCAGCGTTCCCGAAATGGCCGGTGTGAACATCGAATGGGTTCATAAGAAAGCGGACGGCACTCCCGATTTACCGGCTTCCAAGGCCGC
>DCFP01000101.1:10692-12616 GCA_002319925.1 Holophagaceae bacterium UBA1801 | reverse complement strand
CCGGCTTCCAAGGCCGCGGCGCAGGCCATGGTGAGCGGGTACGGAATCGTGTACGAGCCTGCACTGACGTCCCGGCATACGGAAGGTCATGCTGTGGACATGTCGATCAGTTGGAGTGGGAACTTGAGCATCACGAATGCGAGCGGCGCAACGGTCGTTATCAACACGACTCCCAGAACCGGGATGAATGCGCAGCTGATCCAGGTCGGCGCGAGCTATGGAGTGGTCAAGCTCCAATCGGATCCTCCGCACTGGTCCAACGACGGACATTGAGAGAGGATGCAATGGGAGTGCTACGGAAATGGATTTGCAGCATATTGATGGCCCTGTTGCCATCCTGCTTGGCTGCCCAGGGAACCTGGGGGGTGCTCAAGGCCGCGGAGGGTCATCCGGTCTTTTACTCATTTGAAAAAATAGCTCCCTCGACGAAGTTGATCGCCTACCGGATGGATGATTTCTCCTCCGCCGGAAGAATCCTGGTGAAGAGGGGAACGAAGACAGAAGCATCGCCGCTCATCCATTCAGATGGGACAAGCAGTGTATGGCGCCACGAAGTTCGACGGCTCCGCTGGCCTGTTTCCAACACGCCGTGGTTGTGCCTCTCCGGCAAGTGGCGTCTCGTAAGGAAGAGCGCCTACCAGGCCGATATTCTACGAAAGGGAAAGCAGATCGGCTCCGTGAGCATTACCCCTAAAACGGAAGGCGTCGATCTTGAGGTGGACGTCGGTGAGCGTCATGAAGAAGCCTACCTAGCGCTCGGGTACGACCTGCAATAGGACGGGTATCAACGCCATGAACTCGAGTGCAAGCAGGGAAACGGACGTTCACGGCGCGCAATCAGCAAAACCCGATTCTCGGTAAATCTCGAAATTTCAAAGGAACATCATGAAAACTGGTCTTAAGTCCCTCTTCGGGAAATTGAATCCCCTCTGCCGGCGAGCCATGGAGTCGGCGGTGAATGTCGCCGTTTCCAGGACGCACCACGAAGCGGATGTGGAGCACGTGCTCATCGAACTGGTGGGCATGCAGGACTCCGATTGCGTGGCGATCCTGAAGGCTTACGACATCAAGCCTGAACGGCTGGAGAAGGACCTGCTCGCTGGCTTGGCCAAGCTGAAGACGGGGAACACGCGCAGTCCGGTGCTTTCGGTGAACATTCCAAGGTGGCTGGAATCCGCGTGGTTGCTGGGCAGTGTGGATCACGGCGCCCAGATGATCCGCAGCGGGTTCCTGCTGGAAGCCCTGGTGGTGGACGAGGATCTCCGGCGATCCCTCGGAAGTTCCTGCGAGCTGCTGGGACGCATTCCCGCCGAAGAATTGAAACAGAGCATGCCGCAGATCCTTCGCGCCACGAAGGAAGGCGCTGACTTTGCGGCGCCCGGCGCCGAATTGGCGGATGCTCCCTCGGAAGGCATGGCCACCACGGGTGCTCCATCGCCCGCGCTGGAGCGTTTCACCTCTGATCTTACGGGGATGGCGCGCGCGGGCAAGCTTGATCCCGTGCTGGGGCGCGATGGCGAGATCCGCCAGATGATCGATATCCTGCTGCGCCGCCGTCAGAACAATCCCATCCTCACGGGCGAGCCTGGCGTGGGCAAGACCGCCGTGGTCGAGGGCTTGGCGGCGCGCATCGTGAAAGGCGACGTGCCGGATCCCCTGAAGAACGTCATCATCCGCGGCTTGGACATGGGCTTGCTGCAGGCGGGCGCTTCGGTGAAAGGCGAGTTCGAGAACCGCGTGCGCTCGGTCATCGACGAGGTGAAGGCAAGCCTCACCCCTGTCATCCTCTTCATCGACGAAGCCCATACCATGATCGGAGCCGGTGGCCAGGCAGGTCAGAGCGATGCGGCCAACCTCCTGAAACCCGCGCTGGCACGCGGCGAATTACGCACCATCGCGGCCACCACCTGGTCCGAGTACAAGA
>DCFP01000101.1:970-10421 GCA_002319925.1 Holophagaceae bacterium UBA1801 | reverse complement strand
AGAAGTATTTCGAGAAGGATGCCGCACTGGCGCGGCGTTTCCAGGTGGTGAAGATCGACGAGCCTACCGAGGAATCCGCCATCCAGATGATGCGCGGCGTCGCCGTCGCCATGGAAGCCCATCACAAGGTGCGCATCCTGGACGAGGCCGTCGTCGAGGCGGTGAAGCTCTCCAACCGGTACGTCTCCGGCCGCCAGCTTCCCGACAAGTGCGTCAGTGTGCTGGACACGGCCTGCGCGAGAGTGGCCCTGTCCCAGGCCAGCACACCGGCGGCGGTGGAGGACCTCACGCGCCTCATCGAGAACATCGACCGCGAGACCGAAGCCCTTGGCAAGGAATCCGAGGACCCCCATCACGTTCCGCGCCTGGAGGAATTGAAGCGGCGTCGCGAGGAACTGGAAAAGGATCTGAAGAAGCAGCAGGAGGAGCAGTCCTCCCAGACCACCCTGGTGCAGCAAGTGCGTGATCTCCGCGCGCAAATCGCGAAGACGCCAAAGGAAACGAACACGGAAGCCAAAGCCAAGCTGCGGACGGTCCAGGAGCGCCTTCGCGCCGCGCACAAGGCCCAACCCCTCATCTACGAATGCGTGGACGGCTCCACCGTGGCCGAAGTGATCTCGGGGTGGACGGGTATTCCCCTGGGACGCATGATGGCCGATGAAATCGGCACCGTGCGCAACTTGAAAACGCTGCTGGAAGCCCGCGTCATCGGTCAGTCATACGCCCTGGAGCTTATCGCGCGCAACATCCAGATCGCCCGGGCCAACCTCGAAGATCCGGGCAAGCCCAAGGGCGTCTTCCTGCTGGTGGGCCCCTCCGGCGTGGGCAAGACGGAAACAGCCCTCGCACTGGCGGACGTGCTCTACGGAGGCGAGCGCAATCTCATCTCCATCAACATGTCCGAGTACCAGGAGGCACACACCGTCTCCGGTCTGAAGGGCTCGCCTCCGGGTTACGTGGGCTACGGCGAAGGTGGCGTGCTCACGGAGGCCGTGCGCCGCAAACCTTACAGCGTCGTGCTGCTCGATGAAGTGGAGAAGGCCCATCCCGACGTGCTGGAACTTTTCTACCAGGTCTTCGACAAGGGAATGATGGAAGATGCGGAAGGCCGAGAGATCGACTTCCGCAACACCATCATCATCCTCACCTCGAACATCGGTTCCGATCTCGTGATGAAGGCAGTGGAACACGGCGTCAAGGAGGGCGATAAGACCCGCAAGCCCACGCCGGAGGATCTCGTGGAGGTGCTCCGGGCCACCATGCAGAAGGCCTTCAAGCCCGCGTTCCTGGGCCGTCTGCGCGTGGTGCCCTACTTCCCGGTGCTGGACGAGATCCTGAAAGCCATCATCCGGTTGAAGATGGAACGGCTCTGCAAGCGCACCGAGGCCAATCACAGTGCGATCATGACCTACGACGACGCGCTCATCGACCTGATGGCCGAACGCTGCACCGAGGTGGAAAGCGGCGCGCGGAACGCCGATTCCATCATCTCCAACCTGATCCTGGCGGAACTCTCCAACAAGCTGCTGGAGCGCATGGCCGAAGGCAAGAAGATCAAGACCATCGCCGTGAAAGTGAAGAAGCAGAAGGTCAGTTTCCAGATCGGGTAGAAAAGCTCACCGCAGAGGCGCAGAGATGTGAAAGAAAGAGCGCGGAGAAAGATCGATTCTCTGCGCTCTTTCTTTTCTTCCTCTGCTTCTCTGCGGTTCAGCTTTATGTTCAGACCAGCCGATACCTCACATCATCGAGATCCCTTTCCGGTGGGCTCGTACGGGCCCAGGTATTGATCCCGAGGCTGATGGGAATAGGTGCATCGGCGCTCATGATGGCCTTGGGCGCGGCTTCTTTTTTCAGGACCAGGGTCACGTCGCAGTTCAGGGCCTGGCCGAGGCAGATCTCCACCAGCTGGCGCAGAGCTATGGCGGCGGACCGGCCCGGCTGGAACTCGGTGAACTTGGCCTGGTCCAAGGGACCGATGCGCAGGCGGATCTTGGTCTGCTGGTCCCAGGCGCGCTGCCCCAGTACGGTGCTCACGCCCAGGGAGCTGCATGGAGTACCCAGGCCGGATTGTTCGCCCGGCGGCGCTTCGATCCACTGGCCCACGAACTGTTCGAGGACCACCTCCACACCGAAATAGGCGCTGACGACGCCGGCGAAACTCGACGATGGCAGTGGCCTTCGTCCCAAGGTTCCGGCGAAGTAGGCCAGGATCTTGATGGAGAGCGGCTTCTCCTTGCCGGTCTTCCCGTTCTGTCCATGGAGATGTGGGCGTCCCGTGCCCAGGAGATCCAGCAGGTGCTGGGTGAAACCGTCCCGGGTGCCCATCTCGTAGCTGATGTGGAAGCGGTACTTCTGCCAGGCTTCGTAGAGCAGGCTGATGGCCCGGTGATTGAAGAGATCGAAGAAGGTGTGGGCCGAGGTGTCCCGATGGACGAATTTCCGTTCCATCAGAAGTTCGGTGTAGTGGTGAGGCAACACACCGGAAGGTCCCGTCAGGCCCAGGAAGGCCACTTCCATTTCCTGGGAAATGTCCTCGGGCAGAAGATCCTTTTCATCACCGGTTCGTCTAGACTCCTCGAACCGCGTCAGTTCGCTGGCGGGGAAGCTCAAGGACAGAGGTGTGCGGAAGCGGAGCTTGCGCGGGATGGCCGCCCGCCGTCCGGCCGACTGCTCGCTCAGTTTGAGCACGCGGATCGCCTGGTAGAAGCGGAAGCGGAAAGGCTCCCTCTTCAGGCCGGCGATCAGATCAACGCTGTTTCGCCGGCTCTCGGGGGCCATGAAGCGACCTCGCCTTCCTGCTGCTTGGTGAACATGTGGAACTTCACGAAACTGTTGGGTGCGCAGAAGTGCGCGAAGAAGCGCTCCAGGACGCACGCGAAGAGGTGCAGATTGGAGCCCACGTAGTAGTTCTCGTCGAAGGTCATCGTGATCTCGATGCCCCGGGCGAAGGACGCGAATTCGCGGCCAGGAACGCGCGCGGTGATGGGCCGTGTCTGCACGGAGCCGATGCCCTGGATCTGCTTGGCCACGGCCTGGGAATCCGTGTAGTTGTAGAGGCCCAGCATCTCCTGGAGCGCCTCCTTTCCGTGGGCCACCATGGATAACTGGTTCAGGGAGAGGTGGGAAATGAGCCGCCACTGGAGGCCGCGCTTGGAGGGCGGACGCAGGGTGGGCGTGGGTTTGCGCAGCAGGCCTGCATGCTTCACGACGGCATGATTGGGCACGGAGAATCCATCGCCCGCTCCCGTGGCTCCGCCGAAAGGAATGGATTCAGGCACGTCCCGGTTCGTGCACGTGAGTTCGAGGCTCAGAACTTCCGCGTCGGGACGAACGGGCTTGAAGTCCAGGTCCACCAGCACGATCTCCACATCGGTGCCCTTGTCGTGGGGCCGCACGGACTGTTCCCGCGTGGCGTACCAGTAGAAGGGGTGCTTGCTTTCGCCGGTGAAGTGATTGATGGAATAGAAGGGCGGAACTTCCTGATGGCTCTCCAGCGCCGCCGTCTTCTCGACCCTCACTACCGAGTCGATGGAGTAGACCTCGAAGGCACCGGGCCTGCGGCCATCCACCACCACGGGGTACGTGGATTGCTGATGGGTGATCCGGACGGGATCCGCGGCCTGCTCGAAGAGGTTCACCACTGGCACGCAGCCCAGCTTGAAGTTCTGTGCCGATAGCGTCTGAAGCAGGCGCGTGTGGCGCTCGCTTTCCGAGTAGTGGGACAGGAGAAGCTGGATCCGCAGCTTGTTCCCCATGTGAAGCAGTTTGGCGTTGTCCAAGCCGGTGATGTCGAAGAACATGAACTTGTCGGGGAAGGCGAAGTACTCGGAGAGCAGCCGGTAGCCCACGAAGGACCGCGCATCGAAATTCAGGAGGCTCTCGTTCGCGTTGAAGCCCACGGGCTTGATGGCATCCTTGGGCAGCGTGACCACGTGTGCGGGGTCATCGGTGCCATTGGAGACCCGTACGCCCGTGAGCTTAGAGAAGATCAGCTCGTAGAGCAGGTGCATCAAGGGCGCGTTGCCGTCCAGGAAGAAGCGGATCCGGTCCATCTTCATGGTCGCGAAGTTGAGGTTGCTCTGGGCCGTGAGATCCAGGGTGATGATGGCCTCGCCGGACGTGAGCGTGCGCAGGTATTCCGAATTCTGCGTGAGTTCCAGGCTCGCTTGTGTGAGCGTCACCGGCCACAGCTCGGTCTCGTAGCAGGTGCGGAAGCGGCACTTGATGCCCTGGACTTCGGGCGCAAGAACGATGTGATGGCGGGGGATGGTGTAGCGCCCAGCAATCTCTGGCTTATCGGGATCCGTGGCGAGTTGCAGGATCGTCGCGGAGGGAATGGGACGGGTGTAGTGCGGATAGAGCACCTGGATGAAGGCCTCGGTGATCTCCGGGTACTCGTCGTCCAGCTTGCGGTGGATGCGTGCCGTGAGGAATGCGAAGGCCTCGATGAGGCGCTCCACGTGGGGGTCCTCGCACTGGTCACCATCGATCTGGAGGCGGCGGGCGATCTTCGGAAAGCGCGCGGCGAATTCGCCCGTCATTTCGCGCAGGTAGCCCAGCTCGCGCTCGTAGTAGGGAAGGAGTTCCTCTAGCATCCTCAGTCCTTCACGAGGTAGGTATTCGAGGACAACTGGAGCATTGCATCGAAGGTGACGGGTGGCCGGCTGGGATGGACCCGGAGCAGGGCATCCACACGGAAACGCAGCACCTGGTTCTTCTCGAGGGAGACATCGAGGCTCACGCGCACCTTGGCCAGCCGGGGCTCATGGCGCTCGATGGTCTTGCGGATGCTGTCCTGGAGGAACATCCGGTCATTGGGATTCAGGAGGCTGAGGCTGCTCAGATCCGTGATGCCGAAGAGCAGGAGGGAATCCTTCGTGAGCGGGAAGGGCTCGATCATTTCGTCGTCCACGCTGGTGCTGCGCGTGTTCAGGAGTGATTCCAGATCCCGGGCCACGGCGCGCTTGTAACGAGTGACGTCGTAGAGCATCTCCGCTTGCGCCTCGCTGGGCGACTGGGGATGGTCGTCCATGAGGCGGTCCAGCAGCGATGATGCAACGAGAGTGTGGCGGCCGAGCGGTTGCATCTCAGATCGCGCAGGGCTTTGAGATCGTCTCCACGCAACCATGCAAGGACGCGAGGCTCTGCATGCGGTTCAATTCCTTGGTGCGCGCGCCGAGGATGAAGGTGAAGATCAGGAACACGACGAGGGCCACCAGGGTGAGCAGAGCGTAGAAAACCCACAAAGGCAGCTCGTGGCGCACGAATTCCTGGAACCGGAAGCTGGGCTTCCAGTGGGGCGCGAATTCCGGCTTGCCGCCGCGGATGGAAGTGATCTCCTGGCCGAGCCGCGCGGTCAAGTAGCCCAGCTTGTCTTCCCCTTCCAGGAGGTACTTGCCCTGGAAACCAAGGATCATGCAGGTGTAGAAGACTTCGAGGATCTCGATGTTCTTCTGGGGCTCGAGGCGCAGATTATCAAGACGGTCAAAGAAGCCTTCACCCGCCAGGTGTTCGCCGAAGAGCCTGAGTTGCAGCGGATTGCGCTCCCACTCGTCGCGAATCTCGAAATCGGAGTTGAGGATGATCTCGTCGAGCAGCGCGCAGAAGGCGTACTTGCAATCGTGGATGGCATTCGTCGGCTTGCCGAAATTGCCGGCGTGGCGCTCGAACTGGGCCAGGAAGTTGTCCACCCGGCGGTTGAATTCCGTGGCGCTATGGGGCGTAGTGCCGCTGCGAAGCAGGAAGAGCAGGTAGATTCCGTCCTCCAGGAGATCCTTGAGGATGGGGACATTGGGAGAGGCCTGGACCGCCATTTCCTGGAGAGGCAGGGCGGGAGCGAGCGTTGCTTCCATCTTCATTCCTTCTTAGCGGAAGACCGCGATCAATTCGAACTTCATGTCAGGCAGCAGCTTGGGGACATAGATGCAGACGCTTCGCGATTTGAGCATCCGGTCGTAGATGGTGCCGTGGGGATCCAGCTCGAAGTAGTGATTGCCGATGCGGACCGGGACGGCCGCGGGGGTCTGGGTCACGTGGTTCAGGCGGACGCCGGCCATGGCAGAGTTGAGGATCTTCTCCACATCGTCGGGGGAGCCCACCTTGAGCTTGAGCGGCACCGCTTCGATGATCTGGGCGGCTGGATGCTCGGAGGAGACGGAGAGGTAGAAGTCCGTGTTCTCCGTGAGGTGGTCGCTTTCGAGGCGCCCCACGAAGAAGGAAGGCCGCGTGCTCACCAGTGGGATCACCGCGTAGCGGCTGGAGATCACCGTCTCCAGGAGCTGCCGGATCAGCAGATCGAAACGCTGGAAGGTGTCGGTCAGATTGTCGTGCTTGTAGGGCGGAATATCGTTGAGCGTATAGGACGACGAGAATGTGATCAGCTCTCCCGCCAGCTGGCCGTAGTACTTGTAGATCTCCTCCGGGTGCGCCTGGGGGAACTGGAGCAGGTGGTTCAGCAGCGGGAAATTGCGGTTCACCGTGTGGAGCAGCCAGAAGGAGGCGATGTCCGAGGTGCCGTATTCCACGATGCTCTTGACCCGCTCCCGGTGGGAGGCCGTGAGCGCCTGGCTCTTGATGAGCAGGATGTCGATGAGCCGGCGGAGCATGGTCATGACGGGCGGCGCGCCCTGGATTTCCAGGAGCGGCGGCACGTAGGTATCGTCCACGGACCACACGCCCGTGGGGCTCTTCAGCAGCTTGACCACCGGCACAGAGAGATTGCCGTCGCGGTTTTCCACGTCCATCATCAGGCGGACATTCACCTTGAGCGAAGCGATCTCGGATTCCAGGGCATCCGTATAGAGGTCCGCCGCCTGGACCCGTTCGGTGAAATAGCGCACGGGCCGGTTCGTGGGAATTCCATGTTCCCCGCAGTTGCCGCCGTAGGCGTTCATCAGGGGCAGACAGGCGTAGACCAGCACCTCCACGCCGAGATTGGGGATGTCGTTGAGATTGCGCGCCAGGGGCAGCGGCTCGCCGTGGGGCGCGTCCAGGAAGGTGCCGTCCTGGAAGGCCATTTCCAACCGGTTCAGACGGATGAGACCATTGGCCATCACCTCGCGATCCACCTCCACCGCGCGGATGCCCCAGGGGTGCGAGTGCACCGTGCTCAGGCAGTGGTGGAGCCGGGAATCGAAGTAGAGATCCTGCTGCTGGAAATGCTGGGGGCGAAGGAAGACGCCTTCACCCCACAGAATGCGATGCGCCTTGGTCACGAATTCATCCGATGGAATGAGTGGGTTGCGGTTCAGGAAACAGGTCAGGGCAAGCCTTCCGGAGGCCGGATCCGTGGCGCCCTGATCGCGGGATCACTGCTCGATGGGAGCGATCTGGATGTAGGGGTTCTGGGTCGGAGGCGGCGTAATGGTGACGGAAGGTCTGGCGGGATTCGAAAGATTGGGCTTGATCGTGATGATCGGAGCCTTGCTTGGCGTCTGGCTGGATGGCTTGGCCTGGGTGCTATTGCTCCCCGAGGGCTTGGCTGGTCCCGGTTGCGACGGAGCGGGCTGCGCCGGCGTGGTTGAGGGCGTGAAGGCCGGGGCGTACACATAGTGCCCACTGCAGTCGGGCTTGGCGTTCTCGGGCTGCCCGGGAATGAACTCGGCCTTCGCGTAGTTCAAGGCCATGTAGCAATCCTGGATCTTGAAGGAGAACAGGGGCAGCTTCTGTCCCTGCCAGTCCTTCTTGCGGGTCTTGGCCTGTTCCAGCTGCTCCACGCTGACCAGGTAGCGCCAATAGTTGGGATCCGGCTTGCGGAAGAAGGCGACGACCCCGATGTATTTCGTATCCGGATTGAGATCGGCCGTTTCGTGGTAGAGGGTTCCGGGGACGGCCACCAGCTCCGAGCGGCCGAGGAAATCCGTACCGAGCATTTCCTGGTCCGAACGGCCACTGTTCAGCATGTCGAAGGTGAGGCGGGAGAACTCGGTCTTGTTCTTGAGATGGTAGATCCAGATGACGACCGAAAGGGGATCGCCATTGGCGTCCCGGTTGGTGTTTGCAGAGGCTTCGCCCTCGACGGCGATCTTGATCGGGGGTTTAGGTTTTGGCACCTTCGGGTCACATCCGCAGCCCAGAAGCAATGCTGAAAGAATTCCAGCAGATACCCAGGTCCGGTTAAACAACCAACGATTCCTCATGATCCTCGACCCTTCTGTCGTTCGAATAGGATCGAGTGTACTCCTGATCGCCTTGCAATTCCAGGAATCTCTTTGTTCCTGACCCCTCGCTGCACATTCTGAGTACATGCGTTTCCGATGAGCTATTTTTTCCATGCCGGATTTCTGGGTTTTTTCCAGGCTCGGTTTCCAGCGTTTTTAAGCCTGATTTCCGAATGGATCCTGGGGCGCTGGTTTGAATTTCCCAATCACGGAACATTCTTCTCGATATAGATGACGTCGTACTTCCCCTCGGGCTCCTGAGGGAGCAGCCGGGTCTCCAGTTTCTGGACCCCGAACTTGCGAAGCTGGACCCGCAGGGCCAGGAGGCGCCGCTCGAGGACATCGAACAGCACACCGGAATCCGATGGAAAGGCTAGCACCCAGGTTCCGCCTGCATCCCAAGCCGTGGCGCAGCGTTGCAATTTCTCGATGGCGCCCGGCGAGAGGGTCGAATCGCCCTTGATGAAAAAGATCTCTTCGCGCTTCAGATGGGAGTTCGGTGGCGCGGACACGGTAGGCCCCGGTTGCGGGGCCGTGGCTTGCGGGGTCGCTTGGGGGCCACCGTGGCAGCCCATCAGGACTGACAGGGCGCCCACGGAAGCCAGCCATCCTCGAGTCCACCGGTGATCGTCCATATGCGCCAATCCTTCATCCACGATTGATCGCGGATGATCATAGCGCGTTGAAGGTTTTTTCCTCTAGGCCTGCCGTGATTTCAGAACTGGACACCGATGCCTACGGTCCACATCCGGTCGAATTCCTCGCCGCTTCCCTGGGCTGCGAGATAGGCGGCCGGAGCCGGCGTCCAGGCCATCCCTGTGGGTCGGCTCCTGGACAACGGCCACTGATAGCTGGCGGTGACGTAGGGAGTTGCCAGGTCCATGGGGATCTTCCAACGCAGACCCGCTCGGAGCCAAGTGCGGGAGATGTGCTGGGACTGCTCGCTGCCCGCGGCCTGGAAACGGTATTCCTGGAACCGGTGGATCAACCCCAGCTCCCCCCCGACACCGGTGAAGGGAATCCAGAATTGCGCGTCCAGGCCAGCTCCCAGACCCGATTGTTTCACTCGGTTGTCATAGGGCAGAAAGCCGATCTGCCCCCGGCCGCTCGCCTCCAATTGCGTGTATTCCACGGTCCAATCGAAACGCAGTACGGGGTTCACGCGGACGATGCGATGGCTCATGGTGAGGACGACCCCTCGCCCCTGATCCATGTCCCCATTCGTCCAGGGGCCCAGGCCCCAGGCCGTTGTGGCGGGGAGGTTCTGGGCCCTCGCGAAGGGCGTCTCGATT
>DCFP01000101.1:0-726 GCA_002319925.1 Holophagaceae bacterium UBA1801 | reverse complement strand
TGCGAAGGGCGTCTCGATTCTCAGATCCCAAGCCTGCCCCATCAGGGGAGCCACGGCCATCACTGCCAGGAAAGCCCGCATGGTTCTCATGACCTCATCCTATCCACAATGATGGAGAACCCCGGCGAAGGCTTATCCCTGAAAACCCCGATTAAATCGCTGGAGTCATTTTTTTGACTTGATCCATTGCTGCGTCCATCTAGGCTATTTACAACCAACAGGTAGCCTCGATGACGACACTCCCACGTCTTCACTGGTCCACGCTGGGCGAAGCCACGCAAGGACTGGAACACCAATGGGCCGGCATGTGGGAAATCACCTTGGATCGAAGCGCCACCCCAGCGCTGCCCCCCGAGGACACGGAGCTGTGGGTGATCAATGCCGAGGGAGAAGAACCTGCGCCAGCCCTGCTCCGGGCTGTGGCCGAGGTGGGCGCGCTGCCGATCCTCTTGATGCGATCCCCCAATGCCAAGGCGCTGAATACGGCCATGGTGGCGGGCTGGAGCGCTCTCGGTAGCGTCCGCTGGGGCGTCCTCTCCGGGGATCCGCCCCAGCCGGGCCTTCGGCCCCTGGCGAGCCGCGTCGCTCCGCTTTCCGCTTCCCAGGCCCTCGGACTCGGGCTTGTGGGCTTTTCCAAAGGGATGCAGGATGTCCTCGCGAAGGCGCGTGCCGCGGCGGCCACCCGTGCGACGGTCCTTCTGACGGGCGAGAGTGGCACCGGCAAAG
>DCFP01000086.1 GCA_002319925.1 Holophagaceae bacterium UBA1801 | reverse complement strand
GGTAGTTGCGCGTGGACTTGCTGACGGTGACGCCTTGGCTCTGCACCACGTCGGGCAGCGAAGGCATGGCGAGCTGAAGCTTGTTCTGGACCTTCGCCCAGGCGAGATCGGGATCCGTGCCGGGTGCGAAGGTGAGTGTCACCTGCGCGCTGCCGGAAGAATCGCTCGTGGAATACATGTAGAGCATCCGGTCCAGGCCGGTCATCTGCTGCTCGATCATCTGCACGACACTGTCCTCCACCGTCTTGGCGGAGGCGCCGGGATAGACGGCGCTGATGGTGATGGAGGGCGGCGCGATGGGCGGATACTGGGCGATGGGCAGCAGGTAGATGGCCAGGCCCCCCAGCACCATCATCACGATGGCGATGACCCAGGCGAAAACGGGGCGGTCGAGAAAGAAACGTGACATGACGGCTCCCTAGGGCTTTCCGGCCGAGGAGCCCGGGGTGCTTGTTTGGGATGAGTAGGGAACCGCCTTGACGGCCATGCCCGGCCGCACCTTCTGGAGGCCTTCCACGATGAGGCGGTCGCCGTCCGCGAGCCCGCTGGTGACGAGCCACTTGTCGCCAATGGCCTTTTCGACGGTCAGGGTCCGCTGCTCCACCTTGTCGGACTTGTCCAGGACCCACGCGATGGGATTGCCCTTCGTGTCGCGGCTGATGCCCTGCTGCATGGCCAGGATGGCCTGATCGTCCACGCCTTCTTCCACGACGGCCCGCACGAACATGCCCGGCAGAAGCAGATGCTGTGGGTTCGGGAAGACCATGCGAAGAGTCACGGCGCCGGTCGTGGGATCCACCGTGACATCCCGGAACTGCAGCCTGCCCTCCAGGGGATAAGGCGTTCCGTCTTCGAGAATCAACTTCGCCTTCCGCGCGCTTTCACCGCCGCTCTTGATGTGTCCGCCCTCCAGCCTCCGTCTCAACCGGAGCAGATCGGCGCTGGACTGGGGCACATCCACGTAGATCGGATCCAACTGTTGCACCGTGACCAGCGCGACTGGCTGATAGGCCGTCACCAGGGCTCCCACGGTAACGCTGGACATGCCCGTGCGGCCCGAGATGGGAGAGGTGATGGGAGTGTGGGTCAAGTTGATACGGGCGCTTTCCACGGCCGCCTTGTCCCCTGCGACGCTCGCAAGCGCCTGTTGATAGGCTGCCTCAGCCTCTTCGGCATCCTGCTGTCCCACGGCATGGATCTCTACGAGGTGCTTGAATCGTTCGGCCTTGGCTCGGATCGCCGGAAGCCCTGACTCGGCCATCGCCAAGGTGGCCGTAGCCTGATCCAAAGCCGCTTGGTACGGAGCCGGATCTATCTGGTAGAGCGTGTTCCCCGCTTGGACATCACTACCTTCCTCGAAGAGCCGCTTCTGGATCAGCCCGTTCACTTGGGGGCGGACCTCGGCCACGAGATAGGGTGAGGTTCGTCCAGGCAGTTCCGTTGTCAGCACGACCTGCTCGGGATGGATCGTCTGCACGGCCACTTCGGGCAACCCCTTGGGCGGCAGCGCCCGTTTGCAACTTACGCACGAAACCGTTAACAACAGCGAGATTATGGTAGTTAACCAGCCCAGACGACCGTGCGGCATGCCTCACCTCGAGTTGAACAACCTATATCACCTTATGGAATGGTATCCAGTCTGTGCATCCTCAGAGCCAATGCCGAATATGAATACCGGAACCCGTCTGATCACTGGAGCACTGATCCATGGCATTCCCTAGACGGTTTCGACTTGATTCGTGGATGGTCCGGGAGATTTCTGAAAACAGCGCCATAGATCAATACGTAACCCTGTGACCGTGGATTGGAGTTCATGGTTGCTTGAGTTTTTTAGATTAATTGACACGAATCTCCACTCGAATGTTCCACTCCTCAACATGGTTTGCAGATCATGACCAGATGGGCCTCTGGAGAACCGGGGGCCTGCAATTTCACGAACTCGGAGATTCCGATCCAGTGGTTTTACTAAGAGCGACCGTTGCAAGATATTGATTTCTTTCAACACAACCATCCTGATGGCTGGTGGAAACGAAACCAAGCTATGAAAAGACAGACGGAGAGCCAGCTTTTCTATCGATCAAGACATCTCTCTTGCGCAGGGAATTGTGAAGAAAATCGTCGTCCCCGCATTGATCGCTGAGTCCGCCCACACCTTGCCGCCATGCCGCTGGATGATGCGCCGCACGATGGCCAGTCCCAGGCCCGTGCCTTCGAACTGGGCTTGGCTGTGCATTCTCTGGAAGACGTCGAAGAGCATCTGGGCGTTCTGCATGTCGAATCCGACACCGTTGTCCTTCACCCAATAGACGTTCTCGGTGCCTTCCGCCTTGCCACCCACTTCGATGACGGCATGCTCCTGGGGGCGCGTGTACTTGATGGCGTTGGAAAGCAGGTTGATCACGACCTGGCGGATGGAGACGTGGTCCGCTATGGTGGAAGGCGTCGGCTGCACCCGGAAATCAATGAGCCTGCCCGGCTCCCACTGTGAGCAGGCATTGAACTCGGTCTTGAAGAGGACGTCCATGTCGAGGCGTTCGGGCTGCATGGCGTTCTTCCCCATGCGCGAGAACGTCAGCAGATCATTGATCAACTGGCCCATGTGCTGGGCTTCGGAGCAGATGACTTCGAGGAAGTGCTGCCCTTTCGCATCAAGCTGGCTTGAGTAGTGAGTGCTCAGCAGATCTCCGAACCCGACGACCAGCTGGAGCGGTGCCCGCAGGTCGTGGGAAACGGAGTAGGCGAAGGCTTCCAGTTCCCGGTTCGTGTCCTCCAGTTCGGCGGTGCGTTCCTTGATCCGTTCTTCGAGCGTCAGATTGAGTTCGTGGGTGAGGGCTTCCGCGCGCTTGCGCTCGGCGATCTCCTTCTCCAGCTCCAGCATCTTTTCTTCCAGCTTGCCGAACAGCGCTGCGTTGTGCTGGCGGAAGAACTCCATCTCCTCGCCAAGGAGATTGGGGCGTTTCGCCGTGGCGTCATCCGTCACGAATTTCGCGACCTGCTTCAGCAGTTCCTCGGGCTGCAGCGGCTTGATCAGGAATAGATCCGCGCCCAGGCTCAGCGCGAACTTTTCGTCCTTGGCATCCGTGTAGGTCGCCGTGTAGAAGATGAACGGCACTTTCGCGAGAGCCTCATCCAGCTTGCATTCCTTGCAAAGCGTGAAACCATCCATGACCGGCATCAAGATGTCCGAGATGATGAGATCCACCGGTTGGCTGCGGAGGATATCCAAGGCTTGCCTGCCTTGCTCGGCCAGTAGGACGTCATAGCCGTTTCCCTTCAACAGGGTCTCGAGGAGGTACCGATTTTCCTGCACGTCATCTGCGATCAGAACGGTGGTCATCGGACATCCCCCGCGTTCAAATGAGCTTCGACCTGACTGACGAAGGTCTCAGGATTGATGGGCTTTTCGATGTAGCCATCGCAGCCCGCGGCCAAGGCCTTCTCCTTGTCGCCCACCATGGCGTAGGAAGTGACGGCCACGATGGGGATACCGCGAAGATCCGGGTTGAGCCGCAACTGGCGCGCGATCTCGTAGCCATCCATGCCGGGGAGCTGGATATCAAGCAGGATCAGATCAGGCGTGCTCCGGCCCGCGAGGGCAATGCCCTCTTCGCCGCTCCGGGCCTGCGCGACCTCATGGCCTCGACTCTTCAGCAGGAAGGTGATCAGGTAGAGATTCTGCTCGTTGTCTTCGATGTACAGAATGCTTCTCGCCATGGTCTATCTCCCTTTCGGCAGCATGAAGATGAACGTGCTCCCCTTGCCTGGCGCGCTTTCCGCCCAGATGCGGCCGCCCATCAGCTCGATCAGCCGCTTGCAGATGGAGAGGCCGAGCCCCGTGCCGTCGTACTTCCGCGTGAGTCCGCTGTCGATCTGCTTGAAGGGCGTGAAGAGCGCAGGCAGATCCTCGGCGCGGATGCCGATGCCCGTATCGCGCACCTCCACTCTCACCTCGCCGCC
Source organism: Holophagaceae bacterium UBA1801 (assembly GCA_002319925.1). Classification (GTDB taxonomy): domain Bacteria; phylum Acidobacteriota; class Holophagae; order Holophagales; family Holophagaceae; genus UBA1801. The sequence goes on along the minus strand of DCFP01000086.1, from coordinate 3,685 downwards.
TGCATCCAGACAATGAATGCCAACCCTTCCCTGTTCGGTGAATTTGATGGCGTTGCCGGCCAGGTTCAGGAGCACCTGCTCCACCCTGCGCCGATCACTGGTGATGTCGCCCACCCCTGGGTCCATCTCCAGTTCCAGGGCGAGTCCTTTCTTGGCGGCCTGGGTGCCGAGATGGCGGACCACCTTTTGCAGGGAGTCCCGGAGGTCGAAGGATTCCGAGGCCACCTCCAACTGCCCCGCCTCGATCTTCGAAATATCGAGCACATCGTTGATCAGCTCGAGCAGATGGACGGAGCTGTCGCGCACCATGCCGAGCTGCTTCTTCTGCTCGTCGTTGAGAGGCCCCACCAGCCCCTGCAGCAGGATCCCGGTGAAACCGATGATCGAATTCAGCGGCGTCCGGAGTTCGTGGGACATGGTGGCGAGAAAGGCTGACTTAATGCGGTCGGCAGCCTCGGCCCGTTCCTTGGCCTCCTGCAGATCCGCGGTACGCGACGCGATGATGTTCTCCTGGTCGCGGTTGAGGACGTTCAGCTCCCGCACGGATTCGTAAAGCCGGAATCTGTTTTCATTGAGCGCTGCCACCAGATCGCCCAGCTCATCCCGGTACGGATACTCGATCCGGTTCACCGTCTGGTCGAGCCTCTGGGATTGCCAGCCCGCGATGGCTTCGGCCACGCCCTGCACGTTCTTGGACACGCGGCTGCGGATGGTCACGGAGAAGAGCAGCCACATGCCCGCGGCCAGTACGACAAAGCTGAGCAGCGACATGAAAAGGCTGGAGCGGATCCGCTGCCAGACCACGAAGGGGCTGGAGTAGATCCTCAGGTTCCCGACCATTTGCCGGAGGCCGCGCTGGGACACGAAGTAGAGAGGGACCGCCCTCTGTTTGTGCAGGCTGAAAAGCATCGAACCCGGTTTCCCTTGCGCGGGCGGCACCTGCCCATCGGCCAACAGAACCCGGCCATCCACTGTTTCGATCTGGATTCCCGTGGCGATCTCATTCTGCCGGATGCCCCGGGCCAGGCCTTGGAGACTCGACTTGTCCAGTTCCCATACCGCCTGGGCCACGGGCTGGCCGACGGTGTCGCACAGGGAGCCCAGATCACTCTCGATGGCGTTGCTGACGCTGACGTACTGGACGGCCATCTGGGCCAGCGCCAGGCCGAAGGCGATCAGCAGGAACCACGGGAACATGCTCTGGATCAGGCGCCGCGCCAGGGTTTCTTTGGATCGCATCAAGGTTGGTCCGGTAGTGAATCGTGGATGGTTTGTCTACTTCTGATCCCACCACCACGTGGTATCCGTTTCAGAAACCCCGGCGGGCAGGTTGGGATTGGCGAGCCGGATGACATGCCGGTGGTACTTCCGCATCGCGGCGATTTCCTCCGCGTGATAGGTCAGGAAGAGCCTCTTGAAGGAGCCATCCTTCAGCGACAGAGCGAGCCCATGCTCGATCTTCTGCGCCAGCGCCGGGTTGCCCTTGTTGACCCAGAAGTAGATCGGGAATGGGAAATACAGGGCCTTGGTGCGTTCCATCGCCAGGCGCGGATAGGCCTCGTGATGAGAAGCAAGATCCATGGCGATCTCGTTGATGCCCCGCGGAAAGGCATCGAAACGGCCGGCATCCAGCATGGCGAAGAGGTTCGCGTAATCGATGGAGGTTTCCACCTTGTAGCCGTTGGCGGTCATGATCGGCAGATCCGCCCAGTCCCGCTGGAGTCCGAAGGTCAGCCGCTGCCTCAGCTCCGTGTCGTTCATGCGCGCGATGCGGGCCTGGTCCGAACCGCGGATCAGGAACACGCGAAAACCCACCATGCCCCGCAGAATGTCGAACCGGATGGGCATCAGCTGCGCCTCGCGCTCCGGATTGGTGCCCAGGGCGATGACCTCGAGATCGCCGGATTGCAACAGGGACATGGCCCGGTTCTGGGTGATTTCCTCGGCGTAGGGCTGCAGCCGGAAGGACTCATCAAGATCCCTGGCGTGATCCAGGGCCAGATCCAGCAGCTTCCACCGGTAGTCGTAGATCGGTCCCACGGGGAAGTAGCGGATCACCTGCTCCCCGGCCGTGGCCACCCGGCCGCTGAATGCGCAAACCAGCAAGGCCGCCAGGCCAACCCAGCGGAGGACATGGGTCCAGACCCATCGCGTGGCCCGGAATGCGGCCCGGCGGACCCGTACCGGCCTGGAGGGGGGTTCCCGGTTCAATCGCATAAGGATGACCATCGTGTGCATGACTGCCTCCGGAAGAGGCCACAAAGCGATTACGAGCCAGAATCATCAAGTGGAGCTGTGGCAGAAATCAGCAAAAACAGAGATGTCTAATGCATAGATCGGCCCCTTCTATGCATGCCTTTAATCGCACCACCATGGCTGGAATCCTGCTTCGCGTGCTCAGCTCCTGCATTTCGATCATTCCCGGGTGGTACAGCACATTCGGCTGCCTACCCGACCTCCCGGTCAAATTCACCTCTTGAATTTCGCCAAAATTTCGCCATATTTGGTACCCCTCCTGGAGGTGTTCCGTGTTGGCGATGTGGGTCCCCGAGCTGCCGTTCCAGCTGGCGTGCCAGCGGGAGGGAAGTCTGCGGGAGCGGCCCCTGGCCTTCCTGAGCCCCCATTCCGGGCGCACGCCTTCGCTGTGGCTGGTGAACCGGCTGGCCCGGGCCGCAGGCGTGGCGCCGGGGGATCCCATGGATCACGCCCTGCGCCAGGTGCCGGGGTTGCGGGTCCTGGACCCGGCGCCCCAGACCTGGTGGGAGGCCCAGGCCAGCCTGGGGGAGTTCCTCCAGCACTGGACGCCCCAGGGGCTGCTGGGCCACATGGGCGAAGCCCTGGTGGAGCTGGACGGCACCGGCCGGTTGTTCGGCGGCCCCCGGGACGCCGCCGCCCGCATCCAGAAGGAGCTGGCCCAGTCCACCGGCTGGGTCAGCCAGGGGGGCCTGTCCCGGAGCGCCACCGCCGCCAAGCTGGCCACCCGCCTGGAGCACACCGGCCCGGCGGTGCGCCTGGAGGAAGTGCCCGAGGGCGCCGAGCCGGCCTTCCTGGCCCCCCAGCCCCTGGGCCGCATGCCCGACCTGGCCCCGCGCCTGCGCTGGCGTTTCCAGCGCCTGGGCCTGCGCCGGTTCGGCGACCTGCAGCCGGTGCCCCTGCCCACCCTGGCCCAGCTGATGTCCGAGGACCTGGCCCGGCGGGTGCTGGCCCAGGCCCGGGGCGAGGATCGGCCGCGCCTGCCCATGCTGGCCGACCCGGTGGGCGAGTCCCGGCACCCCTGGCGCCTGGAGCCCCCCTGCCTGCCCGAGGAGGTGCCCCTGGCCATCTGGTGCCTGGAGCGGTTCTGGAACGACGGCCGCTGCCCGCGCCGGCTGACCCTGCGCTGGTGGGACGTGGACGGCCTGGACCACCGCTGGCGCGCCCCGGAGGAAGCCCTGGCCGAGCCGGCCATGGTCCTGGCCCGGCAGGTGGAGGCCGCCTTCCGGCAGGGCGCCGTCCGGCGGATCCTGGTGCACCGGCTGGAACTGCATCTGGCCTGGGGCCTGGGCCGGCCCCGGGGGCTGTTCGAGGCGCCCCTCAGCCACAAGCTGGGCGAATTGGAGCCCGCCCTGGCCCGCCTGCGCCGCCGCTTCCCGGACCGGCCGGTGCTGCCGGGATGGGCAACACCAGCATTTGAAGCCACTTGATG
>DCFP01000012.1:8530-10355 GCA_002319925.1 Holophagaceae bacterium UBA1801 | reverse complement strand
ATTTTTCGCATGAGTTTTCTCCTCCTTAGGGGAAGTTGAAGAATCGACAATCAAAGCTGGTTGCTATTGATGTCGGGCCATCGTACGGGGGTATTCATTTCCGGTTGGATGCAATTAATCGATATTCGTCGTGATCATGCAAATTCTACTTAGAAGCATTGCCAAGATTTTATCAGTATAACCAATACTGAAATCAGTTCTTGAAGCAATGTGGATAAATATTATTCGCGAGTGAAATACGGAAAACTGAATCGCCAATTGTCTATGAACATCCACGCTAGTCTAGATGGGGGGCTGCTTGCGTGTCAACGAAGGAATGAAAAAAAATATCTCACATAATAGTGAAGAAAAATAAAGACAAAACTTCATTTTCCCCGTTGTGGATCCATGAGGCGGTGCGTGGGGAAAACGCGTAAGAGCTCGCGTAATGCCAAGATGGCTCAAGGTACCCAAACCTTGAGGCCGGCTTAAAACGCCTCCCGCATGTGAAACCAGCAAGGTCCTTGGTTTCTACCTGAACACTATGCTTGAGAATTTCGCACGAATCCTCGCTTCTGTCCTCACGGTAGCACAAGTAGTCACTTCATGGCCGAATTTTAAAAGGAAATGGCATCTCGGGCTTTCAAAGACCTGATTCCCAGGTCCTCAACGTGGTCGTAACTTTTATGACATGCGGTGCCTGGAATCTGCGGCTCAGAGCATTCTAGACCACCCTGGAACCATAGGGCTCTTCAATTGGTTCATCCAATTTGTGAATGAGATTCATATCCTCGGTTGATCCATTTGTCTTAATGTCAAAGGTCGCGAACGGATTGATTATTTCAATAAAATCAGAAAAGAAAGATATAAATCGAATCATAAAATATCAAATGTAACCTGAATTCAAGCACTTATATCCTCCTTATTGCGTTTGGGAATAATTCCGGAGTTTGAAGGGAAAAATTCCTAATGAAGTGTGAGGGAAGGTCGTATCCCGGAGGAGCGGTTGGGCGCTTTCTGTGGCGCAAGTTATGATCAGCCTTCTCCTATAACGAATGAGCGCCCCTTGCGGGGCGCTCATACTGGAACCGGGAAATCCTAGTCTTCCCGCTCAGCCTTCTGGAAGGCATCCGCGAGGGTCGCCTTTTTGAAGGGCTGGAGGTTCTTGGCAGCTTCGAGCTCGCCGCGTTCCTGATCCTGTTCGAACTGCTTCACGGACAGGCCGATGCGATGTTCGGTTGGGTCCAGCTTGACGATCTTCATCGTCAGTTCCTGCGCAACGGAGAATTCCTTCTGGATCTCTTCCACGCGCTTGCGGGAGAGCTCGGAGACGTGGACCAGGCCTTCGATGCCATCGCCGAGATCGACGAAGGCGCCGAAATCCGTCAGGCGGGCGATCTTGCCCACGATGGTGTCACCCACGTGGTGGCTGTCGAAGAAGATTTCCCAGACGTTGGGCTCCATCTGCTTCACGCCCAGGCTCATGCGCTGATTCAGGGGATCCAGGCTGAGGACCTTGGCGGTGACGGAATCGCCCTTCTTCACTACTTCGCCGGGGTGCTTGATCTTCTTGGTCCAGCTGAAGTCGGAAACGTGGATCAGGCCGTCGATGCCCTCTTCCAGTTCCACGAAGGCGCCGAACTCGGTGATGTTGCGCACGGTGCCGGTGACGATCTGGCCGGGCTGGTACTTCTCGGCCACTTCCATCCAGGGATTGGGGGTGACCTGCTTCATGCCCAGGGAGATGCGCCGGTTCTCGGGATCCACCTGCAGGATGATCGCTTCGACCATGTCGCCGAGGTTGACCATGCCCTTGGCGGACTTGACCTTCTTGGTCCAGCTCATC
>DCFP01000012.1:7997-8268 GCA_002319925.1 Holophagaceae bacterium UBA1801 | reverse complement strand
CATCTCGGAGACGTGCACCAGGCCTTCGACGCCGGGCTCGAGCTCAACGAATGCACCGTAGTCGGTGATGGAAACCACCTTGCCCTTGACATTGGCGTTGATGGGGAAGCGCTCTTCCACCGTCAGCCAAGGATCGGCGAACTTCTGCTTGTAGCCCAGGGAGACGCGCTCGGTGTCGCGGTCGTATTTCAGGATCGCGACCTCGACCTTGTCGCCCACCTGGAACATCTCGCTGGGGTGGTTCAAGCGGCCCCAGGACATGTCGGTGATG
>DCFP01000012.1:3045-7740 GCA_002319925.1 Holophagaceae bacterium UBA1801 | reverse complement strand
TGCAGCAGGCCGTCCACGCCGCCCAGGTCGATGAAGGCGCCATATTCGGTGATGTTCTTGACGGTGCCTTCGACCAACTTGCCTTCTTCCAGGCCGGCCAGCGTCTCTTCCTTCATGTTGGCGTTGACGGTCTCGAGGTAGAGCTTGCGGCTCAGTACGATGTTGCCGCGGCGGCGATTCACCTTGATGACCTTCATGTCGAAGGACTTGCCGAGGTAGGGATCCAGGTTGCGGACGGGCTTGACATCCACCTGGCTGCCGGGCAGGAAGGCGCGGATGCCGATGTCCACGGCCAGGCCGCCCTTGACCTTCTCCAGGACCACTCCATGCACGGTCATGTTGGAACGGAAGGCCTTCTCGACCTCGTCCCAGATCTTCATCTTCTCGGCTCGTTCGCGGGAAATGCGTACGTTGCCATTGACGTCCTCGAGGTGCTCGAGGAGGACTTCGACGATGTCGCCCACGGCCACACCCACGGTGCCATCGGGGTTCATGAACTCGTCGAGGTTGATGGTGCCCGAGCCCTTGTAGCCGATGTCGATGATGACATCCTTGCCGCGGATCTCCACGACATGGCCCTTCACCACTTCTTCTTCGCGCAGCGCGCGGGATTCACCCTGGAGCGCGGCCAGGAACTCCTGGGCGTCAGGCGTGCTGTCCTCAAACATCGTAGCGTCGAGAACCTTGATACGGCCGACCTGTTTGGTGCCGTGACCCTTGATAAGGGTTGAAAGTTGGGACATTCGTCCACCTCTGATTGGTTGCCCCCTCTAGGGGCTGGATTCCCGGCACATGCGTCCGGCAGAACGTCCAGGATACCGCTGGAGTGGTATGGAATCGATGGAAAAATTCCGACTATCCTGCTTGCCCTTTTGTCAGCGCTCCACGAGCTTCATCATCCAGGGCAGGTAGCGATCGCCGGAAACCAGGTCGGCCAGGGTGCCGAGTTCGGCCAGATCATCCGCAGATAAAAGTAACTTGATGGCGTCCAGGTTTTGATCCAGATATTTCCTGCGCTTGGTGCCGGGAATCGGGACGATATCCGGACCTTGAGCCAGCACCCAGGCCAGGGCCACCTGGGCGGGCGCGGCCCCCATTCGTTCCGCGACAGTCTTCACACCCGCTACGACCCTCGCGTTGGCTTCCGCGAACTCTTCGTTGAAGCGGGGAATATTGATCCGCCAGTCCCCTTCAGGGAGATCCTTGATGCTCTTGAATGCGCCGGTCAAATAGCCCCGGCCCAGGGGGCTGAAGGGCACAAATCCGATTCCCAGTGCCCGGATCGTGGGCAGGATTTCTTTTTCCATACCTCGTTCCCAGAGGGAGTATTCGCTTTGCAAGACAGAAATGGGATGCACCTTGTGGGCGCGACGCAGGGTTTCAGGTCCGACTTCCGAGAGGCCCAGGAATCGCACCTTGCCTGCTTCCACGAGTTCTTTCATGGCGCCTACGGATTCCTCGATGGGAACCTGGGGATCCTTGCGATGCAGGTAGTAGAGATCGATCACCTCGACGCCGAGGCGGCGCAATGAAGCCTCGGCTGCACGCTTGGCATTGGCAGGAGAGCCATCGACTCCATTGGCCAATCCGAACTTGGTGGCGACGACCACCTGTTCCCGCCGTCCGCGGATGGCCCGGCCGATCAGTTCCTCGTTGGTGTAGGGGCCGTAGGCTTCCGCGGTGTCCAGGAGGGTAACCCCGCGCTCCAAGGCGCGGTGAATGGTGGCGATGGATTCGGTCTCGTCCCGGTCTTCCGGGCGTCCATAGTCATCGGACATGCTCATGCAGCCCAGGCCGATGGCGCCGACGACAAGCCCTTGAGTCCCCAGTGTTCTCTTTTCCAAGGCTCAGCCCCTCCGGCCAGCTACAAGCATTCAGCTTAGCACCGCAAGTTGCCCAGCAGGCCGGCCACAAAGAGCATGGGCAATTCGCATCATTAAGGCGATGGGGCGGTCCGATTCACGGTTTCCCGAACGCGGTCTTCGCGCGATCTCCCTTGCGTTTCAGAATCTCCTTCACGGCTTTCCTGGAAAGCGGCGCGAACTCGGTCCCCGTTTCTTCAACCCATGTCAAATCGCTGGGCAATGAGCGGGGCCGGCCCGCATCCATGGCGTTCGCGGTCGCCGCCACGTCCTCGAAGATGGCCAGCCCGAGATAGATCCGGCCTTCCTCTTTGATCTTGTCGAGGACCAGGTACTTCCGGCCATTCCACTCGACGCTCCTGAGATCTTCGTGCCAGGTCATGGCCTTCTCCCGAAATAAAAATCAAGCCCCGTCGTCAGCCGGCGGGGCTTGGCGTGTCTTGCACCGCTACTATCTGGGATTTGATTCCAGCATCCGCTTGCGCGTGAAGGGAATCAATCCGCCCGCATTGATGATGGCCTGGCGAGCAGGGGGCAAAGGCACGGTCTTGAATTCTTTGCCGCTGGTCTTGTTGAGTACCTTGCCGGCTTGAACTTCGATCTCATCGCCCTCGTTGGCCTCGATGGTGGGGCAGATGATCAGGTTCAAGCCGAGGTTCACGGAGTTCTGCAAAAAGATGCGGGCAATGCTCTTGGCGATGACGACAAGCTCGTGACCCTTGACCGCGCTGGTTGCCTGCTCGCGGCTGGAGCCGCAACCGAAGTTCTCATCGGCGACAATAATGCTGCCCGCGGGAATCGCCTTCGCCTTCAACTTGGCGTTGAACTCGGTGCGATCGTTGAAGCAGAACTGCGGGGTTTCCGTGGGCAGCACGGTGGCCATGAAGCGGCCGGGGTAGATGTCATCGGTGCTGATATCTTTTCCGAGTTTCAGAACGACCTTACCCATGTTACTTCCCTCCCTTGCGCGGATCGGTGATGACGCCGGTGATGGCGCTTGCGGCAGCCACAGCGGGGCTGCAGAGGTAGACTTCGGATTTCGGATTGCCCATGCGGCCCTTGAAATTACGGTTCGTGGTTGCCAGTGCGACCTCATCATCACCCAGCGCGCCCTGGTGCACACCGAGGCATGGTCCGCAGCCGGAGTTCATGACCACGGCGCCGGCCTTCATGAAGTCGTGGATGTAGCCGGCGTCCAGCGCCTGAGCAAATACCCTCCCGGAAGCGGGAAAAACCAGCATGCGCGTGCCTTGGGCGACTTTCTTGCCCTTGATGATCTTGGCGGCGGCGGCTAGATCGTCCAGGCGTCCATTGGTGCAGCTGCCGATGACAACCTGCTGCACAGGCTTTCCGGCTACCTGGTCGATGGGTTTCACGTTGTCCACGGTGTGGGGGCAGGCGATCTGGGGCGCGAGTGCTGAGACGTCCACGTCCACGATCTGTTCGTAGACGGCATCGTCATCGGGTACGACGCATTCGATCTTGCCCTTCACGCCGGCTTCTTCCTTCAAATAGCGGACCGTTTCTTCGTCAGCGGGAACGATGCCGCTGGTGGCGCCCGCTTCCACACTCATGTTGCAGATGGCGAGACGGCCGCTGGTGGACATCTTCTGGATGGTCTTGCCATGGAATTCCAGGACGCGGAAATTGGCTCCCTGGGCCGTGAGCTTGCCGATGAGGTGGAGGATGAGATCCTTGGGGCCCACATGCTTGGGGAAGGATCCCTTGACCACGACCTTGATGGTGGGCGGGACTTCGACGTTCAACGCTACGCCGAGAGTCCAGACCGAGGCCATCTCCGTGGCACCGATGCCAAAGGAGAAAGCACCCAGCGCTCCGTGGCTGGTGGTATGGCTGTCCGTGCCGACGACGACGTAACCAGGTCGCACGTAACCGTACTCAGGAAGGATCTGGTGGCAGATGCCGCCGCGATCCCCGCGGATATCGTGGAACTTCTCGATGTTGTGCTGGCTGACGAAATTGCGGATCAGCTTCTGGTTCGTGGCGGTTTTCGGTCCTTCCGCCGGGACCCGGTGATCAAAGATGATGGCGATGTTCGAAGGCTCCCAGGGTTTCGCTTCCCGTCCCGTTCCTTCGTAGATTTCCTTGAACTGGTTGATCACCAGCGCCGCATTTTCGTGGGACATGGCGAGATCCACCTTCGGCTCGACCACATCCCCGGCCTTGACGGACTTCAAGCCCGCCGCCTTGGCCAGGATCTTTTCAACGACTGTCATTCCCATGCAGAACCTCCTGTGAACGTGTTGACGGCGATTGAAGCGGAATTAGATCACGGCCTTTGTTTTCAATTCCTTGAGCTGGGCTTCGTCATAGCCGAGACGGCCCAGGATTTCGGCGTTGTGCTCCCCGAGCGTCGGGGGCGGCGTCGCCACTTCGCCGCTGGTTTTGTTGAAGAGAGCGGTGAGGCCGAAGACTTCGATGCCGCCGATGCCGGGAACGTCTATGTTCTGCAGCACGCCCCGGTGCTTGATCTGGGGTTGCCTCAATGCCTGCTCGAGCCCCAAAATTGCGCCGCTGGGCACATCCTTGGCGTTGAGCGCGTCCACCCAGTGAAGGGTTGGCCTTTGGGTGAGCCGGGCTTCCAGTAGGGGCGTGAGTTCCTTGCGGTTCTTCTTGCGGGTGTCCCGCTCCTGGAATCGCGGATCGGTCTTCAGCTCGGGAACCTCCAGCACATCGCACACGGATTCCCACTGCTCCTGTTTGTTGGCGGCGATATTGATGTAGCCGTCCTGGGTCTTGAAGGTGCCGCTGGGAGCTGCCGTGAAGTTGTCATTGCCCATGACCACGGGCTGCTGGCCGCCGATCAGGAGGT
>DCFP01000012.1:0-2782 GCA_002319925.1 Holophagaceae bacterium UBA1801 | reverse complement strand
CGATCAGGAGGTTGGCCGCCACCCAACCCATGAGGGGCATGATGCTATCCAGCAGGGCGATATCGATGTACTGACCTTCGCCGGTGCGTTCGCGATGGAAGAGAGCGGCCATGACGGCGAAGGCGCCGTTCATGCCACCTACGGTGTCGCAGACGGGGAAGCCCGCCCGGAGCGGGTTCAGACGCTCGTCGCCATTGATGGCCATCTCGCCGGAAAGTCCCTGGATGATCTGGTCGTATGCGGGCTTGTCCGCATCGGGGCCTGTGGCGCCAAACCCGGAGATGGCGCAGAAGATGATCTTCGGATTGATCTCGGAGATCACTTTGTAGCCGATGCCCAGGCGATCCATGACGCCAGGCCGGAAGTTCTCGATGATGACATCCGCGTCCTTCGCCAGTCGCTTGAAGATCTCCTTGCCCTCGGGGCTCTTGGTGTTGAGGCTCACGGACTTCTTGTTGCAGTTCTGGGCGAGGAAACTCGTGCCCATCAGCTTCTTGTTGTAGTCGGGGACGATGCCGAGTTTGCGGGCCAGGTCCCCGTCCTTGGGATTCTCGATCTTGATGACCTCGGCGCCCAGGAGCGCCAAGTGCAGTGATGCGAAAGGCCCGGAGAGCACATTGGTAAGGTCCAGGACCTTGATGCCGTCGAGGATGCGCTTTTTTGTCATGGGTTCACCGGTTGGATTCAGTAGGAAAGAGAACCAGTCTTGTATACACGGCCTTGCATGTCTCGCGAGAAGAAAGCGGAAACATCCTTGGCGACGGCGATGAGAGCCGAGAGGTCAATGTCCTTGCGGCGGCCGACGCGATGGAATCCGTGAACCAGGTCTTCCGTTGCGACGTTGCCCGCGGAGACCTTGGTGAAAGGGCAGCCGCCGAGACCCGCAAAGGAGGTTTCGAAACAGGTGGCACCTGCGTCCATGGCGGCATAGACGTTGGCCATGCCCAGTCCGTAGGTATCGTGGAAATGACAGGTGCACTGGACAGCCGAGGAGAGTTTGCGGATCTCGCCAAAGAGCCGCCTGACCTGATCCGGGTAGGCATGACCGGCGGTGTCAGCGAGACTGATGCTCGTCAGGTTCGCCTCCAGGTAGGACTTCACGATTCCTAGCACGCGTTCTTCGGGGATGCGGCCTTCAAAGCCGCACCCAAAGGCGCTCTGGACGGAAACCTGGACGCGCTTTCCGGCCTTGATGGCTTCCTGCGCAGCGGCAATGATGCGGCGTTGTGCTTCTTCCGTGCCCATGCCAGTGTTCTTCTGGCTGTGGGTCTCTGACGCGGATACGCCAAGACAGAATAGTTCAACGCCACACTTCAAGCCCCGCTCCACTCCCTTTTCATTGAGCGCCAGGCCCGAAAGCAGCACATTCGATGGTTTCTCCGCGATCAGGATGCGAAACAGCTCATCGGTGTCCGCCATCTGCGGCACCTTCTCGGGATGGACGAAGGAGCCCACCTGGATGATATCCAGGCCAGAGGCCATTAGAGCCCGCAGCCATTCCAGTTTTTTCGCCGTGGGCACCACCTGCTTTTCGACCTGAAGGCCGTCGCGGAGGCCTACTTCATGAATGAGGATCTCGGACATTTCGAACCTCAAATAGGATGAACCGCCAAGAACGCCAAGGAATGCCAAAGAATGTTCTCTTTTCTTGGCGTCTTGGCGGTAATTATTTAAAGCTTCCTCGCGATGGCTTCACCCATCTCCAAGGTGGTGGCGCTGCCACCCATATCGTAGGTGCGCACCTTGCCTTCGGCGATGACGGCAGCGGTGGCCTTCTCCAAGCGATCGCCCTTTTCCTTCTCACCCAGCCAGTCCAGCATCATCTTGCCTGCGAGAATGGTGGCGATGGGGTTCACCTTGTACTGGCCGGCATACTTGGGCGCGCTGCCGTGGGTCGGTTCGAAGACCGCGAGCTTCTCGCCGATGTTGCCTGAGCAGCCGAAGCCAAGACCGCCCACCATCTGAGCACAGAGGTCGCTGATGATGTCGCCGAAGAGGTTCGTGGCCACGAGAACCCCATAGCTCTTTGGATTCTTTAGGAGCCACATGCAGATGGCATCGATGTTGGCGTCATCCACCTGGATGCCTGGATATTCCTTGGCGATGCGCTTGCCCGTCTCCAGGAACATTCCTTCTGTCGTTCTCACGACGTTGGCTTTGTGGACGATGGTGACCTTGGGATAGTTGAATTTCTTCGCGTATTCGAACGCAGCGCGGATGATGCGTTCGCAGCCCTTCTTCGTGTTGATCTTGCAGGTGATCGCGAACTCGTCGCCGGGAAGATTCGCGAAGTGGGCGAAGGGTTTGCTCACCTTGGTGAGGCACTCCTTCAGCTCGTCGGGCACAGGGCTGAATTCCACACCCGCATAGAGGCCTTCGGTGTTCTCGCGGAGGACCACGAGATCGATACCTTCCTTGTAGTTGAGGGGATTGCCTGGATAGGCCTTGCAGGGACGAAGGCAGGTATACAGATCGAACATCTGTCTCATGCGCACGATGGGGCTGCGGTAGACCAGGCCCTTGCCTTGGAGTTCAGGCACGAGTTCCTTTTCCGCGTCCTTCACGGGTTTGGAGGTGATGGCGCCGAACATGGCTGCATCGCAGTTCTTCAGAAGATCAATGGTTCTCTGGGGGAAGCATTCTCCTTCCTTGCACCAGAATTCCCACCCGATATCCCCGTGGGTGTAGGCTGCATCGAACTTGAGAGCATCGAAACAGATCTTCGCTGCTTCCATGACCTCGATGCCGACGCCATCGCCGGGCAACCACGCGATCTTGTACT